>NZ_CP074171.1:0-221552 GCF_019968825.1 Enterobacter sp. JBIWA003
GTGCGGGAAGGTGTGACTGACGCTCAGACCCTGTTCTCCCATTACCGGCAGGTCAGAAACCCGCATCCGGCATTCACGCCGCGCGAAGGAAAGAAGACGCTGCCGTTCTGTCGTAAGCTGATGGCGAAAGCCGAAGGCTTCACGTCCCGTTTTGATTTTTCCGTCCACGTGGCGTTCGTGCGCTCGCTGGGTAAGCGTCACCGCATGCCGCCGGTGCTGCGCCGTCGTGCCATCGATGCGCTGCTGCAGGGGCTTTGCTTCCACTACGACCCGCTGGCCAACCGCGTCCAGCGCTCCATCACCAATCTGGCCATCGAGTGCGGGCTGGCGACGGAGTCAAAGAGCGGGAACCTCTCCATCACCCGCGCCACGCGGGCGCTCAGGTTTATGGCGGAGCTGGGTCTGATTACCTACCAGACCGAATATGACCCGCAGATTGGGTGCAATATCCCGACCGATATCACCTTCACGCCGGCGCTGTTCTCGGCGCTGGACGTCTCAGACGTGGCCGTGGTGGCCGCCCGCCGCAGCCGCGTCGAATGGGAAAACCAGCAGCGTAAAAAACAGCGCCTCCAGCCGCTGGGGATGGACGAGCTGATAGCGAAGGCCTGGCGTTTTGTGCGCGAGCGGTTCCGTGTTTACCAGACCGAGCGTAAGTCGCACGGGCTGAAGCGCGCCCGCGCGCGCCGCGACGCGGGCAGAACCCGTCAGGACATTGTCACGCTGGTGAAACAGCAGCTGACGCGCGAGTACGCCACCGGCCGCTTTACCGGCGGGCTGGATGCGATGAAGCGCGAGCTTGAGCGGCGCGTGAAAGAGCGCATGCTGATGTCGCGGGGCAACAACTACACGCGACTGGCCACCGTCCCCATATAACCCTCCTTCATGAAAAATCCGGCTGACGCCGGAGGATTTCCCACGCCTGCAGCCCGCCGGCGCTCATTTTCTGAGCGGAACGGTGGCCAGCTGCACCGGCATCCCCGTCATCCGGCCATCAGAACGGCCAGAAATCTGCCCACCGGAGCCCGCTGCGGTCGCTGAATCCATTTATTCACATTTAACTGCAAGGGACCTTTCCGTAAGGTTACAACCGTACAGCTTACAGAGCGCCAGCCGACGTATTTTCAAAGTGCGTGGTTTCCTTTAAAAACCAGCTCTGTACTTCTTTTAAATAAATAAGATTACTTCTTATAAATAAATAACCTGTTCGTCGCCTGCCCTGTGGACAGGCTCAGGAGAATGCCCGCCCCTGCAGCGGACTCACGTCTGCGCCGGTTCGGAAACAACAAAGGTTGGTCCCGCCGCGTTGCAGCGGGCGCTGTCGCGCGCGCATAGTTACAACATACAAAACAATGAGAGCGGCAGACCGTGCACAGCGGCACCACCTGCCCCGGGACCCACCCCTGAAAAGCGCCGCCGCCCCCGGCCGGAGGCCGGGAGTGGTGTCGCTTTTAGTGATGGATGTTGTAACTAGACTTCTTCCCTGCTGTGGGTGGTATCGCTGGAAGTATTGCGTACACGCCCGTAAGCGGCCCTTACGGCCCGCTAACGCGGAGATACGCCCCGACTGCGGCTACGCCTTGTCGTGACCACTCCGGCGGCGCACAGAGGCATCTTCGCGGCTTAAAGCTGGATTGTCTGGGCTTTACAGGCTGGGGGTTATTACGGCTGAAGCCGTAATGCTTTTTTCGTCCTCGCTTCGCTGCGGGGGCCTCCGGCGCTTTGCGCCTCCATGCCGTTTCACGGCATAATCACACCTGAAGCAGGGTTATCGTTTAAGGGAGAGCAGAATGGAGTATTCAGACGCTTTCATGCGCCAGCATGAAGAGATGTGCCAGGTGGTCGGCAGCATCGTTTTTATGCTGGCCGAAGCCGGCCATGATTCGCGCCGCGAAAACATTGTCGCCGTGCTGCACAGTGAGATTGCGGAAACCGGAAAATGGGCGCCGGACCAGGTACTTTACCTCCAGCTGGCCATTGATTTACTGGAACAGGTGCGGTTCGTTCCGGGACAGGAGAGCTGAGAACGTCAGGGGAACACACCAGAATTACGTGAATTTGAACACCAGGCTGCGAAGTGACTGTGTGGCTTACAATTACTGCTGGTTTATTCACTGGTCCCAATCGGTTGAATGTAGTAAAGCCATATCTGTGTGCGGCTTAACAGCAAGATTAAATAACAGCGGATGTTGTCTTTCTTAAACTTCTTCGGAACATAAACTGAAAAAGATTTCACAGGTCAAAACATAATGAGCATGATATATGAAAAAACGGTAATAACCTTACTGCTTATCTTGTGGCCCTGGTTCTTCTGGCGCATGTACAGAGACTGGCAAAAAAAAAGCCGGGCTGACATGGTGATTGCTGATGCCGATGCGAGAGAAAAACAGAAGTGGCGATATCACATATGGGGATGGAGAATGCTTCAGGTCCTGTGTCAGTTATATCTGTTTACGGTGCTTGTCCGGTTCATTCTCTCATAAAGGGGTCAGTTTGGAGATCGGAAAATTTTGTACGTTAAGCGCATTATTTAATCAATCCAGATGCGTAACGGATTGATTTTGCGTCAGCGGCTATCGCTTTTAAGTTGTCGTTCTTGCGGTATCGCATTAATGTTATCCGATTAAGGTCAAACACCCTGAAAACGGCATATAGCGCGGGAGTAAACCCTAAATGGATACCCGGAGAAAAGGATGTTCTGGAAAGTAAGCAATAAACACAGAATGGTAATCGCAGCAAAAAATAACTTTGACCATCTTTTGTCGGTTGCGTCATCGTTGCCGATCCTGGCTTTGCCGGATTTTATTCGGGTAATCGTCCGCCCATTGCAAAGCGATTTTCTTCTTGCGGTGGCAGAAGAGGGAACTGATGCGCGCCCGGATATGGACCCAGAAGAGTTTTTCTTCAAGGGGATTAGAGAAGTTCAGGATTATGACCGTATGAAGTCTGGGGAACGTAATCCGCAGGATTATCCTCTTTCACTGGCCAGTGATATGGTTCTGCCCTGGCCCTGGAGCAGGTCGCGTTACATCAATAATGTTTCCCGGATTGGTACCGCAAAAGGAAGGCCATGGCAGCAGGATCGTAATAACCACTACGTCGAGCTGTGGCTTCCGTGGCGTATTGGTTTTGTGGAGGGAGGGAATCATTCAATTACAGCCGGAATTATTGCCGGGGAAGGAACACTTATTCCTCAGCATGTATGGGATATGTCTTTTCTTTTTGAGAGGATAAGAACTGACGGTATTCACTGGTATGTTGACGACAGGAAAACTGAAACGGTCAAGTCATGGCGCACAGCTGCAGTATTTGAGATTGGGCGTTCAATGAGTTAACGGCCAAATGGAGTAAACAATGAACAGAAAGCAGTTTATACAGAATGAGGGAGCAACCTGTAAGAACTGGAGCTGGAGCTGGTCTTTTATCAGCCACGACCGGCAGATAGTGATTTTCGGTGCCTGGGAATCTGAGCGTGAACAGGATCGCGCAGTTATCCTGCGCGAAGAGTGGGAGTTCAGCGCCAAAAAAAAGAGACTTCCGGGCTACACGCAGGCTATTGAACATCTCGGGTACCTGAACGAAGGGTATGATCTTTACACCTTCAACATGATTCACTCACCAAAGCCTGATAATCCTGACGTTGCCGCGATAAAAGATTTCGAACATCAGATTGAAAAACGTTATCTCCGGAAGGAAGGGAGCGTCTGGTATGCCGATATTACCGGTCACGCTTATCCGGACGAGCTCACCTTTCCTGAGCAGTACACTGAAGGTGCCAGAAAGGCCATTACCGTCAATGCCTACGAGAGGGATCCTGAAGCAAGGAAAGCCTGTATCCGGCGTCATGGTACCGTCTGCAAGGGCTGCGGATTTGATTTCGAAAAAACCTACGGTGAGTTGGGCAAAGACTTCATCCACGTCCATCACATTACGCCCCTGGCAACCATGGGCGAGGGCTATAAAATTGATCCGGGCAGGGATATGGTTCCGCTGTGCCCTAACTGTCATGCGATGGTGCACAGAGGCAATGAATCCAGGCCATTGTCTGTAGATGAGCTCCGTCAACTGATTGAAGACGCTAAAGCGAAAAGGGTTTCGGTAACTCCACTCTGATACGCCGTAGCAGAGTGCCGGAAAAACAAGGATGAAGACTGAATGAAAGAAGAAACAGGGCACCTCGCATGGTGTGCACTGATTGCCTTGCTGACAGCACGGGAAGATGGTCTGGTTGTCTCCGAGTCGCAGGAAAACCTGTTTATTACCCGCTGGTTTGCCCAGGCAAAAAAACAGCGCCGGTTCTCACGTGACGTGGCCACCGATGTTGACTGGATACTCAACCAGGGCCGTACGCTCGGCGTTCGCGCGCGGCTGCGCCATAAGCTGGATTATCTCTGGCGTAGCTGCACCGGCGAACTGTCTGAGCAGAACGACCTTTTTCGCCTGACCTACGCACTGGAGCTGGCGAAGCAGTACGACTGGAGGTATCACGTCCTCAGCGACAGTGAGTGGAGCGGTCGAAATAAGATTCTGCCATCGGCATCGGTGAACAGTATCTGTCTGCTGAAAAGCGCGCTGGATATCGGTTTTAATGATGACGGGACGCAGGTGCTACCTGTGCCTGCGAGAATTGGCGGGCGCGCCGAGGGGCTTAATGCGCTGCTTAAAAGCTGTGGCTGGGAGGCCGTCAGTAATGACGACCACTGGAAACTGATGACCATCAGTGCTGGTTGATCAGTAAAGAACGGGGCGCGCGCAGGCACCCTGGTAACGTCAGTGGGTGATGCGCCGCAGATCTTCTTCAGTCAGACCTGTCATGGCCATCACTGTATTGCGGTCGATGCCGCTCTGCAGCATCGTGCGGGCAATTTTCAGGGTCGCTTCGCGCTCACCTTTCTCGATGCCGCGCTGTTCGCCAAGCTGGATGCCTTCTTCACGGGCCTTCTGTTCCAGTCGTTGTGCAATAGTCATTAAAATCTCCTCGTGTTGCGGTGATCGGCGGGCCAGCTCCTGCAGGAACGCCTCGGGTCTGGCTGTGTCTCCCGTCTGCAGCATCCAGTTCATTAAAGTGACCAGCTGCTCATCGGTAGTGTAACCCGCAATCAGCAGGGTGACCAGATGCTCAGTCAGCTCGGCCAGGTCGCGGGTTTGTGCGTGCTTTAGCATCAGTTCCAGCAGGGCCATCCGGCGGTGCTTCATGATTTCATCGTCATCAATGGCACCGACGTCTATGAGGGGAAAATCACCGGTATACAGTTTTCGTGCTGTTCCCGGGCTGGCAAACAGCTCTGTCCAGTTCAGCGTGTAGGGCCAGGGGCTGCCACGACCGTGGGAAAACAGCAGCGGAATAACCAGCGGTAGCTGCTCATGACCGGCATCCAGGTGTTTCTGCATGGCGGCAATGGAGTACCGCATGAGTCTGAACGCCATATGCCTGTCCGGACTGCTCTGGTGCTCAATGAGCGTATAAATGTATCCCTCACCCTCCGTGGTCTTCAGGGAGTACAGCACGTCAGCAAAATAGGTTCGCAGATTTTCCTCAATAAAGGAGCCTGACTCCAGCTGCAAGGTGGTCAGGTCGCACAGCTGCAGCAGCTCTGCGGGCAGATGCAGAGCCAGAAAATCCCGGGCGGTATCCGTGTGGGTCAGGAAGGTTTTAAACAGCCCGTCATGGGGAACCGGTGACTTCCCGCTCTTTCTGTTTCTGCCTGACATTCCGCGTCTCCGTTGGTTTAAGTGTACTCATCTGGCAGTATTATACCGGAGCTGAGGTCCTGGTACCTTCTGTTTCGCCGGGGACCGTTCCGGGGTGGTTCGGTCCCCTCCTCTGTTATTCGGGTAACTCCAGGGGGCCTGCATCGTCACGCAGGCGCATGATGGTATGCTGGCTTACGATTACCGGACAAACGAGATTAGGTGCCCGGCGGCTATGGATGCAATGTACAGGCTCGCAATTGATGTAAATTAGCTATGGTGCATAAAAAAGGCCGCTTCTGCGGCCTTGAAAATCAGTTACGTTCTATTGGGGTTCTACGCCGGAACCGCCGAAATTTCCGGCATCGGGAATTTGTTGCGGTTTGAGTGGCCGCCGCCAAAAAGACCTTTACTCATTGTATTTTTGCGATATCATTATGTGTATTGTATAGGTACACACATTGGAGGTAGCAATGACAACACAACGTTTAAACTTAGCAATCGAATCTGAACTTTATCATTCGTTAAAGCAGATCGCTGTGCATAAAAACATCAGCGTAACAAAACTCATCAATGATCGGCTCAACGAATCCCTGACACTAGAAGAACGTTTAGGCAAGAAACCAGAATGGCTTCTTAAGATGGAAGAAGCTGGGTTAGATCGGTTCTTCCCGGATATTCCATTACCTGAACCATTGCGGTGGTATCAGGATGAAATCAATCATCTTGACTCAATGATTAACTTACTTCTGAAACGCAAAGATGTCGTTCAAACAGCTTTTAATGATGAAGTAAAAAGCATGTAGGTAACATGTACTGATGTGTACGTTTATGGAGCCATGAATGAGAATCTATGCGTACCAGATATATGAGACGCAGCAATCAGTAGTTTTCTCCCATGAATGGCTCTTTTTTTGATGTCCGATTAACGGTGGCCTAACGTACAGGCACACGAGAGCCAAAAAGATGCGTCGCGGAAATTCCGGCGGTTCCGGCGTACAACCCCCACTAAACTAAAATTACCCCCACTTATCACTGGCTGTTATTTCCTCTGGTGTGGGGCTTGCAGCATGCCAATGTTAAGGAAGGTACGGATTACATCATTGTTGAAACTTTGCGCTCCCCAAATTTGAGTAGCTCAAAATCTCGCCAGCAGGTCAGTCATGAATACCTGACCACGCTGAAGATGGCTTTAGCCTGAGTGCTGATTACGTGGTTTTTGATTCCTCAGATTTCAGGAATCAAAGTTCAAATTTTGAACAGTGCGGCCCCGAATGGGTGGCAAAGCGTGGCGGCGACCGCCGCAGCAAAGATACCGGGCTTGCTATTGGGTCGGCTAAAAAATTCGAAAAAAATATTGATTCCTAAATTTAGGCCTGTTATTATGTTTTCACGGTAAGGGAATTGGTCCCGACCGATAATCCAAGGGGATTCACCATGAACTTCAAAAAAGCACTCGTAAACGAAAACGCCGCACTCAAAGCCATCCTGGTTGTCAATGGCAAATTCAACAAAGGTGCAATCATGCGCGAAGCATGGGCCCGCGCTCGCCGCATAGCTTCCAACATCCCAGGTGCTCAGGCTTGCGAATTTTTCGCTCAGGCGCTGAAAACAACATGGTCAATCGCCAAGGCTTAAGAATGGATAAAAATCAGTTAATTGCGGCCGGGGAGGCGGCTTTCGGGTCGCGCTGGCAGACTGACATGGCGGAAGCGCTCGGCGTGTCAGACCGCACAGTCCGTAAGTGGGTGTCCGGTGATAACCGCATCCCGGCAAAACTTTCAGCGGATATCGTCATCATGCTGAAAAATCGTAAATTTAAAATTGAAGAGGCCATCGCTATGACTACTGAAAAATTTCTCATGAATCCCGTGACAGGATCGGTTGATACAGAAGAAAATTGGCTTTCGGAGATGCCGTCCTGGGATGAAGACCCGGCTGAGTGTCAGCGACAGTTTGATACACTTATCGAAGTAGAAAAAACCCAAAATGGTGAGTGGGTGGAAGTCAGTTAAAGCAAATCCCACTCAGGCAGGCTACCACCATCTAACCTGACCGATGAAATACCCTAGCGAGGCGGTGATTGCTACCAGCCACAGCAGGATAAACTTCCAGCTTGGTCGCAACTCCCGTATCAGTTTGCTAAAATCTATCACATGTTCCTCGTTAGTCCCGTAACGGTGGAAAGTAAAAGGCCCCGCATCGCTTGCAACGACCGGGGCCTTTGGTTTTTGGATGTAAAAAAGCCCCGGCGAGTGCCGAGGCTGGTTGTTGATGTCGGGCCTTATTGAACTTGCGTGTTTTTTCTTCAGTTAATGGGTAGAATCAGGGTAAGCGTCACATCTAGACCGTATTGACGCTTATGCAGATGTGAGATCGGTTTTCCACGGCAGCAGGTCGCGCAGCCGGTTTACCGGCCAGTCCTGGATATGTCCCAGGACATAGCGCAGCCACGCCTCCGGCTCCACACCATTCAGCCGGCAGGTGCCGATCAGCGAGTACAGGATCGCAGCACGTTCACCGCCCGCGTCTGAACCCGCGAACAGCCAGTTCTTCCTGCCCAGGGCTACGCCACGTAGTGCGTTCTCCGCGATGTTGTTGTCGATCTCCGCCCACCCGTTGCTGCAGTACAGGTTTAACGCGTCCCACTGCTTCAGCAGGTAGGCGAACGCCTTCGCCGTATCCGAGTGGCGCGACAGCACCTTCATCTGTTCCTGTATCCAGTCATACAACGACTGCATCCGCGGTATGGCTTTGGCTTTTCTGGTCGCCAGCCTTTCCTCTGCCGGACTGCCGCGTATCTCCGCCTCGATGGCGTACAGTTCGCCGATGCGCCTCAGTGCTTCGGTTGTGATATCTGTTGGGAGGCGGACGTGGACGTCGTGGATTTTTCGGCGGGCGTGTGCCATACACGCCGCTTCGGTGATGCGGCCGTCTTCGTACAGCGCGTTGTAGCCACCGTACGCGTCCGCCTGCAGGATACCGCTGTACCCGGCAAGATGTTGCTGTGGATGCACGCCTTTCCGGTCCGGCGAGTACGCGAACCATACCGCCGGTGGAAGTTGTGACCCCGCGTTACGGTCATCCCGGACGTAGACCCACAGCCGGGCCGTGCGGGTTTTGCCGCTGCCCGGCTCCTGCACCGGCACAGGGATATCGTCGGTATGCACCTTACCCGGCATCAGCACGTACTGGCGAAGCAGGTCGTACAGCGGCTCCATCAGTTCGCTGACCGCGCCGGACCAGCGCCCCAGCGTGGCACGACTCAGTTCAACACCCTGACGACGGTATATCTCTGACTGACGATAGTGAGGCACATGTTCGGCGAACTTCGCCGTGACGATGCGCGCCAGCAGGCCGGGCCCCGCATAGCTGCGCTCAATGGGTTTTGAAGGCATGGGTGTCTGAACGATGTGGTCGCAGCTGCAGCAGGCCAGCTTCGGCCGCTGCGTTTCGATAACCTTAAAGGCGCTGCTGATAAGCTCGAGCTGCTCCGATACGTCGCAGCCCAGCGCAGTGAGCTCGCCACCGCATTCCGGACAGGCGGTTTCTGCCGGCGACAGCGTGCGGGTTTCCCGGGGAAGCGATGCCGGCAGCGGTTTGCGAGAGGAAGACTGGCGCAGCGGCTGGGGCAGTACCGGGTCATGCTGCTCTCCCAGCACCTCCGCCATCTCCTCCTGCAGGGCGCTGATGCGCTCCTCTGCCTCGCGCACCTGGCGCTGCGTTTTCTCACGCAGCTTTTCGGAGCTTTTGCCGAACTGCATCCGCTGCAGCTTAGCGACCAGCGCCTTCAGCCGGTTAATTTCGCTGGCGTACGCCGCCACCCGCTGTGAGAGCAGGCGGTTATACTCCGCCATTTTGCGGATGGTGGTCTGCTGCTCCTGCAGCAGCGCCCTGAGCCGGGCGTTTTCATCAGGGTATGAGGTCTCCATAACCCCACTTTACAGCAGGTTACAGGCGTATTCCAGGGCGTTCCGTTCGCTGCGGATGCTTCCAGTTAATGCCTTCCAGCAGCATGGACAGCTGCGCCGGCGTCAGGTGGATTTTGCCGTCGCGGGTCACCGGCCAGACGAAGCGCCCCCGTTCCAGGCGTTTGGTGAACAGGCACAGGCCGTCCCGGTCCGCCCACAGCACCTTTATCATGTCGCCGCGACGCCCCCGGAAGATGAACAGATGCCCGCTGAAGGGGTCATCCCGTAACGTGTTCTGCACTCTGGAAGCAAGGCCATTGAAGCCGTTGCGCATGTCCGTCACGCCGGCGACCAGCCAGATGCGGGAGCCCGCAGGGAGTGATATCACCGGCATCCTCCCTGCATTTCCCGGATAAGCATCTGCAGCAGCTCTGGCGTCAGCTTTCCACTAATACGCAGCGTACCGGCGGGCAGAACCAGTTCGCAGCAGGGAGACTCTTCCGCAGAGGGTGTCAGCGGGCTGACCTGCCTTTCGGTAGCGGTCAGCGTCACGGGGAGCAGTGCTGGCGTGCTGGCCGGAGTCCCTGACAGCTCCTGCTGATAACGACGTCGCCAGTTGAACAGGAGATTGTCGTTAATGTTATTTTCACGGGCCAGCTGTGCCACGCTGACGCCGGGCTGCATCGACTGCGCCACCAGTGCGATTTTGAAGTCGCGGGGGAAGTTGGGACGTCGTGGTCGTTTGCGGGCGACAGGGATTTCGCAGAGCGCAGGGACTACGGGAAGAATGGACGATTTTCGGGAGTTCTGCCGGTAAAGGCGTTTATCCAGGTTTTTGCGTTGATCCGTGGCGGCAAAGGCCAGGAGAGACCGGCTTTCCTGAAGCGAACAAAGAGATCGCAGGCCGTGGTTTTGGGGATGCCTAACCGGCGTCCGGCCTCAATGCGCGGCAGTTTTTCTTCAAAGTGGAGGCGAAGTACCTCAAGAAGCCATGTCCGGTGTTTCAAGCGATAGTGTCCATTAAAAAATGTAGTGCGCCCCAAAAGTTAGACACCAGATCAAAAACTGAGGGCGCATGGCAAAATTTTCATTGGAATTCAAAAAGGAAGTGTCAGAGAAGTATCTGGAAGATGAGTTGAGTCTGAAATCTGTAGCCAGGATGTACGACATAAGCCCTTGCACGGTAAGAAAATGGGCTTATGCCTACCGGGAGCATGGGATCGGTGTGCTTACGGGTAAAAAGGGACGCTACTCTGCTGATTTCAAACTTATGGTAGTAAAAGAAGTTGTGGATGATGGCTTCTCTGTTCGTGAAACTGCGGTAAAACATGGGATACCAGCCTTTGGTACTGTATGTACCTGGCTTGAAAAATATAGAAAATGTTACCAACGGTGCGAAAGTGATCCATATCCGACGCCTGAAATCAGATCCAGGGGTTAATCTGCTCTCCTGATTCGGGAGAGCTTATGGTCACTTTTGAGACAGTTATGGAAATTAAAATCCTGCATAAGCAGGGTATGAGCAGTCGGGCTATAGCCAGGGAACTGGGTATCTCCCGTAACACCGTAAAGCGTTATCTGCGTGCGCAGTCTGAGCCGCCAAAATATACGCCGCGTCCCGCAGCCGATTCACTCCTGGATGAATACCGGGACTATATTCGGCAACGCATCGCCGATGCCCATCCTTATAAAATTCCTGCAACGGTCATCGCCCGCGAGATCGCGGAGCAGGGTTATCGTGGTGGCATGACCATCCTGAGAGAGTTCATACGCTCACTTGCCATCCCTCAGGAGCAGGAGCCTGTCGTTCGCTTCGAAACCGAGCCCGGACGGCAAATGCAGGTTGACTGGGGCGCCATGCGTAACAGCAAATCCCCCCTTCACGTGTTCGTTGCCGTTCTGGGGTACAGCCGAATGCTGTATATCGAGTTCACTGATAATATGCGCTATGACACGCTGGAATCCTGCCACCGCAATGCGTTCAGCTTCTTCGGCGGTGTGCCACGGGAAGTGCTGTACGACAATATGAAAACTGTAGTGCTGCAGCGTGATGCTTACCAGACCGGCCAGCACCGGTTCCATCCATCCCTGTGGCAGTTCGGCAAAGAGATGGGCTTCTCTCCACGACTGTGTCGCCCCTTCAGGGCACAGACTAAAGGCAAGGTGGAGCGGATGGTGCAGTACACCCGCAATAGCTTCTACATCCCGCTAATGACGCGCCTGCGCCCGATGGGGATCACCGTTGACGTTGAAACAGCCAACCGCTACGGCCTGCGCTGGTTGCACGATGTTGCCAACCAGAGGAAGCATGAAACTATCCAGACCCGCCCCTGCGATCGCTGGATCGAAGAACAGCAGTCCATGCTGGCTCTGCCGCCGGAGAAAAAACAGTATGACGTGCAGGTAGACGAAAGCCTGGTGACCTTCGACAGGCAGCCACTGCATCATCCGCTGTCTATCTATGACACGTTCAGCAGAGGAGTCGCATGATGGTCGAGCTGCAACATCAACGGCTGATGGTACTTGCTGAACAGTTGCAACTGGACAGTCTTATCAGCGCCGCACCCGCTCTGTCACAACAGGCAGTGGATCAGGAATGGAGCTATATGGACTTCCTGGAGCATCTGCTTCATGAGGAAAAACTGGCCCGACATCAGCGTAAACAGGCGATGTATACCCGGATGGCGGCCTTCCCGGCAGTGAAAACGTTCGAAGAATACGACTTCACCTTCGCCACCGGTGCGCCGCAGAAGCAGATCCAGTCGCTGCGTTCACTGAGCTTCATAGAGCGCAACGAAAACATCGTACTGCTGGGGCCGTCCGGTGTGGGTAAAACCCATCTGGCTATAGCGATGGGCTACGAAGCGGTAAGGGCGGGCATCAAGGTTCGCTTCACTACTGCGGCAGATCTGTTACTTCAGTTGTCCACAGCGCAACGCCAGGGCCGTTATAAAACAACGCTTCACCGTGGCGTTATGGCGCCGAAGCTACTCATCATCGATGAAATAGGCTATCTGCCGTTCAGTCAGGAAGAGGCAAAGCTGTTCTTCCAGGTCATCGCCAAACGTTACGAAAAAAGCGCGATGATCCTGACATCCAACCTGCCGTTCGGGCAGTGGGACCAGACGTTCGCCGGTGATGCAGCCCTGACATCGGCGATGCTGGACCGGATCTTACACCACTCACATGTAGTTCAAATAAAAGGAGAGAGCTATCGACTGAAACAGAAACGCAAGGCCGGGGTTATCGCTGAGGCTAATCCTGAGTAAAACGGTGGATCAATATTAGACCGTCGGTGGAGATGTAAGTGGATCACTTTTTACCCGTCGTTGACAGAAAACATGGCGAGGATGCTTTCACCCGAAAAAATCAAAAGATCATCCCAGTGCCAGATAAAAGCATCACGCCAGTCCCACCACAGCCAGCATTAACCGATGTTGAGCGAGAGGAACTTGAACAACTCAGGGTCGAGAATGCCTACTTAAAAAAGCTGAAGGCCTTGGTTCAGCAGAAAACATGCTCAGCGCCCAGGAAAAAGTGAGCATTGTAAGTGAACTAAGGCAGGAATGGCCATTGTCCCGATTGTTAATCGTTGCTGGGCTGCCCCGGAGTACATTTTACTATCATGTAAAACGTCTTGCGGCTCCGGACCGATACCAGTCTGCCAGAGCGCTTGTGCTGAAAATTTATCACCAGCACAAAGGTCGCTATGGTTACAGACGCATCAGGCTGGCATGTCGTAACGAGGGGGTTTTACTTAATGGCAAAACCGTTAGAAAACTCATGAAGGAACTGGGTATTAGCAGCCTGATTCGCGTCAAAAAGTACCGTTCATATAAAGGAGAACAAGGACGAATTTGCGATAATCTCCTGAAACGCCAGTTTGACGCAGAACGCCCCAACGAGAAGTGGGTCACAGATGTCACTGAGTTTAAAGTGAATGGCAAAAAGCTGTATTTGTCGCCCATCATGGATCTTTATAATGGCGAAATCATTGCTTATAACCTCGCTAACCGCCCTCTACCTTCAATGGTGCAGACTATGCTCACGGATGCGCTGAAACAGTTGCCGAAAGACGAACACCCAATATTGCACAGCGATCAAGGCTGGCAATATCAGATGTCACGCTGGCAACGATGGTTAAAAGATAGTGGCATCGCCCAGAGTATGTCTCGTCGGGGAAATTGCCTTGATAATGCAGTGATAGAGAGTTTTTTTGGAACATTGAAATCAGAATGTTATTACCTCAATGAATATAAAAATGTGGATGACTTAAAGCGAGACATTATCGATTACATTGATTATTATAACCAATTGAGGATAAAGGAAAAACTTGGCGGTCTTAGTCCGGTACAATATCGATTGAGTCAGGCTGCATAAGTTGTCCAAGATCTGGGGCGCAGATCATTTTTTAATGGACACTATCGCTTGAAACACCGGACATGGCTTCTCGAGGTACTTCGCCTCCACTTTGAAGAAAAACTGCCGCGCATTGAGGCCGGACGCCGGTTAGGCATCCCCAAAACCACGGCCTGCGATCTCTTTGTTCGCTTCAGGAAAGCCGGTCTCTCCTGGCCTTTGCCGCCACGGATCAACGCAAAAAACCTGGATAAACGCCTTTACTGGCAGAACTCCCGAAAATCGTCCATTCTTCCCGTAGTCCCTGCGCTCTGCGAAATCCCTGTCGCCCGCAAACGACCACGACGTCCCAACTTCCCCCGCGACTTCAAAATCGCACTGGTGGCGCAGTCGATGAAGCCCGGCGTCCCTTGCGCGACCCGATAACCCTAATTTCGCTCAATTTTTGGTGCTAACCATACTTCTTTAGCCAGCTATACAACGTCTGGCACGCGACGCTTAACTCAAGAGCAATATCTTTCACTTTCTCGCCAGTTTCCTTTCGTGCCTGCATTCTGGCAACCGCCGCCAGCCTTGTGTTTTCATCCAGCATCTTTATCGCCGGTGACTGCTCCCAGAGCCGCTGTGCTTGCAGTCTTTTGGTGTGCATTTCAGCTATGTACTTCGTGACAAAGGGCTTTTTACGGCCATTTTGGGCATTGGCTTCATGCATGGCCTGAACCAGCGCAACCGGATCGACATTGCCAACTTCTATTTGTTTTCGTATGAATTCAGAGTGCTGTCGCCGTTTGGCAAAACCCGATATGGGGATTTTCTTCATGATCTGCCATTTTTCACGATACTCCATCGCGGTCATATCATGGGCCATACGAACATGCGTTCCCACAGACGAAAATAGCTTGCCGCACTCAAGGCACTGCACATACTCGTGATTATGGTGCGCTTCCGCTTCTTCCTTGCTGGAAAATGGCGTGGTACGCAGCGGTACGGGCTTCTGGTTGCCGACAAATCCTCGCCAGCATGCCAGTAGCAAAGGCCATCGCCGGACAATAAGATCCTCCAGCACTTCCTCACGGTAGGTCTGAGCACCATGACTTAAACCAGCCGTATCACCGGCTTTTCCCGGCAGGAGTCCGGCCAGCCGCAAAACAGCATAAGCCGACCATGAATCCTGATGACGACAATTAGCGAAAGGTGTGCCTGTCCAGGGTGTGAAACGTCGCTTACAGTTGCGGCATTCATACAGTCGCGGATCGCGCAAAACGAAGTTTTTTGCGGCGCACCACGGGCAACAAACAGGTTTCATCGCTGGTATAAGGCGCAGGTATCCGAGGAACGTTTCTGCCTCCGTATGCAGATTAACCGGAACGTTTACCCGCCAGCTGTCAGTCGTCAAAGTCCTTGCCACGAAGTTTCCCTACCCTCATCCGCATCGTCTGCGGCATCTGATCTTCATTGTCATCCCGAAGCCCGAGCATGATGTTGTACCCCGAAAAGAGATCCGGGTCGCCAAGCCTCGGACGAGGCAGCAGGCGAATCGGGATGGTCAGGTGCAGGCTGGCATCATAATCACATCCCAGGTACGTTTCCAGCAGCGCAAACACGTCCCTGCGCAGCTGGCCCCGAGGCATCCACCCTTTCGCCTCATCGGCATCCTCGGTGCTCATTTCAATCCGCATGCAGTAGTTTGCATCTTCGACTTCATCCCCCAGAATCGGACGTTCTCCCAGCGTCATTCCTCCGTGAATCTTCAGTCGCGCCCGTTCAGCCACCGGCATCCAGACCGGGTGATGCGGGATGACCTTCACCTGTGTATTCGGAGCCTGGCTGCGGATCACTGCGGCCACACCTTCAGTCGTGTGGGTTGGATGCAGCAACGGCTGAATAATTGCCAGCAGGCGTGACGCAGGCAGTTCCCGACTGTGGGTAATGCCGGTCAGCGCCATCAGGCTGCGGGAGAACTTATCCGTGCCGCCGTCTTCAAAGGTTGCGGGGTAACTGTATTTTTTCCAGATACGGTAAAACTGCGTCATCAGCCGGTGATTGAAGATATCAAGGAACGCGGCCATTGCATCAGCCCCTTCCCGCCCCTGGTTGATATCGTCAATGTAGGCAGTCGGCAGCGGCGAATCCACGCCGTACAATCCCAGAAATTTTGTTCTGACGGTCGGCGGGGCATCCGGGTTATCCGGGTCGATTTCAGTCCGCTTCAGTTCGCCGGATGGAAAACCTAAATGGGGATCGGGCCTGAAGCGCACCGGGTCGCTGTCAGGATAAAAACCTGTACCCAGCGAGTTCCCGCCAGCCTTCTCCAGCAGCTGACAGAAGCGGTAGAAATTGAACCGGGCAGTCTGATCGTTGCCGTCGCTGTCGAGCCAGAAAGGCGGCAACGTTTTTTTATCTTCAGCGTCGTTCACATCAGCACCCTGTCAATCCGGCGTTCCGGCCACACCCATTCCGTGGCGGACTCGGTGAGCACCACCGTCAGCTGCGTAAAGCGAATAACGCTGGCGTACTGTGTGAAGAACTGCTCCAGCAATTCGCAGAATAACCGCGCATCACCCACGCCACTGAACTGTGTTTCATCCAGTGCGACGCGAATGCGTACGCCGTGCCAGCTGCGGGAAGAATTGTACGCCTGCTGATAGCTGACCTCCCGGATACCCTCAATCCGGCGACGGTTGTTCTCATCTTCCGTCCAGTTAAACAGCTGCAAGACCGCCCGAAGATTTTCGGCATCGCTTATCATCTGGCTCAGGGCGCGGGGATGCAGTTGCGCCATGATATGCCACTGGTGCAATTGCGATAACGGCGGGTAACAAGGCATAGAGGGCGCATGCCGGGTCTGGCAGCGCAGTGTATGATTGCCGGTCATGGTTACGCCATCAAAGACCGCAGCATCCAGCGTCATGCGCGGATAGTTGCCGTTGGTACAGGTGATGTTCATAAACAGCGTGGCATTTTCTTCGTGTAGATCCTGCTCACCGGACGTACCGCCCAGCATCAGCAACGTCTCATGCAGACCACTTACGCCGCGCCAGATACGGGTATGAAAGTACCGTTCCGGCCAGCTCTCCTTACGCTGCAACATCCCGCCCTTGTGCCGGAATTGCCGGTACGGCACATACTGACGCTTGTCCAGCGTCTCGCTCGCGGCCACCTTATCCACGCTGTAAATTTCAGTGTGATGATCGCGAAGCCGGTGTGGCCGCAGCCGGTAATCCAGCTGTGCGGGTTCCACCTTCAGGGGTTCAGCGTTGAGGGTAAACAGATTGATGAGCGGTACACAGTGGATACGCAGAATATCTTCCGGCACGGGAATATCCCGGTTCAGTGGTTTGCTCAGATGAAATTCCAGCTCAAAATGCTGACAGTCTTCTCCGAGCGGCAGCGTTTCAAGGCCTGTCAGGGTAAAGAACGCAAACCGGGCCGGAAAGCTGAAGTATTCCAGTAACGGGCGAACTTCACCGCACAGCGCCGGGCTGTCGCTTTCCGGCCAGACTGACGACCAGTTTTGCTGCCAGCGCGACGACAGCTTGCCGTGAAACGGCTGCGGGTCAAGATTACCGGTCTGTGGCAGGCGCACCGTGATATGCGAGACATGATGCGTCAGCGCCAGATACAGCATCGACTGTAAGGGCCGATCACCGTGAATATAGAGCGGGATCTGGCTCAAATCCGTCTGCGACGGGTCGGCGTACTGGCTGAATGAAAACCGCAGCGTCAGCACCTGATGGCCGTCAGTGTGAAACTGTCGTCGGACGTTGTGCAGCTCCAGCGGGTGCAGTACCAGTTCATCGGTCGTGCGATACGGGCAGCGCAGCCCGGTATCATCCATTGGCCGGGTCAGCAGTGTCGTGCCTGCGGGGATCACCACATCCCTGACCTGCGCAACCATTTCCGGGGTCAGCTCGACCACGGCCATCGAGGGTTGTGTCCGGTTGGCTATCGGCAGCAGATGGCCCAGCAGCGGCTCCGTCAGCTCCGGGATATCGTCATCCAGCTTGCGCCTGAGCTGGGCCATCATCAGCGAGAAGCCCTGGAACAGCTGCTCTACGGTATCATCAGCTTTATGAGACTGTCGGTCGATACCCAGCCGCCGACCGGCCTCCGGATGTTGTTCAGCAAACTCACGCGCCGCCGCCTTCAGCCAGCGCATTTCACTGTCGAAATATTTCAGAAAATCATGGTCATTCATTCTTTCACCGGTTTCAGCAGCAGCGTGTTATCACGGACTTCAATGACGCGCGGCTCATCCGGGTCAAGAGCATCGCGGCTCAGCACCTGCTTCCAGGTGCCACGGGTTCTGTCCGGCTTGCGGAACAGCCCGACCACCGCCACAAACTGCGCTTTTTCATCCACTGGAATATCGAGGTTGACCGTCTGACCGGGATAAACGCTCAGCTGGCGCTGTGTCAGCAGCGACTCCTTCAGCACCAAATCCGGCTGTGTCAGCAGGTCGGTGTATTCCGTGTTATCAAAGGTCTTGCGGTCGTTCAGTTGCAGGACACGGATACGCAGCGGCATCGCCTGCTGCGCGTCATCGGCGTTAATGGCACTTCGGGCAGCGAAGCTCAGGTGCAGTGTCTCCACCTGGCGATAGAAAATCGCTTTCGCCACGCTCTGTGTACCCTGCTTTGTTTTCTGGTACAGGCCACAGCTGCTCAGCAGCAACAGTGGCAGGCATAACCACAAATAACGGGATGGCCGGATGTTCATTATTCACCTCCAGTGCGGATTCCCGCAGTGGCAGCGCCACCGGACGAGAAAATCTGTGATGGCAGCACAAACCCGCGCAGATCAAGCAGTGACAGCGGCCCTTTCCCCAGCTCCGTGCGCAGCTGGTAATTCAGCGCCACGCCGTCCGGGGTGATCCAGGCCACGCGATAGAGGTTGTCGCCCAGACTCGTCACCAGTGCTTTATCCAGCAGGCGAATGAAGCCCCAGCTTCCCGGCTCATCGGAATAGAGACGCGCGCCGGTTTTCACGGTACGCCAGGTAAGAGTAGTCTGGGGTTGCCAGCGGTTATCCGGCCAGGTCAGGGTCTGCCAGCTTTCTTCCTGGTTGAAATACTGGAGTTTCTGTCTGTCCAGCGTCAGGTCGGATTCCACCACATCGCGGGAAGGCTTCGCCATCAGCTGGAAATGCAGCTCCACGTCGCCATGAGCAAAGGCCACATTTGCCACGCGGGTCAGGCGGTTTAGCGCGTCGAGAAACGCCGGGTTAAAGGTCAGCCCCTGACTGTTCATCGCATCCGGCACCCACTTATCACCTTCAAGTCGCAGCAGGCCACCCAGACGGGTCTGGATAAACTGCGCAATACGCCCGGTGTCAGAGCGCATAAACTGCGCCAGTTCGGGCAGTGAAGCCTCACTCTGACGGTCGGTAAACGGATAACGGTCTGCGAAAGACGCGTTCCACGGGGTCACGATATCGCTTTGCCACTGGCTGTTGAGGCTCGCTGAGGTTGGGGAAAGCACCTGCTCCCAGGCCTGAATCATCGGCTGCACAAAAACAGTCTGGCCGAAGCCGCTCCACTCCTGACCAAGACTCGCGGCGATCAGACTTCCGTAGTCACGGGTGTCAGTGAGATCGACCGCCTTGCCCTGAAACACGGTCAGCGCCAGTGACTGCATCATCGCCTGCGGATCGGGCGCATTCGTCACCTGCTGAAGCCGCAGGCGAACACGGGTGATGCGGGTCAGGAAGGTTTGCAGGCTCAGGCTATTCTGTGAGTCGTTCCCGCCCGTCAGCGACAGTAACGGGCCAAAGGTCGCATCCAGCGGCCCGTGCGCCTCATTCCCGGCCTGCTGAATGGCCTCTTTCGCCTTGTCGCTGTGGATCAGGTTTTTTGCTGAACTCACCAGCGAGTCGGTCAGGTCGCCCCCGGTTTGCCCGGCACGGCCCTGCACGTTCAGGGTGTTTATCAGCGCAATCAGCGGTGACTGCCGCACATCAGCCAGCAGCGTCAGTTGATCAATTGACTCAGACAGGCTTCCGGCCTGATGCCATTGCAGGCTGTTGAGGAACTTAAGCCACGCCCCGGAATAATCAGAGAAGTATCGCGCCGTCAGCCGGGCTTTCAGCGTATCCGGGGAAACCGTATCGGCGGTGTCACTGGAATGCTGTGCATCGCTGAGGACCCAGTCAATTTCTTCCCGGCGCGATTTTGCCAGCTTCTCGATGGCAGGCTGCACTTCTTCTTCCCAGGCCTTACGCGTGAATACGCCCGGTACACTCACGTCGGTACTGAACAGCTGGCTGCTGTCCGTACCATTAACCATTGCACTCAGCGTCATATCCGCATAATCACGGGATACCTGTTCAAGCATCTTTTGATAGCGCGTGGATTCCGCATTGCTGGCCCCTATCTGGCGAAGCAGGGCTGAGCGCATACCGCTGACCAGACGCATATCCGGGATGGTTCGCCATTCCATGTGCGTAGGAAGGTTCTGCATCATAAACGCCAGCATGCTGTTACCAACCGCTCGCCATGTGCCATCCTGCACACCCTCGCGCTGCGGCCAGAACTGCATGGTCGTCGTGCTGAAGAAAGCCGGGTCAGCTTTATCCGGGCGGGAAAGCATCAGGTACGCCCGAAGCTGGTCATACATCACTTTCGACTGCGTGGCTCGCTGCGGGTCGTCTGGCGGCAGATTGCGCCAGCTGTTCATCAGTGAGGACAGGTGCTGTGCTGACGCATCCCGCAACAATGGCATCGCCGCCTGCTGCCAGTACGGCCAGAGCGCGTCCAGTACGTCATCGTTACGACTGAGGCCCATGCGCATATACCACGGCGCACCGTATTTCTGGCGGTGTTGCAGGCGTTCAATTTCATGTTGCAGCTGGTAAAGCGCCATCAGCCGCGTCGGCAATGGCTGGCGTGTATCAGTGGCATTCTGCGCCAGCTGCTGATCAGCCTGCATCAGACGCAGGTTCGCTGCCCAGGAAAAGACCGTTGCCGCCAGCCAGAACGCCAGCAGGCAGGTGCAGGTCAGCAGTAAGGATTTGCGCCACGACACGCCGGTCGCTACCGGTTTTCGCCAGCGCTGCGCGAGTAAATCCAGCCAGGCTTTACCCGGTTGCCAGGCATGCCGTAAGGAGGCCGCGCCCGAGGTGATGGCCGGGCTGAAAACCATCCCGCCGAGCGGCAGAGAACGTGCGCCTTCTGCCAGCTGTGAAAGCGTGTGCGTCAGGCGTTCAGTACCGCCATCACGGAGGCTGTGGGCCAGTTGCAACAGGAATGTATGCCTGCGGTCATTGAGCGTCTGCTGCATCCCCTGCTGTACCAGTGCCACTTCAAGCTGGTTCAGGGAATGACGAAAATCATCAGCCTCATCGCCCGGCGCTGACAGGAAGCCGGTTCCCTGCAACGGAAGCCCAGGCTGCTCCCAATCCGGCGCGTGAGTTTCCCACAACCACAGCGGCACTTCCCAGCCCAGCTGGGGTTCCGTGGTCATTTCTGCAATAATACACGCTAAGCGATTTTCGCCCTGACGGAAAACAAGTGTTTTCCGTCAGATCTTGCCGCTGGAGAAAATTGAGGGGGTAAACTCCTTATTTTTTACGTGACAAACACTGTCGGAATGAGACATTGTACGACAAGCTCAATTTTAAGGTTTGTCGCACATGTTGATTGGCTATATGCGAGTATCAGGCAATGATGAACGTCAGTCTGTTGCTTTGCAGCGTGATGCATTGATTGCTGCCGGAGTTGACCCCCGCCATTTACATCAGGATCATGCCTCTGGTGCGCGCGATGATCGCCCGGGACTTAAGACCTGCCTTGCAGAGGTGCGAGAAGGTGACGTCCTGATAGTCTGGAAGCTTGATAGGCTTGGTCGCTCACTCTCACATTTGATCCGAATTGTAGAAGACCTGAAAATCCGCGGTGTTGCCTTTAAGTCATTGACTGAAGCCATCGATACAACAACGCCACATGGCTCGTTCCTCTTTAATCTTTTCGGCACCCTCGCTGAATATGAAAGAACGCTTATCGCTGAACGTGTTAATGCGGGCCTGGCTGCAGCTCGCCGACGGGGGCGAAAAGGTGGAAGACCACCGACGATAGATGCTGAAAAGGTTGAGCAGATCCTCACTGCTCTGGAAACCGGTGCCAGTAAAGCGTCAGTGTGTCGCACATTCAGGGTACCGCGCTCGACACTCATCGATACGCTGCGGCGAATCGGCTGGACCGGGCCAGGATCCTGCAATCTGAAGGCAGACCAGGCCGATGTCCTTTCTTGACGCCAAATCGCATGATGCTCTTTTTGCGCTGCCTGAGGTTTATGAGGAGGCGCTTTCCCGGTTTGCACTGTCCTGTGAAGATGTTGCATTCGCCAGATCGCATCGTCGGTCTCATAACCGCCTTGGTTTTGCTGTTCAGCTCGCACTTATCCGCGACCTCGGTCGTACGCTACGTGCAGGAGAGGTTCCTACGGAGGCGGTTATCGCTGTTGTTGCAGAGCAACTGGATATTGACCCAGCCGTTTTTACACTTTACGCCCAACGCGAGGAGACTCGTCGGGAGCATGCCCGCGAAATTGTCTCTGCCCTGGGTCTTCGTTCCGTCCGGGTCAGCGATTACAGAATGCTCATTCTTGCGGCCGCACGCGAGGCAGCAACAACCGAACGGGGGCTACCGATCACCAGAGCGGTTATCGACAAGCTAAAGGACAAAAAGTTACTGGTCCCTGTCCCGACACAACTCGTTCGCCTGGCAATGGCGGGGCGGGCAGCCGCCCGCCGGCTGTCCTACCGGGAGCTGATCAGGGATCTGGAGCCTTCATCTATCACCGCACTTGAGCAACTACTTACCGAACGAGCCGGTGAAAGGAGCCTTCTTGGCTGGATAGCCGAAGCTCCGGAAGGTGTGAAACTCAAGAATCTCAGAGGACTGATTAGCCGGCTCGAGATATTACGGGCAGCGGCAATCTCCGATGAGCAGCGCAAAAGGATCCATGTAAACCGTTACGGTATTATTGCCCGCGATTCTCGTGTTTTACATGCACGTGAGATACAACGTCTGGCGTCCGAACGCCGCCGCGCCACGCTGGCAGCCTTCGTCATCGAAAAACAGGCGATAATTACCGATCTGGCTATTGATATGTTCTGCAAATTGATTGGCAGCACGAGGCGCAAGGCAGAGATAAGCCAGAAGGAGCGTCGACTGAAAGCCGCAGAAGTGCTTGAAGTCGTGGCTCTGGTTCATATAAAGCTGGGTCAGGCGCTTCTGGATGCCCGTGACGGCAAGACTGATTTTGCATCAGCGATAACGGCATCACTTGGCTGGGAAGGTTTGATCGCCAGTATGGCTGCTGCGGCTTCTGTCGCATCACCCCATCGTAATACCGAATTTGACGAGCTTATCGGAAGACAAAAATCATTACGTAAGCTGGGGCGGCTTATTTTCAGTACTTTTTCTTTCAGGGCGTTTCGCGCGGATGAGCCGGTTCTGCTGGCTGTGGATCATCTTCTGGCACTCTACCGCGGTCGAAAACTTCCCTCGAAGGTACCGCTCGATTTTATGTCCCGTAAATGGCTGCGGCGAGTCAGTCCGGGGGCGGGAAATACAGATTTTCAGGCATGGGAGGTTGCCGTATTCGTTCATCTGCGGGAGCGGCTGAAAACCGGAGACATATGGGTTGATGGCAGCAGGGCCTGGCGCAGTTTTGAGGATTATCTTCTACCACGCCATGTTTTCGACCAGATGCGTACAGAATCACGGCTCGGACTTGCCATTCCGGATAATTTTTCGGAATGGAGGGCGGAGCGTACCGCCACTCTAGATACAAAACTAAAAGCGCTGGCAAAAGCCGCCGCTGATAATGCCATACCTGATGCAGAGCTTTCTGACAGAGGGCTGTCCGTTTCACCAATCCGCGAGGAGGATAGCGACAGGATTACCACACTCAGCCGAAAGCTTTACATGCTGGTTCCCCGGGTCAGGATCACCAGCCTGCTCGCTGAAGTCCATAGCTGGACTAATTTTCTTGATTGTTTCACCCATTATCGCACCGGAGAACAGGCTGAAGACGAAGCGTCGCTCATGGCAGCGATCCTTGCTGATGCGACTAATGCCGGAGCTGAACGAATGGCACAGAGTTCACGTGGTGTCACCATTCACCAGATGATGGTAATGGTGGATCGTCATTTACGCGCTGAAACCTATGCAGCTGCAACCTCGGTACTGGTCGATGCCCAGCAGGAACATCCTTTTGCCGCTATCTGGGGGGATGGCCATGTATCATCCTCGGACGGGCAGTTTTTCCCTGCCGGCGGACGTGGTGAAGCCAGCCTTGAATACAATGCAAAATACGGCAAGCGGCCAGGAGCGTCGATTTATGGCTTTCTGTCGAACCGGTTTGCGTCCTTTTTCTCCAGAATGATCCAGGCCTCTGAGAGTGAAGCACCTTACGTACTCGATGGTTTGCTTCACAACGAAAGTTCAGTGGAAATTCATGAACATGCCACCGATACTGCCGGTGCGACTGAAACAACATTTTCGATGTTTCACTCCTTTGGTTACAGGCTCATTCCCCGCATTCGCAATTTGGGTAGTCGCAGACTGTACGTCATTACTCCCTCGGAGGAATACAGGCCACTTGATGCTCTGATTGCCGGAAGAGCCAGGATGGATGTTATAGAGCAACACTGGGATGAGGTGCTGCGGCTAAAGGCTTCGATCGGCGCAGGTCTGGTGCCTCCATCAGTGATACTGAAAAAGCTGGCAGCGTCTCCCAGACAAAACCGGCTCAACCAGGCTTTGCGAGAAATGGGACGCATTGAACGCTCTATCTTTATTTGTGACTGGTTGCTTGATACCCGCTTACGTCGCAGATCACATGCCATTCTCAACAAAGGCGAAAGCCGCCATGCCCTTGCCCGCGCCATTTTTCTTCACCAACTTGGCGAGCTTCGTAACAGAGCTGCCGAGGCTATGGCTTACAGGGCATCTGGCCTCAACCTTGTTGTTAATGCAATAGTCCTGTGGAACACGGTCTATCTCAGCCGTGCTGTTGATTACGTTCGCAGCCAGGGGATCATCATACCGGAAGAGCTGTTGTCCAGCGTGGCGCCACTACCGTGGGGTCATATATCTCTCACCGGAGATTACCTGTGGAACGAAATTGACCGTCCCCTTGAACGGTACAGGCCAGTTCGCACTAAGCGATTCAATCCAAAGAACTTCATTTTTCCTTAGCGGGTGTTATTGCAGAAATGACCACGGAACCCCTAAAAGGGAATCCGCATTGCCCTGATGATCTATTGACCCACGATGCCATCGCTCTTGGCCGAGGAACTGCACAAAGCTGGTCGCTTTTTTCTCTGAATAAACCAACCGTTACCGTGCCCTTTAACGCGCGATTTGTGAGTAATAACATGGTAGCACTGAAACAGGCAGTTGAAGCGGGTTTAGGTGTGGTTGCTTTACCAGATTATGTGTGCCGTGAGGGTGTGGCAGAAGAGAAGTTAGTGTGCGTATTACCACAATGGCTTGCAGGTGATTCACAACTGACTGCCGTGGCTCCCGTTCAACAAGGATGGTTGCCCGCAGTTCGGGTACTATTGGATTATCTGGTTGATGAATTACCCAGTGCGATTGCTGGTCGCATTGGGTAACTCCAATTAATAGATTCTGTTAGTCTGAATCCATTTGTTTAAAGACGACAGAGCCGAACTTACCAGCGCGAAAATCATCTACTGCTTTATCAAGAGAAGTTTTACTTTCGAATACAAACGGACCTTGGACAATCATCGGCTCATCGATCCGCTCAGCAGCCAAAACAACACACTGAGCGCCTTCACTTCCTTTGAGCCTGAATGTGCCGCCTTGATCATCGGCACTGACGCAGATCGCTTGGCCTGACACGATTTCACTGCTGTTATCAACAATGACATCTCCCTCAACTATAAGTATCCATGCATTCCATTGACCAGGTAGAGGGACTTCAATATTGGCATCAGCTTTTTGAAATTGTACATCAAGCATCAGTATTGACCGAGGGGCTCGGGTCAAGGAGATATTTCCCTGAAAATCGCCAGAGACAACACGCACGCGGCTCCCTTCATTCTCGATGATTGGTATCTTATCGCTGCTGATGTGAAACGAATCTGCTGGCAAATTTTTCTGCGCTGCTGGTAAATTGACAAAAATTTGCAGTGCATGAATATGGGATTGTGCGCCAACAGGAACCTGTGTATGCATGATTCCCCGGCCAGCCATGGTCCAGTGCAGGTCACCAGCACCAAACACCGCATTATTGCCAAGAGAATCCTGGCTGATCATTGTGCCTTTAGTGTCTTCAAAAACCATCGTTACAGCAGAGAAACCCGCATGGGGATGCACATCAAACGTAGGCTCCCACATATAAAAATGATCTACCATAACAAAAGGCGACATCATTCCAGCATTGAACAAGTCATGTCGAAACTGTGCGATGGTACACCCGGTGCCTATCGGGTGCATCTTTGCCGTAATGACATTTGATAGCTGAGTGCTCATTTCCTTTACTTTTGATTGTCAGGTTGTGGGGTAGTTTTCAACTGCCAAACCAGTGTGGCAAAGGGAATATCCAGCGCATTGTAGACATTGTGAGCTTTCGGATCGGTATTGCTTCCCAATAGTTCTACACCTGCGGAGGCATAATCCGTTAACGGTATACCCGCCACGGTCAGGCGCTGGATACCTGCCTCACGTTTGGCATCATTGAAGGTACCAGAAGCATCCAATACTACACGGGTATCAAATCCAGCAGCTTTAGCAGCAATCGCTGGAAATGCCGCACAAACTTCCAGTGAAACACCCGCAATCAAAATCTGTTTACGCCCTGTCTTTTCTATGGCTGCCCGAACAGCAGGATCATCCCAAGCATTGATTACTGTTCGGGTGATGATCGGTACATCGGGCAATGCAGAGGTCAGCTCAGGAATGGTTGGTCCCCACAGACCATCAGGCATAGTTGCCGTCATGATAACCGGAATACCCAATACCTTGGCCGCCTTTGCCAATGCCACGACATTATGTTTGAGGTCGGCCACAGGGATATCTCTCACACCAGTGAATAGACCTATTTGGTGATCGACCAGCACCAGAACCGTGTTATCACGTGACAACATTTCCAGCGACTGTGGTACTTGTTTAACCTCATGAGTCTTGCTGGATACTGTAGAATGAGTGGTGGCTGCCATGGCTTGTGCTCCTAATACGACGGAAAAAGTACCAGCGACTAACTGAGCGATAACTTTCTTAGGTAAATATGTTGACATTTTTTACTCCATATAACGTGAACGTGTTGAGGTTGAATGATACTTACCTCCTTGTTGTTTTGGAATTCAGAATATTTAAGACAATTCGTTTAATAAAATAGGACAATAAAAATTGTCCTAATATTGCTACACCTTTGCCAGCGCATTTTTGCCATCCAGATACGGGCTTATGGTTTCCATAAAGTGTCGTACCTTTTTCAACAATTGAAAAATTGGTGATGCCTCTAATTATTTGAATCTGATGTATAATACGGGCTTTTGAGGTTATCTCATGGCCAGCGTTAACGTTCATGGTTAGGAAAATGAATGTAAGCGTCCAGCGAGAACCGTATTGACGGGGATGTGTTATTCAGTTGGCAGCGCTACGCGCCAGGGGAGCAGTTCGCTGACCCGATTGATCGGCCAGTCAGCTATGACGTCCAGCACGTGACGGAGGTAGCTTTCTGGATCCACTCCATTCAGTTTGCATGTACCGATCAGACTGTATAGCAACGCTCCACGCTCACCACCGTGGTCCGAGCCGAAGAACAACCAGTTTTTACGACCCAGACTGACCATCCGCAGCGCATTTTCAGCGATGTTGTTATCGGCTTCGGCCCAGCCGTCTTCTGCATAGTACGTCAGTGCCGGCCACTGGTTCAGGGCGTATGCGAACGCTTTCGCCAGTTCTGAGTGTCGCGACAGGGTTTTCATCTTTTCACGCAGCCAGCTTTCCAGGGATTTCAGGAGCGGTTTCATTTTCAACTGACGTTCGGCAAGGCGCTGCTCCGCCGGCATTCCCCTTATCTCCGCCTCGATGGCGTACAGTTCGCCGATCCGTCTCAGGGCTTCCTTCGTCAGGGCTGACGGGGTACGAACATCCACATCGTGGATTTTACGGCGGGCATGAGCCCAACAGGCGGCTTCCGTTATCCGGCCATCCCGGTACAGTTCGTTGAACCCGGCGTACGCATCCGCCTGCAGCACACCGCTGAACCCCGCAAGATGGGTCTGCGGATGGATGCCTTTTCTGTCCGGGCTGTAGGCGAACCAGACCGCCGGCGCCAGCGCTGACCCGGCGTTGCGGTCGTCACGAACATACGTCCACAACCGCCCGGTCTTCGTCTTCTTATTGCCCGGCAACAGCACCTGGACGGGGGTATCATCCGCATGGAGTTTGCCGTCGGTCAGGACATAGTCCTGAAGCACCTCTTCCAGCGGTGACAGCAGCCGGCAACACGCATCCACCCAGCCCGACAGCAGTGAACGGCTCAGTTCCACGCCCTGACGGTTGTATATTTCAGACTGGCGATACAGCGGGGTGTGCTCTGCATACTTTGAGCTCAGCACCCGGGCCAGCAGCCCCGGTCCGGCGATACCCCGCTCGATGGGGCGTGAAGGCGCGGGAGCCTGCACTATAGCGTCGCATTTTGTGCAGGCATGTTTTTCCCGCACTGTGCGGATAACCCGGAAGGCGCTGCGCATCAGCTCCAGCTGTTCGGCTGCGTCTTCGCCCAGGTAGCTCAGCGAGCCACCACACTCAGGGCAGCAAGACTCTGCCGGCAGCAGCCGTTTTTCGTCACGAGGGAGTGATTCGGGGAACGGT
This sequence comes from Enterobacter sp. JBIWA003, assembly GCF_019968825.1. Lineage (NCBI taxonomy): Bacteria > Pseudomonadati > Pseudomonadota > Gammaproteobacteria > Enterobacterales > Enterobacteriaceae > Enterobacter > Enterobacter sp. JBIWA003. The sequence continues at coordinate 28,816 of NZ_CP074171.1, forward strand.
TTGCGGGTGCGGGTCTGACGCAACGGGCGCTGTACTGCCGGGTCATCCGCCCGACCGGTCAGTGTATCGCTCTCTTTCTGAAGCCGGTTCAGATCGGCTTCCATCTGTGCGATACGGCGGGATACCTTTTCGGAGCGGCTGCCGAAGTTCATCCGGCGAAGCTTATCCAGCTGCGCCTGCAGATGGTCTATTTCACGCTCCCGGTTGCTCAGCTTTTCCTGCAGGGCGTGGATCAGCGCTTCCTGTTCGGCCAGGCGCTGTTTCAGCAGAAGGATGTCGTCAGGAGAGGTGTCGTTCATAAGCCCGCATTTTACCAGGCTTATTCTGTGACAACCAGGATAAAGAGACCTACAGCATGGTCAGGGAGGTCAGCAACCGCTTAGGCTGCCGCCAGTCGATACCTTCCAACAGCATTGCCAGCTGCGCCGGCGTCAGGAACACTTTGCCATCACGGGCCGAGGGCCAGGCGAAGCGGCCGCGCTCCAGCCGTTTGGTCAGCAGGCACAGCCCGTCGCCAGTAGACCACAGCAGTTTGACCTGACTGCCACTGCGGCCCCGGAAGATGAAGACGTGGCCGGACATCGGGTCATCTTTCAGCGCCGTCTGCACTTTTGCGGCCAGGCCGTTGAAGCCGTTGCGCATGTCAGTGATTCCGGCAACCAGCCAGATTTTTGTCCCGGAAGGTAACGGGATCATCGCTTCAGTTCCTGTATCAGCAGAGCCAGAAGCTTTTCGCTGACAGTGCCATTGAGGCGGAGCGTCCCGTGCCGGAACGTTACCTCACAGCTGATACTGAGGGTTTCCGGGTCCTCTGCGGGCGGTTCTGGCTGTACGGCAGCAGCATCGAGAGTCACAGGAAGTAGCTGGGGGCTCTCTGAAGAAGGTAATAGCAGCTTTCCCTCGCGCCATTGTTGGCGCCATTTGAACAACAGATTGGCGTTAATGCCATTTTCGAGCGCCAGTTTCGAGATGGATATTCCGGGTTCGCAGGAAGCAGCAACGAGCTGCTGCTTAAACTCAGGAGAATAATTAGGGCAGCCTTTACGCCTGCCGGGAGTCACATTTTTCTGCATCTCTGACACTTTGGTTCCCACTACTTATTGATCTGCGCCCCAGATCTTGGACAACTTATGCAGCCTGACTCAATCGATATTGTACCGGACTAAGACCGCCAAGTTTTTCCTTTATCCTCAATTGGTTATAATAATCAATGTAATCGATAATGTCTCGCTTTAAGTCATCCACATTTTTATATTCATTGAGGTAATAACATTCTGATTTCAATGTTCCAAAAAAACTCTCTATCACTGCATTATCAAGGCAATTTCCCCGACGAGACATACTCTGGGCGATGCCACTATCTTTTAACCATCGTTGCCAGCGTGACATCTGATATTGCCAGCCTTGATCGCTGTGCAATATTGGGTGTTCGTCTTTCGGCAACTGTTTCAGCGCATCCGTGAGCATAGTCTGCACCATTGAAGGTAGAGGGCGGTTAGCGAGGTTATAAGCAATGATTTCGCCATTATAAAGATCCATGATGGGCGACAAATACAGCTTTTTGCCATTCACTTTAAACTCAGTGACATCTGTGACCCACTTCTCGTTGGGGCGTTCTGCGTCAAACTGGCGTTTCAGGAGATTATCGCAAATTCGTCCTTGTTCTCCTTTATATGAACGGTACTTTTTGACGCGAATCAGGCTGCTAATACCCAGTTCCTTCATGAGTTTTCTAACGGTTTTGCCATTAAGTAAAACCCCCTCGTTACGACATGCCAGCCTGATGCGTCTGTAACCATAGCGACCTTTGTGCTGGTGATAAATTTTCAGCACAAGCGCTCTGGCAGACTGGTATCGGTCCGGAGCCGCAAGACGTTTTACATGATAGTAAAATGTACTCCGGGGCAGCCCAGCAACGATTAACAATCGGGACAATGGCCATTCCTGCCTTAGTTCACTTACAATGCTCACTTTTTCCTGGGCGCTGAGCATGTTTTCTGCTGAACCAAGGCCTTCAGCTTTTTTAAGTAGGCATTCTCGACCCTGAGTTGTTCAAGTTCCTCTCGCTCAACATCGGTTAATGCTGGCTGTGGTGGGACTGGCGTGATGCTTTTATCTGGCACTGGGATGATCTTTTGATTTTTTCGGGTGAAAGCATCCTCGCCATGTTTTCTATATTTTTCAAGCCAGGTACATACAGTACCAAAGGCTGGTATCCCATGTTTTACCGCAGTTTCACGAACAGAGAAGCCATCATCCACAACTTCTTTTACTACCATAAGTTTGAAATCAGCAGAGTAGCGTCCCTTTTTACCCGTAAGCACACCGATCCCATGCTCCCGGTAGGCATAAGCCCATTTTCTTACCGTGCAAGGGCTTATGTCGTACATCCTGGCTACAGATTTCAGACTCAACTCATCTTCCAGATACTTCTCTGACACTTCCTTTTTGAATTCCAATGAAAATTTTGCCATGCGCCCTCAGTTTTTGATCTGGTGTCTAACTTTTGGGGCGCACTACACTTATTTAGTGGACACCACTTTGTCGGATGCATCAGATTATGACCAGACGGCCCTCGCTGGACGCTTACAAATGAATCATCGTTTTGAAAATTTCCTGACCATGAACAGCAGTGTCAACAATGCAGTAATGATGCGCCATCGGGAACGTTATAGTCATAAAATGCTGTTTTTGACGTGTTTTTAACCCGTAACCCATATTTCAGACGCACTTATCCTGCAGCCTGTGCCAGAAGCCATCGTTTTCTGTCTATGTCATGCAGCCTTTCTGCCACTAATTCGGTCGTATGTCTCCCTGCCTGTGCACTGCTGAAGCGCAGCCGGTTGCCGCACAGAAGGCATTTGTACGGATCCGTGCGCAAAAATTCCTTCATCAGCACGGCGAAGCCCGGCTGCTCCGGTTTTTCCCGCGTCTCCATCTCCAGGGCTTCATACACTTTTGGCAGCAGCTCGCCCCGTTTACGATTTGACAAAAAACCGTAGTAACGCACCATCTTAAAATGCTTCTCCGGGATATGACTGATATAGCGTCCGATCATCTCTTCCTGGGTCAGCGTTTGCTGCCGGTATTGCTGTGTACGGTGGTCGTAATAATTGTGCACCACGGCACCACCGCTGTAGTGCCTCAGCTTCGTCGCCGACACCGGCGGTCGCTTCAGGTACCGGCCGAGGTATTTGACGCTCCGCCAGGCACCCCGGGTCTTCTTCGCAAAGTGGACTTTCCACCGACGTCCGTATTGCGCCTGCAGATAACGGCGCCACTGTTTTTCATCCCGGAGATGACCATGGCCGGGCAGGCTGGCGGGGTTAATCCGGTCATAGTTGTCCCGTAGCAGCTCCGTGACGGCAGTGCGCCAGATTTTTTCTACAGCCTGTTTTTTAAAGAAGATACTTTTCCAGACGCCGTGCTTCATGCTGAGCCCGCCGCGGGTGACGGAGACGTGAATGTGCGGATGCTGGTTGAGCTGGCGGCCACAGGTGTGCAGGGCGCAGAAGATACCGACCACCACGCCCTGTTTGCGGGCCCACCGTAACATGGCCCGTGTGGCGGCCTGAAAGAGCTGATTGAGCAGTGGCCAGTTGTTGTTAAAAAACGGCCACAGCAGGTGGGGCATAGTAAAGGTGATGTGCTGCCAGTCGCAGTCGGGGAGGATGTGGCTCTGCTGCGCCACCCACTGCTCCGTGGCTTTGAATCCGCAGGAACTGCAGGCCTTTGACTTGCAGCTCTGGCAGAAAAAGCGGGAGTGGGTGCAACCGGGTGACGAACAGCAAAAACGACGAACACCCATCTCAGTGGTCCCGCAGGCGAGCATGCGCTCAACGCAGAGACGGGTCCAGAGGCTGACGCTGTCGCCATTTGAACCGAGGTACCTGTTCCAGCCGTCATCGACGGTGAAGAGGAGTTTTGCGGGACGCGGGATATACATCCGGGGTATTACAGGCCGGGTATCTTGCCGGTGAAACTAAAATCGACATACTGCCCGCAGTCGCAGTCGCAGTCGCAGTCGCAGTCGCAGTCGCAGTCGCAGTCGCAGTCGCAGTCGCAGTCGCAGTCGCAGTCGCAGTCGAGTTCGTCGGGTCTGTCAGCCCAGTTGTCGGTGGATTTGTCCCATGGGTCGAAGGACACCGGCATTATCCCCAGCTCTGTACAGGTCATGAACTGATCCACGGGCATGCTTTCAGTCATTGCGCCATCGGTACAGTCGTATCCGGCCCTCTCAGCATCACCGGGATGCTGCTCAAAACCCCGGATAACCGTGACCAGGGGCGGATAGTTCAGCGTGTCGAGAAAAAACTGAGGCCCAAGGCGGACGCAGTGCTGTATGGCTTCTTCGGGACTGTCATAAAAGAACTCATGCGGGGTCTCATGGCCGTGCTCAGGAGGCGCGGAGACCATGAAACGTTTGGGGTAGCGTCGGTACGGGATACGCCCGTCAGCAGGAGACCTGCCGGGTTTTCCGGGTTTGTGCTGTTTACGTTTTTTCGGAGATTTGTTGCGCGGCATGCTGGAGATATCCTTCGGGTATTAACATACCGCAGAGTATAAGGCCGTGAGCCGGGCATGAACACCATCGGAACGGCAGAGCCGTGACGCTCGCCCTCTAAGGGCGCTACGTTCAATTATTACAATGAAAACCATCCGCACAGCGTGCTGCGATATCACTCCCCGAAATAATACCGGCGCTGCGGGCATCGTTAACTTAAGCTACAAAAGCTGTCTGGAGATAGCAGGTCAAGATCAATCTCTGATTAACGCTGGGCTTGCGTGCGGTTCCTGGTCTGGTGGAGTTGCAATCAATGGTGGTTATGCACGACAAGACCATCGGCTGGTATCCGACAATCCTCCATTACCACTAAATCTGCGTCATTACCTGGCGATTCACATTGCCGTACGTAAATTTTATTTTCCACGAGCTAAATATTTGTAATAATAACGAATATAAAATTTATTGGTCCGTAAGGTCTTCAAAGCTCCGCTAAGCATCTCTGAATCATTGCTGAAGTGAGCATGGTCTACATGTGTCTAATGCGCGTTTAAATTTCACCTTAAATAGGCAATACATTTATGCAGAATGTTCCACATGGAGCGGATGAGCTTAATTTCCTGATTGCGTTACGTGTACAAATGGTGAGGTTTGCCCAGCTGCAGTTAGGTGACCGCTGTCTGGCAGAAGATGTCGTTCAGGAGGCGCTGGAAGGTGCTATGAAAAATGCGTCCACGCTCAGAGGTGAAGGCGCCTGGAAAAGCTGGGTATTTGCTATTCTTCGTCATAAAATTGCTGATGAACTGCGACAGCGTTATCGTGCTTCCGAGCCGACACAAAGTAGTGCGCAGGAAGAACTGGATTTTGATATGCTGTTTGATGAGTCGGGGCATTGGGCCACAGGCGAAGAACCTAAACGTTGGCACATGCCTGATCAGGCAATAGAACAGGAAAAATTCTGGAAGATTTTTGAAATGTGTCTGTCAAATTTACCCGCGAAGCACGCCCGGGCATTCATGATGCGCGAATTCATTGGTCTTGAAACGCCTGAGATTTGCCAGGAGATGGACGTGTCCGTCAGTAATCTGAACGTTATACTGTGGCGTGCCCGAATGCGTTTACGCGAGTGCCTGTCACAGCGCTGGTTTGAAGGCGAGGGTATACATGCTTAATTGTATCAACGCAACGCGGCTGATATCTCAGATGCAGGATGAGAATTTAGCCGTTTCTCAACGGCTGGTACTGCGGTGGCATTTGCTGTGCTGCTCAGGTTGCCGAAACTTTTTGCATCAGCTTGACGATTTACGTGTTGTGAGCCGCGCATTTGCCATGGGTGATGACGGCAGTAACAAGCCTTAATAACGCCGCGATATTAAGCGGTCCAGTGAGACGCTGCCTGCGCCATATACCAGCAGGTACAATTGCGCACTTATCCATAAGGTATGCACAGTCCAGGCATCCGGATAGACGAATATCTGGATAACCATTGTCATCGTCAGCAATCCCAGCGCCGATAAGCGGGTAGCCAGTCCCAGTATAAGCAGCAGGGGCAACATATGTTCCGCTGTGGCTGCTATCGTCGCAGCAAGTTCCGGTTCCAGGAATGGCAGGCGATACTCATCACGAAACAAGGCTACGACCCCCTCTGTGAGGTTCGGAACCCCCAACTGCAGAGGTTGCTCGCCAAAGAGATCAAACTGGAATCCTTCAATTTTTGTTTGTCCAGAAAGCCAGAAAGTGGCGGCAAGTCCAATGCGGGCGATGATGGCTATAAGTGCCGTCTGACTCAATTGTTGCACAGTCCGAATGTAAGTGTGAATGATCTTCAGCATATATTTTCTCTTATTGTGATTATCAATCCATGCTGACGAAGAGTCAGCAGCGTTTGTCCCACATCGAGTTCGTGGTCTAATCCCTCACTCGCTTCGAGTGAAGCTATTAACGATTTGCCCAGTCGCAGGTTGTTGACAAAGTGCGCCTGGGCTGCGTTTACAGGCAAAATCCTAACAGCGTTTTGCTGGCGGAAAAGTAGAACATTTTCCGCCTGATACGGATCAATGGTTTCCGGCAGCGCTTCCTGATGGGCGCACCAGATTTGAAATATGGCATAAGGCGAAGTGATGACCCGCAAGGAAGGCTCAAGCATCAATCCATTGTTCTGCGGGTCAAACGCAGGGATTAACGCCGTTAGCTCTTTCTCGTTATCGAGAGCGTTCAGCGAATCAATGACAGAAAACTCAAGTTTTGCCAGATCTCCCAACCACGGCCAGTCAGCCAGCGGCTCAAAGGCCGCGATCCACGCAGGAAGATTTTCGCCATAACGAGCCAGCACAGAAGAAGAGGGCGGATGCTGGCGGATGAACGTGGCAGCCATAGCCCGGAAAAATTCACTTCCGACCTGCTCCTGCAGCACGGGAAAATTAGCAGCCAGCGCGTCGACGAGCGAAGCCATTACGTTGTTACGATATACTGAAAACCGCAGGGCAGGATCGCTGCCGTTCCATATCTTTAAGCCTGCCGGAGGATCTGCATCAGGATCCAGTAATGCATTGATGAAGGCGCGCTGCATGTTAATCTCTCATTAGCAGACATTGTTGAGCTCGCGCCGATTCTTGAAGCAGACGCGTTAGTGGTGGCACGTTGCCATCCCATTCAATCAGCGTGGCAACTGCGCCCGTGTGCTTCAGCGCTTCTTTGTATAACGTCCAAACCGGAACGCTCACTTCTTTGTCGTGTGAGTCAATCAACAGACGATCTCCGGCACCGTCAATACATTCGGTGTACCCCGCAAGGTGAATTTCTCCCACATGCTGCAAGGGGAGCTCCAGAAGCATGCGGTGCGCATCCAGGTTGTGGTTGACTGCGCTTACGTAGAGATTATTTACATCAAGCAGTAAACCACAGCCGGTGTGCCTTATTATTTCGCTGATGAATGTTGTTTCACTCATGGTTGAGGCACTGAACTCAACGTACGTTGATGGGTTTTCAAGAAGCATAGGGCGACGCAACGCATTCTGTACCTGATCTATATGATCGCAGACCCGCTCTAAGGTTTCCTTGGTGTAAGGCAACGGCAGCAGGTCGTTAAAAAAGGCGTTCCCATGCGTTGACCAGGCTAAATGTTCAGAAAATATTTTTGGCTGATAACGTTCCACGAGCGAGACAACTTGCGTGAGATGGTTTTCAACCAGCGGGTCTTCGCCACCAATAGAGAGGCCCACACCGTGGACAGAAAGGGGATATTTCTCACAGACTGCACGAAGTCCGGCGTGCATGGGGCCTCCTGCCACCAGATAATTTTCCGCATGGATTTCGACAAAACCAATATCCGGCTGGAGTCTGATAATGTCGTCATAATGCTCGGGCTTAAGGCCAATGCCCGCTTTCGCGGGCAAGGAGCAGATAACAGGAGCACCGGCTACATCATCAGAACAACTGTCAGCGGGAAAAGAGGCAGTATTTTGCACGGCATGTGCTCCAGTTCCAGCGGTTTAGGCTTTGTGTTTAAAGGAGTCGAGCTGACCAAAGCCAGTCGTTGACGTCGGAGATTTCAGGGTAACGCATGTTCCCGCCGGCACCATTTTCCAGGCATTGCCCTGATAGTCGACTTTAGAGGTCCCGGCGCAGGTCGTCCCGGCGCCAGCTTTACAGTCATTTTTACCTTTCAGCGATACGCCGTAGCACTTTTCCGAATTCGCGGTGGTTTCGGCATGAGCCGAAGAGCTGATGCCCGCCAATACGCTTCCAACGGTCAGCGCCAGTAAAGCTGCAGTTGTATTCTTTTTCATAATTATTTCCTTAATTTTCCAGTGTGAGCGTTTCGTCTTTCAGATATCAGAGCTATGTACTCCTTGCTAATAAAGTCGTTAGCGGTGCTAATTTCTTACAGAAAAAGTGGGAAAATTTTTAGCTGGTGTCGGATTCAAGTTCGCAGTGCAACGCTAAGCCGCCTTTCTTAGCTCTGCAAACACCAGCGAAGGTTACCTGAACCCCAGACTCTTGATGGTTAGGAGACTGGAAAAGCGTTTTAAAAATATCCTGACCATGAACATAGTCTTTTGGAGCGCAGTGATGGCGGGTGGTAGTGACGCTAATGGCGATAAAATTCGGTTTTCGGTGCCTTTTTAACCTGAAACCCATTTTTCAGGCGCACTTATCCTGCAGTCTGCGCCAGAAGCCATCGTTTCCTGTCGATGCCGTGCAGCCTTTCTGCCACCAGTTCGGTGGCGTGCCTGCCGGCCTCTGCGCCGCTGAAGCGAAGCCGGTTGCCGCACAGAATGCATTTGTAGGGATCCGTGCGCAGAAATTCCTTCATCAGCGCGGCGAAGCCCGGCTGCTTCGGCTTTTTCCTCGCTTCCATCTGCAGGGCTTCGTACACTTTCGGCAGCAGCTCGCCCCGTTTCCGGTTAGACAAAAAGCCGTAGTAGCGCACCATTTTAAAATGCTTTTCCGGCACGTGGCTGATGTAGCGCCCGATCATCTCTTCCTGAGTCAGCGTCTGTTTCCGGTGCTGCTGCGTCCGGTAGTCGTAATAGTGGTGCACCACGGCGCCGCCGCTGTAGTGCCTGAGCTTTGCCGCCGACACCGGCGGTCGCTTCAGGTACCGGCCAGGGTATTTGACGCTCCGCCAGGCGCCCCGGGTTTTCTTCGCAAAGTGGACCTTCCAGCGGCGCCCGTACTGCGCCTGCAGGTAGCGCTGCCACTGCTTTTTATCACGGATATGCCCCAGCCCGGGCAGGCTGCCGGGATTAATCAGGTCATAGCTGTGGCGCAGCAGGTGGATGACCGCCCCGCGCCAGATTTCCTCTACAGGCTGCTTCTTAAAGAAGAGGTCGCGCCATACGCTGTGTTTTATATCCAGCCCGCCGCGGGTGACGGACAGATGAATGTGCGGGTGCTGGTTGAGCTGGCGGCCACAGGTGTGCAGGGCGCAGAAGATGCCGACCTCCACGCCCTGTTTGCGGGCCCACCGGAGCATGGCGCGGGTGGCGGCGCGGAACAGAGCGTTGAGCAGGGGCCAGTTGTTGTTAAAAAAGGGCCACAGGAGGTGAGGCATGGTAAAGGTGATATGCTGCCAGTCGCAGTCTGGGAGGATGTGGCTCTGCTGCGACACCCACAGCTCCGTGGCTTTGAAGCCGCAGGAGCTGCAGGCCTTTGACTTACAGCTCTGGCAGAAAAAGCGGGAGTGGGTGCAGTCGGCCGGTGCGCAGCAGTAACGGCGAACGCCCATGGCAGCGGTGCCGCAGGCGAGCATGCGCTCGACGCAAAGACGGGTCCACGGGGTCAGGCTATCGCCGAACTTATTGATGAACAAATTCCAGCCGTCATCGACGGTGAAGAGGAGTTTTGCAGGGCGAGGAATATACATGCCGCAGAGTATAAAGCCGGGTTCGGGACATGCAATCCATCGGAACCGCGAAGCGGTGACGCTCGCCCTGCAAGGGCGCTACTGTTCAGCTTGCAGGTACGAACGAAGCAGCCTGGTGGCTGCAAATCGTAATCGGTTAGAATGGCGTCAATTATCGCTCCCCTAACCGAAGGTCAGCCCTTTTCTGCCCGTTCCACTGAGCGTCAGACCCAGAATTTATTGGCCAATTGACCGGATGAACTCAACATACTCATTGGGTGTTTCTGTCGGCTTAAATTGATCGGCATGAATGACGTATGGATCAATAAAACGCATTTTGCAGGTTCTCGCCGTTTGCACGAAAGGTACCATGAAGTCGTAAAACCAATGCATGTTGTAGCCATCTGGGCCATAGGAGCTTTTAGAGCCACCCGTTGTCGGAGCGAGCAACAGCGACTTACAAGCAAGAGCATAATCTTTACCTTCCACGCCTCCATGATGTGCCCAACCGTTTAGTAAGATGTCATCAATCCACTGCTTCAATAAGCTTGGAGTGGAATACCAATAGAAAGGAAATTGCAAAACGATGGTATTTGCCGTAAGCAACTTTTGGCGATCTTCTTCTAGCTTATCATCAGGCAGACCATTATAGGTTGCATGGCGGTAGCGCTCATAAAGATCAAGAACTTCAATGTTCTTCTCGTTGGAAAGTTTTTCCACCAGACTTTTATTTAAAATAGATTCTTCGAGATTGGGATGTGCAACGACAACAATGATCATTTATCGAGATGCCTTAGAGATAAAAGTTAATTTATATTATGATAACTGTACTGGGGAAAGCTTTCTAGGGTTTACTGAAGTGTCTGAAAAAAGGTAGTGCATCCAATTAGTAGAACATGTATTTTCCGATAAACGCTCCGATCACTTTTTCGTGGATCTCAACTGAGCGTGAGAAGCAGATTGTTTTACGAGCCAATCGCTTAATGCGGGTGCGGAGCGTCAGGTTATTACGCTCAATGCGTTGGGTGAATATTTTGCCGGTCAGATGCTTATCCTTCGGCACCTCCCGGCCATAGCTGCCCCAGTCGTCGCAGGTGATCATGCCGATGTTGAATGGTGTAAGCAGTGCCAGTAGCTCCCGGCAGGTTTTATCGGTTCGAGGACCGAAAGTGTAGGCCAGTACACCGCCTGTTTTGGTGTTGTACGCGTACCAGAGCCAGTGCTGCCGGGCTTTACTGCCAACGAAGCTCCATTGCTCATCAAGTTCGCAGATAAGCGCCACATCAGCATGGGCAACAGGCGAAGACGTTATTCGCTTTGGCGCGAGTTTTTTAAAGTCCGGATGACGGTGTTAATGCCAATTTTCAGTGTTCTGGCGGTATCGCGAACCCCGACACCATTGAAGGCCATTTCAGTGATCTGCTCTTTAATACCCGGCTTACGCGCTTCATAAGCATAAGTGAGCTGAAACACATGGTGGCAGTCACGGCAGCGAAATCTGTCATGGCCTTTAGGGTTCTGACCATGGCGGTAGACCTGTGCAGACTGACAACGGGGACAATGAACGTTAACGCTGGCCATGAGATAACCTCAAAAGCCCGTATTATACATCAGATTCAACTAATTAGAGGCATCACCTGGAAAAAGTGTCCGGTTAACTCGACCAGAACAGGTCACTGATGACAGGAACGAGTGGCGTTTGCTTGCTGAAGAGCTTTCCCTGTTGCCGGGAATGACCGATACAGGACACCAGGGATTTACCGTTTTATATAATGTGTAATTTTAATTGTTGCACTTTACTGATTTTATGGTAATAATATAATTTTAAAATTGTTTGAATTATTTATTTCTTTGCAAGAAGAAACAACAAAGGAAACTACAAGATAATTTTCAATGTGTGTTATTACTTAATTAAAAATTAAGTAGTATCCGAATTAATTTCTACTAAGTTTAATGAAAAGGTTAAGTATGAAAGAATTTGATAAAAAGGTTGCATTGGTCACTGGTTCTTCTCGCGGTATTGGCGCTGCTATAGCAATTGAATTAGCGAATAAAGGTGCTAACGTAGTATTAACGTATTCATCTTCAAAAGATAAAGCTGAATTATTATTAAATAAAATAAAAGCAATGGGTTCTGATGCAATGCTTTTAAAAATGGATGCAAAGAACCCATCAAGTATGTCAAAGCTAATTGATTCGGTTAGCGAAAAATTTGGAGGGATTGATATACTGGTAAATAATGCAGGTGTGTTTAATGCTGTTGGTTTGATAGGCGATATTGATGAGTCTGAATTTGAATTTCAGTTATCGGTTAATGTTCGTTCGGTGTTCAGTCTTACTCAGGCGGCAGTGAAAAAGATGAAACCTGGTGGAAGGATTATAAACATTAGTAGTATGGTTGGTGAAAGAGCTGCATTTCCTGGTTGTAGTGCTTACATAATGACTAAGTTTGCAATTTCAGGATTAACTCGTGCCTGGGCACTAGATTTAGCTTCAAAAGATATTACCGTAAACGCCGTTTTACCAGGGCCGATAGCAACAGACATGACTGCTGGTTTTCAAGGAGCAGATCAAACGCCAGCGTTGAAAAGATTAGGTACACCAGAAGAAATAGCAAATGTAGTTGTGTTTCTTGCCAGTAGTGCTTCAACATTTATGACTGGTGCTTTGGTTACTGTTGATGGTGGTGCTAATGCATAATAATAACCTATCCCAGAAGGGATTGTCAGAATGTCTTAACTGGTAATTTCTGAAGGGAAAATATTGCAGGCAGAAAATGGTGGATTAGCGATAAAGCTTTGGGAAAAATGACATCATTTATCCTTGAGCGCAAAACCAATCATCTGTTCGGTACTCACCGTAAATGAGCTGCCATGTATGTTATATTCTTCGTTCTCAGGAATGATTGCCAGTGGAATGCCACCGGGATATGTTCATCGATTCCTGTACACCGGTGTTTACAGGAATGGTGTGACATCGGTATCTTTGAGTGCTTCTGGCAGAATGGTTTATTTGCTTATGAACATTAGGACGGTATTGGTTGGTCATGGTTGTCAATGGACGGCTGCATGACCGGATCACTGCATTCAAGAACAAAAACAGGCAGCAATCAGTTAGAAACAAGGTGTAAAGCGTAGTCTACTGATGGATGGTAACGGGTTTCTTTTATTGCTGATTGTTGCATCAGCAACAACGTATGACATCAAACTGGTTGTGGAGAAGACCGATACTCTTCAAACGGGGGGGCTGGGACAAAAAATCAAGTTTTGCCTGGACAAAGGTTGCTAATAGGGTTGGTTCTAAAGAGTTGCTGTTACGAGCCGCATATCCAGCCCCGTAAAGAAGAGTTTGATGCCAGTAAAAACTAGGACTTCAAAGTCCATCGCTACCGTTGGGTTGTCGAAAGAATTCGTAGTTGGATGAATCACTTTATCCGGGTACTGACCAGATGGGAAAAGAAGACCGAAAATTACGAGGCCAATTTGCCTGGGGTTTTATCGTCTGGAATAAAGTCTCTGTTTAAATGATACAGGCTCCGCCCTTTAAGATATTACACTAATCTATAACACAAATGAATAAGTAGGTTCATATATAGTGTATGAATGATAGTTAATTGATTTTTAATACAAGGATATAGGGAGAGAGAATGATTTCAAAAACTAATATTGTTAATGCTAGTGTAAATAGTCAGCATTTACCACTCAGTGCGCTTTTGGCACTATCAATAGCAGCATTTTTGACACTATTGACCGAGATTATACCAGCTGGATTGCTCTTGTATATTTCCGAAGGATTAGATGTTTCCGAGAGTATTGCCGGTCAGTTTATAACAGTTTATGCTGTAGGGGCACTTATTGCAGCTATTCCTATGACTGTATTTACTCAAGGAATACGTCGGCGCCCATTACTATTAACTGCGATATTAGGATTTGCGCTTGTAAACCTTATTACAGCAGTTTCTGATAATTTCATTTTATCTATCGGTGCACGATTCTTTGCCGGCATTTTCGGTGGTCTCGTCTGGTCGTTACTGGCAGGCTATGCAGTACGTATGTCGCCATCTCAGCTAAGTGGGAGAGCTATAGCAATTGTATCGGCAGGTGCGACGATAGCATTAGTACTAGGTGTCCCGTTTGGTTCAGTACTGGGGAGAATAATTGGCTGGCAAGGCACTTTTGGACTGATGAGTGCTTTGGCAATTTTACTTATTATATGGATAATAAGTATTGTACCTGATTTCCCGGGGCAATCCAGAGAACTGCGTCAGTCGTTAATAAGTGTCTTTAATAAGACAGGTATTTGCGCGGTGCTTTTTGTTGTCATGTCTTTCGTTCTTGCCCACAACATTCTATACATTTATATCGAACCCTTTCTGACAATGTCAAGTTTATCAGCGAATGTCCATATTGTTTTATTTGTTTTTGGCTTTGGCTCAATCATTGGATTATGGTTCATTGGTGTAATGGTAGATCGTAAGTTGCAATTTCTTGCAGTAGCAAGCATTATTATTTTTGGACTTTCTGCTTTTCTTCTCGGATTATGGGGACATTTTGAGCAAATAGTTTATCCTTCAGTCTTCATTTGGGGACTTTCTATTGGAGGCTTTGCGACTATTACCCAAACAGCATTATCGCGTTTTTCTGGTAACTCATTTGATGTGGCCCAGTCTATGTATACCACTGGCTGGAATATTGCTGTTGCATGTGGCGGAGTTGTCGGTGGTATTTTACTTGATACGATAGGACCTTCATCTTTTGCCTGGGCTGTAATCTTAGTTCTAGTTTTTTCTTTAGTAGGTACAGTTTTTGCTATGAATAAAAAATTGTCAAAAATGAACTGAAGCGGGTAACGTGAAGCGGGTAACGTCTCTAATTAGTTGAATTCGATGTATAATACTCGCTGAACGATCAAGCCTGGATAGAGCAAAAAATGGTTCTGTGGTAAGAAAACTGGCGGGATATAGTCGTCTTGACGGTGAACCTGCTGTAAAAGCGATGAATCAGATGTACATGGCTAATCGATTATTTATTAACTTCTTTCAGCCATCGTTCAAGCTTCTGGAGACACAACGTATTGGCGGGAAAACGGTTCGCAGGTTCATCGCTCAGGGTATCCACCAGGAGGGCTATTTTTCCAGAGGCGCTCGAACTCCGCCTTCGCAAAATAAGCTGAGGCCTGTCGCAGGATATCATTGCTGCGCCGTAGCTCGCGGTTCTCCTGCTCCCGCTCCCGCTCCAGCTCTTTCAGACGCTGACGCTCAGTGGTGGTGAGGCCACCATCACCGCCACCGGCATCACGTTCATACTGACGCAGCCAGATACGCAGGGTCTCGGGCGTACAGCCGATTTTAGGGGAGATGGAACTGATGGCCGCCCACTGCGAGTCATAGTCATTCTGGCTTTCAATAACCATACGAACGGCCCGCTGACGAATCTCAGGGGAAAAGCGAGTATTTTTAGTCATCCTGTTTACCTCTCTCAAGGAGTTTAGTCTCCAGGATTCCCGGGGCGGTTCAGTACTTGCCCGCTATACCGTGGCAAGCGCCCTGGAAGCGGTCAAAAACGCCGACAGCAGCGGATGGGATCCGCTCCCGGACCTTATTGCCCAGTATCAAAAAACGTCTTAACGTTTTACCTGATGCGAAAAAAACCGCCTTCACTGTGAAGGCGGTTTTTTTATTATCGGCAACGTCCCTACGCGGGCAGAACGTCCCTTTCCTCTTTTTTCCCGCGCGTCACGAACTTACGCAGCGTCACGTAAAACACCGGCGTCAGGAACAGACCAAACAGCGTCACGCCCAGCATCCCTGAGAAGACCGTGATCCCGGTGACGCCGCGCACTTCTGCGCCCGCCCCGTGGCCGAGGATCAGCGGAATGGTCCCGGCAATAAAGGCGATGGAGGTCATCACAATCGGACGTAAACGCAGGCGGCACGCCTCCAGCGCGGCTTCCATAATGCCTTTGCTCTGAATTTCCAGCTCGCGGGCAAACTCCACGATAAGAATCGCGTTTTTACACGCCAGCCCCATCAGCACCACCAGCCCCACCTGCACGAAGACGTTGTTATCGCCGCCGGTCAGCCAGACGCCAAACAGCGCGGAGAGCATCGTCATCGGCACGATGAGGATCACCGCCAGCGGCAGCGTCCAGCTTTCATACAGCGCCGCCAGCACCAGGAACGCCAGCAGCACCGCGACCGGGAAGACGATCAGCGCCGTGTTGCCCTGCGTCGCCTGCTGGAAGCTCAGGTCCGTCCATTCAATGTTCATCCCGTTTGGCAGGATCTGCTTAGACATGGCGTCCAGCTGCGTCATCGCCTGTGCAGACGAAAGCACGCGCGGGTCGGCATCGCCAATCAGATCCGCCGCCGGGTAGCCGTTGTAGCGGATCACCGGATCCGGCCCGTAGGTGGTCGTGATTTTCACCATACTGCCAATCGGCACCATTTCGCCCTGGCTGTTACGGGTGCGCAGATTCGCAATATCTTCCACGCTGTCGCGGAACTGTCCGTCGGCCTGCGCCATCACGCGCCAGGTACGGCCGAACTGGTTGAAGTCGTTCACGTACGACGAGCCAAGATAGGTTTGCAGCGTACCGAAAAGATCGGTCAGCGACACGCCCTGCGCTTTCGCCTTGTCACGGTCGACCTGCACGTCCAGCTGCGGAACGTTAGCCTGGTAGGTTGAGATCGGGAAGTGCATTCCCGGCGTCTGCATAATCGCGCCGGACATGGTGTTCACCGCGTTTTGCAGCGCGCCATACCCCAGACCGCCGCGATCCTGGATGTACAGGGAATAGCCCGCCCCCTGACCCAGCCCTAAAATCGGCGGCGGCAGAATGGAGAAGCCAAAGCCTTCCTGAATTTGCGCGATTTTCGCGTTGATCTCCGCGTTAATTTCCGCCGCAGTATGTTTACGCTGGTCGAACGGCTTCAGGCCAAAGAAGACCGTGCCGGTATTCGGCGTGTTGGTGAACTGCAGCGCGTTCAGCCCCGGAAACGCGATCGCGTAGTCCACGCCTTCGGTATTCATCCCGATTTCGCTCATTTTGCGGATCACCGCGTCGGTGCGCGCCAGCGACGAACCTTCCGGCATCTTCACGCCGCCAATCAGGTACAGCTTATCCTGCGCCGGAATAAACCCGCCGGGCACCGCTTTAAACATGACGCCAGCGGCACAGAGCAGCAGCAGATACACCACAAATACCGAGCCGCGTCGTCTCAGCGTTTTGCCCACCAGCCCCTGATAGCCGTTCGAGCTGCGGTGGAAAAAGCGGTTAAACGGACGGAAAATCCAGCCGAACAGACGATCGATAAGCCGGGTCGGGAAATCTTTCGGCGCGCCGTGCGGTTTTAACAGCAGTGCCGCCAGCGCCGGAGAGAGCGTCAGCGAGTTAATGGCGGAGATGACCGTGGAAATAGCGATCGTCACCGCAAACTGCTTGTAGAACTGCCCGGTAACGCCCGAGAGAAACGCCATCGGCACAAACACCGCGCACAGCACCAGCGCAATCGCGATAATCGGCCCGGACACTTCGCGCATCGCCTGATGCGCCGCCGCAAGCGGAGCAAGCCCCTCTTCTATGTTTCGCTCGACGTTTTCCACCACCACGATGGCGTCGTCCACCACGATGCCGATGGCCAGCACCAGCCCGAACAAACTCAGGGTGTTAAGCGAGAAGCCGAGCAGGTAGAGAATGCTGAAGGTACCCACCACCGAAACCGGCACCGCGATCAGCGGAATGATCGACGCGCGCCAGGTTTGCAGGAACAGGATCACCACCAGCACTACCAGCACCACCGCTTCCAGCAGCGTTTGCACCACCGCACGGATCGAATCGCGTACGAAAACGGTTGGATCGTAAGGTGCCGCCCATTTCATATCTGCCGGGAAGCGCGTGGACAGTTCGTCCATTTTCGCGCGCACCGCGTTAGACAAATCAATGGCGTTCGCCCCCGGCGACTGGAAGATACCAATCCCGACCGCGTCTTTATTGTTCAGCTGGGAACGCAGGGCATAGCTGCCGGACCCCATTTCGATACGCGCCACGTCGCGCAGGCGGACGACCGTACCGTCCTGCGTCGTTTTCAGGACAATATTGCCGAACTCGTCTTCGGTATGCAGACGCCCCTGGGCGTTAATGGAGATCAGGAAATCGCTCTCTTTCGGCAGCGGCTCGGCACCAAGCTGCCCGGCGGACACCTGCACGTTCTGCTCCTGCATCGCCGTGACCACGTCCGACGCGGTCAGCCCGCGGGCCGCCACCTTGTTGGGATCCAGCCAGACGCGCATCGCGTACTCACCCGAGCCGAAAATCTGGATCTGGCCGACGCCGGGCAGGCGCGCCAGCTCGTCCTTCACCTTCAGCGTGGCGTAGTTACGCATATACAGGGAGTCGTACTTGCCGTTGGGCGAAAGCAGATGCACCACCAGCGTATTCGTAGGGGACTGTTTCTGGGTGGTAATGCCCAGGCGCCGCACGTCTTCCGGCAGACGCGCTTCGGCCTGCGCGACGCGGTTTTGCACCTGCACCTGCGCCTGATCCGGATCGGTACCCGGACGGAAGGTGACGGTGGTGACCAGCACGCCGTCGGAGCCCGCGACGGACTTCATGTACATCATGTTCTCAACGCCGTTGATCGCCTCTTCCAGCGGCGTCGCCACCGTCTCGGCAATCACTTTCGGGTTGGCGCCCGGGTACTCCGCGCGCACCTGCACGCTTGGCGGCACGACGTCAGGGTATTCGCTTACCGGCAGCAGCGGGATGGCGATTAACCCTGTGATAAAAATCAGAATCGACAGCACCGCGGCAAAAATCGGCCTGTCGATGAAAAAGCGGGAAAAGTCCATGGATGGATTCTCAGGTCAAGGGATCAGTTGAGGGCGCTGGTGGCGGTCATGGCAACGGTTTTCGCGTTAACCGGCATCCCCGGCATAAACACTTTTTGTAAACCCTCGACGATGACTTTATCGCCAGGGTTCAGCCCCTGCCGCACGATGCGTAAACCGTCTGCCAGACGGCCCGGCGTAATGTCACGGCGCTGCGCTTTCCCCTCTTTATCGACGATATAAACGTACTTACGATCCTGATCGGTCAGCACCGCTTTGTCGTCGATAAGCGTGGCTTTGAACTCCGCGCTGCCCGGCAGGCGTACACGAGCAAAAAGTCCCGGCGTGAACTGACGCTGCGCGTTATCCAGCAGCGCGCGCATACGGATGGTGCCGGTGCTCGGCGTCAGCTGGTTATCCAGGAAGTCCACTTTACCCTGGTGGGGATATCCCTCCTCGCCCGTCAGGCCAATCTCAACCGGAAGCGCCGTGTGATTGCTGGACGCCCCCTGCCCGCTGCGGGCCAGATTCTGGTAGTGAAGGTAGGTCGACTCGTCCACGTCAAAGTAGACGTAAACCGTTTTCTGCGAGACCAGCGTGGTGAGAACGCTGGCGGTGTCACCCGCGGTCACCAGGTTTCCGCTGGTGATCAGCGCCCGGCTGGCGCGACCGTCGATAGGCGCGGTGACTTTGGTGAAGTCCAGGTTGAGCTGCGCGGCGTCAACTGCTGCCTGCGCGGCACGAATATCGGCCTGCGCCTGAGTGGCGGCCGAACGACGCTGCTCCCACTCTTCGCGGGAGACAACGTTGGTATTGACCAGCTTATCGGTACGATTAGCCTCACTTTGCGCCAGGCTGGCCTGCGTTTTAGCTCTCGCCAGGTTCGCCTGCGCCTGTTCCAGCTCCGCGCGATAGGTTCGATCATCAATCGTGAACAGCACCTCGCCCTTCTTCACTTCCTGGCCGTCGGTGTAATTCACTTTATCAATGTAGCCGGAAACGCGCGGACGCAGCTGAACGCTCTCCACCGCTTCAATCCGGCCGTTAAAGCTATCCCACTGGCTAATGGATTTCACCACCACATCAGCAGCGCTGACGGCGGGCGCAGGCGGCGCGGCGTTTTGCGCGACGCTGTTATCGCATCCGACGAGCAGCACGGAGAGCAACATGGCCCCCAGCGCGTTCAGATGAAAGTTACCCCAGGTTTTTTGCAGGCTCATTATTTTTATTCCGGTAATTGTCGCCGCCGGGCAAGACGCAGCAGGAGGCTCTGCGCCACTTCCTTTTTCCGGTGGTTGTCTCAAGGCTATTTGTGTCGTTCATCGCCACAAAACTGTAACAGTTGCGAATACACTATCGCGGCGATTGTAGGAAGGCGCTTAACTAAGTACAAGAATAATTGTTGCACTTTATGTGCTATTTGAGGGGATGTGAAAAGACCCGTTTCGGTCAGGGATTTAAATGAAACAATAAAACTTGCAATTACTGAAAAAAACGCGCCACCTTTTAATGCAACAGACAAAGATACCTTTTAACGGGCAGCGTGGGAGTAACCCGATGAACACTGGCGCATTTATGCAACCGGTGACATCACGGATTTTTATCGCCAGCAGTTCTGTACTCCAGCGGGAACGCTGATAACCGAAATCGCCGGGAGAATGCTTAACAAGCTCACGCAGCAATGCGCAAATAGGGGTTGTAAGCGGGAAGCCGCCAAAATTTTGCGGGCTTGCCATACGGCTTATGACAACGTCAGTCCCTCAATCATGGCGTCCAGATCGAGTTCTTTCCCTTCACTGATAAAGGTGTAATGGCTATTCAGAAAGATATGCTGCCAGGCTACGGGGGACATTCGTCGGAGAAGAGCACGGCGCTGAACAACCGATCGTAGCCTGCGAACGCATCCGCCTGCAGCACACCATGATAGTGCGAAGATGTTGCTGAGGATGTTTCCCCTGTCGGTCTGGCGAGAAGGCGAACCATGCCGCTGGCGGGTCTGACGAGCCAGCGTTCCGGTCATCGCGAACATACGTCCAGATGCGCCCGGTTTTCGTCTTCTTTCTGCCCGGGGTCAGTACCGGCACCGGGGTATCGATCGTCCCTATGCAGCTTGCGGCAGTCCATCACGTAGCGATAAAGGGCTTCATCCAGCGGTGACATCAACCGGCAGCATGCATCCACCCAGTTGGAGAGCAGAGCCCGGCTCAGATCCACGCCCTGGCGGGCAAAGATTTCGCACTGGCGATAGAGCGGCAGGTGTTCGTAGTATTTGGCCGTTAACAGGTGGGCCAGCAGACCCGGCCCGGCGATACCCCGATCGATGGGGCATGATGGTGCCGACGCTTCAACGATGCAGTCGCACCGGGTGCAGGCCTTTTGGTTCTGTTGCATTAAGAGGTAGAGCGCGAGTAAAGTTTGCGGTGCCCTTTTTTAGGCAACCATCAGATAGAACTGCTCAGCCGGGGACAAGCCGCCCCCAGCAGGGGCGGCATTTAAGGAGGAAATATGTCTCAACTCAGTTTTGCCAGTTTCTTTGACCTGGCGAAAGAAGCTGCACTCTTAATAACCGCTAAACCCGTATTACCGCAGACGGTCCTGCCCTATAGCCATAACCTGATGGTGATAAGTCTCTTTCTGACAATGTATTTAAGTACAATATTTTCACCCGAAAATATTGACTTTTTGACACAGCGCTGAATTAGTGGTATTTTTACTAGGTATATTTTTATTAATTCTGTTATACAGAATATAGGGAAGCGGAATTGGACTTTAACTACATGAAACTAACAATCTTAGTTGATAACAATACTTTTATCGATGAGTATCTGATTGGAGAGCCGGGAGTTTCCTATTACATTGAGTGTGATGAGTTAAAAATTTTGTTTGATGTTGGTTATTCTGATGTTTTTATTAAAAATGCACAGTTACTCTCTATCGATCTAACATCCATTGATAAAATCGTATTTTCACATGGACATAATGATCATACATGGGGTTTAAATCATTTAATACAATACTATGACCGCACAATTAAAAAAAACAAGCGAAAAATAGATATCATAGCACATCCTGCCGCATTAATACCTAAATATTTCGAAGCGAAACCCATTGGCATGAACCATCGTCAGGATGAAAAAGAATATTTCTTTAAAATAGTTAGTACAATCGAACCGCTGAAAATGTCAGAACATATAACTTTTTTAGGACAAATACCTCGAGTTAATAAATTTGAAGCCCAAAAATCAGTTGGACATACATGTGGTGTAAACGGCAAATTAACAGATGACTTTGTGCTTGATGACTCAGCGCTGGTGATAGAAACGGAAAAAGGTCTAATCATTATTACGGGCTGTTCACATGCCGGAATTTGCAATATCATTGAATACGCTAAAAAGGTTACAGGCGTTTCACAGATTAATTCAGTAATAGGTGGTTTTCATCTTATGAATGCAGATAGTAAATTATTGGATGAAACGGGAAAATATCTGAAGTCACTTTCCGCAAAAGCTCTTTATCCCTGCCACTGTACAGATCTTACTGCCAAGATTCATCTCTCCCGCTATGTTGATATTAAAGAAGTTGGTGTTGGTTTAAGTGTAGATTTCCCAGTGAGATAAAGGTGTAGAGAACCGCACAAGCTATCGTGTAGAATAGAGAGTATGGGTTTAAAAATAAAAATTTTTTTAAAGGCTCATGGTTAGGAAACTGGAAAAGTGAACCGGATACCTTCTCCCCCGTGCCGGCCAAACGTGGGCGGGACATGGCGGTCCCCGCCTGGTTTCGCCGGGAGTTTTGCACCGACAAGCACCAATAGACTCAACAATACGTAATTGCTGATTTCAGCTTCATTACCAAACATTCAACCCTCGTCTTAACACAGATTTAAGTGGTTTCAATATACAATGCCAGCCCCCTCGCAGCCAGCAGAACTGGACAGAATTACTATTGTGTGAATCGCCACGGGTTTAACAGACACCTCAGAGTCATTTAAGATGGCTTAAAGAGAGGTGCCCATGAGCGGTAAGCGTTATCCCGAAGAGTTTAAAATTGAAGCAGTCAAACAGGTTGTTGATCGCGGTTATTCTGTTGCCAGCGTTGCAACGCGTCTCGATATCACCACCCACAGCCTTTACGCCTGGATAAAGAGCTACGGTCCGGATTCTTCCACTCATAAAGAACAGTCAGATGCTCAGGCCGAGATCCGCCGTCTCCAGAAAGAGCTGAAGCGGGTTACCGACGAACGGGACATATTAAAAAACTGTCCATGGGTGAAACCCCGTCCTGAGTCTCAGAAACTCCCTGGAAAAGCTGGCAGGCTAATTTAGCGAAGGAAGCAGCCGTCGGCCTTTTGGTGGTATGACCCCGTAAAAAAACATGGTTCAGGGACTGTGGCGGATCCGACAGTGGTGACTTTGATCCCGTTCAGGAAGGTGATTTCTCCGTCGTCCCCTCCTTCGTTCATCAAAAATGAGCAAGGAGATTCCCATGAAAAAATCCTCCCGAATGTCTATTGTCCATTCTCATGCTGCGGGCGTTGATATTGGCGCTGAATTTCACGTTGTCGCCGTACCGCCTGACGCTGACGCCGAGCCAGTCAGGACTTTTCAAAGTTTCACCGGCGACCTTCATCGGATGTCTGACTGGCTCAAAACCTGTCACATTACGACCATCGCCATGGAGTCCACCGGCGTTTACTGGTTGCCTGCTTTTGAGATCCTTGAAGCCGCGGGTTTCAATGTGATCCTCGTAAATGCCAGAGACGCAAAAAATGTTCCTGGTCGCAAGACTGATGTCAACGACGCCCAGTGGTTGCAGAAACTGCATTCATTGGTCGAGTCCGTCAAGGTGGTGTAAATTCAGAGCCAGCCTTCCGGTCCGGTAATATGTCTGTTAAGCGCTGAGTGGCAGCGCCTCGATCACATCGTTTTCTGCGGTCTGATCTATCTCCGCCATGCTGTGCTGCGGCAGGTAGCGGTTCTGCAACAGCCATTCTTCGTTCTGCTCCGTCAGCACTGCACCCAGAAGCCGGGTTATGCTCTCTTCGTTGGGGAAGATACCTACCACGTCGGAACGCCGCTTCACCTCTTTATTCAGCCGCTCCAGCGTGTTCGTCGAGTGGATTTTCACCCGGTGTGCTTTCGGGAACCCGAAGTATGCCAGCACGTCCTCCTCCGCTTCGTCCATCATCTCCGTAACTGACGGGAAGTTCTTTTCCAGCTGGGCCGCAACTTCGCGCCAGGTCGCATGGGCGTTTTGTTCCTCCGTCTGCACGAACACCTGTTGCAGGGTGGCACGAACAACCGACTGGCTGGCTCTGCTGACTCGGCCCAGCACGTTACGCATGAAGTGAACCCGGCAGCGCTGCCAGCTGGCACAGAACACCTGCTGTATCGCCGCCTTCAGGCCGCTGTGCGAGTCGGAGATAACCAGCTTGACACCCTCCAGCCCGCGCTCTTTCAGGCTCAGCAGGAAGGCCAGCCAGAACGCTTTTGCTTCTGACTCACCGATACCCATTCCGATAATTTCCCGGCGTCCGTCCAGGTTAACCGCGCAGGCAATTATTACCGCCACACTGACCACCCGGCCGTTCTTGCGCACCTTCACGTAAGTCGCATCCAGCCACAGATAGGGCCATTCTCCTTCCAGCGGACGGTGCAGGAACGCCTGCACCCGCTCATCGATACCGCGGCAGATGGACGATACCTGGCTGCGGGAGATACCGGTCATGCCCATCGACTGCACCAGCGCGTCAACCTTGCGGGTGGAGACGCCATTTATCCACGCCTCCTGGATTACCGCGTTCAGCGCTTTCTCCGACAGCCTGCGGGCCTCAAGAAAGGACGGGAAGTACGAGCCTTCACGCAGCTTCGGTATACGCAGGTCCAGGGTACCGAGTCGAGTGTTGTACTGGCGGTCACGATAGCCGTTGCGGTAGGTCTCCCTCTCATCACTGCGCTCATGGGGCTCTGCGTTAATAAATACGCTGAGTGACATCGGCTTCCATGATACGGTTGAGCATAAATTCGGTGAGTTCACGCAGAAAGTCCTCGCCGCCGAGTTGCATCAGGGTGTTGCTGAATGTCATGCTGTTGTCAGCCATCGGTTGACTCCTTTTAAGATAATGTCTTAGTAACCATTACCTTACCGGATAAGCCGATGGCTCTCACCATCCTTCCGAATTTACACCACGCCCTAAGACTCTACCCTCCACCGCCTAACGAGTTAACAAATGCCTCGCAGGGGCGGATAGTTCAGCGTGTCGAGAAAAAACTGAGGCCCAAGGCGGACGCAGTGCTGTATGGCTTCTTCGGGACAGTCATAAAAGAACTCATGCGGGGTCTCATGGCCGTGCTCAGGAGGCGCGGAGACCATGAAACGTTTGGGGTAGCGTCGCTACGGGATACGCCCGTCAGCAGGAGACCTGCCGGGTTTTCCGGGTTTGTGCTGTTTACGTTTTTCCGGAGATTTGTTGCGCGGCATGCTGGAGATATCCTTCGGGTATTAACATACCGCAGAGTATAAGGCCGTGAGCCGGGCATGAACACCATCGGAACGGCAGAGCCGTGACGCTCGCCCTCTAAGGGCGCTACGTTCTCTTTCGGACTGCTGTCTGAGGCGGCAGAGCCGGACCTCATTACTCTGAAACCTTCTTCTGATGATGCCTGAGGCGCTCCCGGGCTTTTTTAACCGACATCAGTGAGCGTCCGGGAAAGAGACGGGCAAGCCTGGACTGCTCCAGATGCAGGTTTGCTTTCAGCAGGGCAAGCTCTTCCGGCTGCCACATCCGCTGTCGTCCCTGGAGACCATCCCCGCAAAAGGTCAGGCCACGCTCGTGGGCTTTAATTTTGACCGCCTCCGGTGTGCGCCCCGGGAGTCTGCGCGAAACGGCGGTACCCTCTGTAGTATAGTAGGCTTTCAGAATGCGCAATTCTTCCCGGCTCCAGCTGCGTGCGCTGGTGACCCCGAGGGCGGCCGCCATGGCGAAAATGGTACTGCGCGTGCGTCCGGGCAGAAGGGGCATCACCCGGGTGATACCTTCTCCCCGCGCGTAGTGGGTGCGGATAATATCCTTCTCTTCTTCTGTCCAGGGGGCAGAGCCTTTTCTGCTGCATCCCAGATGACCGGCTACCGTGCGGACGCTGGTCACCGGGCGGCCCAGATGCTCCGCAATCACTCTGGCCCTGACCGTCCCGTAGTGCTGCTCCACGTAACGCATCTCAGCCAGCGTCCAGCGCTGACGGCGGTTTCGTTCCTTTCCTGGGCTCATTTTTACATTCTTCCTGAAGTATGCGTGAATCAAAGGGATATATAAATAAAATAATTGATCGCGTTGTCTAAAATGCAATGGTTATTTTTATGTAAATAAATGAGCAATAAGAAAGAATTTTGATTGTGGTGCCCGGGACCATGAAGGGATATGATTTTTAACGAGTTATTGACGAATCTGATGTGACCTGTCGTTCTGTATTTTCCTCAGGCAGCCTGTGCACATTTCAGATTATTTTTTTTTGTCTGAAAGACAGGAGACCTTATGAGTAATTCCTTTCAGAGCGAAATTCCTAAAGCGCGTATTAATCTAAAATTAGATCTGCATACGGGGGGAGCGAGCAAGAAAACGGAGCTCCCCCTGAAATTACTGGTGGCGGGCGACTTCAGCAATGGTCAGGAATCTGCCCCTCTGTCTGAGCGCAAAAAAGTTGATTTGAATAAAAATAATTTCGACTCAGTGTTGTCCGAATATTCCCCAAAAGTCAGTCTGACCGTTAAAAACACGCTTGCTGATGATGGTAGCGAAGACAACATCAGCCTGACCTTCCGGAGCATGAAAGATTTTGAACCAGAACAGGTCGCACGTCAAATTCCTCAGATGAAAGCGATGCTGTCCATGCGCAATCTGCTTCGCGATTTAAAAGCGAACCTCCTGGACAATCAGGCCTTCCGCAGGGAGCTGGAAAAAATTCTCCTCGACCCGGCGTTAAGCGCAGAACTCAGAGCCGAGCTTTCAGCTCTGGCGCCTGAGCAGCCATAACGGTCACGATGATTTAACGGATTAAAAAGGAAGATGCTGATGTCTGTAAAAAATGAGAATACGACTGGTGGCGAAAGCGTGTTACTGGAACGTCCTGCTGCGGGTGGGGTTTATGCATCCCTGTTTGAAAAAATCAACCTGAACCCGGTCTCTGAGCTGAGTGCGCTGGATATCTGGCAGGACGCACAGGCGATGTCGGATGCGACTGCGGATGAACGTTTAACGGCGGGGATGCAGGTCTTTCTGGAGTGTCTGACCAAATCAGGCTCCAGAGTTGAGAAGCTGGACCGTAACCTCCTCGACCACCATATCGCTGAGCTGGACTACCAGATTAGCCGTCAGCTGGATGCGGTAATGCACAGCGAAGAATTCCAGGCGGTGGAGAGCCTGTGGCGCGGCGTGAAATCCCTGGTCGACAAAACCGATTTCCGTCAGAACGTGAAGGTTGAGCTGCTGGATATGTCAAAAGAAGACCTGCGTCAGGACTTCGAAGACAGTCCGGAAATCATCCAGAGCGGACTGTATAAACACACATATATCGATGAGTACGACACCCCGGGCGGTGAGCCGATTGCCGCGCTGATTTCTGCCTACGAGTTTGATGCGTCTGCGCAGGATGTTGCTCTGCTGCGCAACATTTCAAAAGTGTCTGCCGCAGCGCATATGCCGTTTATCGGCTCTGCCGGCCCGAAATTCTTCCTCAAGGACTCAATGGAAGAAGTGGCAGCCATCAAGGATATCGGTAATTACTTTGACCGTGCGGAGTACATCAAGTGGAAATCCTTCCGCGAGACGGACGATGCCCGCTATATCGGTCTGGTAATGCCACGCGTGCTGGGTCGCCTGCCGTATGGTCCGGACACCGTACCGGTTCGTAGCTTCAACTACGTGGAAGAAGTGAAGGGCCCGGATCACGATAAATACCTGTGGACTAACGCCTCGTTTGCGTTCGCTTCTAACATGGTTCGCAGCTTCATCAACAACGGCTGGTGTGTACAAATTCGTGGCCCGCAGGCCGGTGGTGCCGTGCAGGACCTGCCTATCCATCTGTACGATCTGGGTACCGGCAATCAGGTGAAGATCCCGTCAGAAGTGATGATCCCGGAAACCCGTGAGTTTGAGTTTGCGAACCTGGGCTTTATTCCACTAAGTTACTATAAAAACAGAGATTACTCCTGTTTCTTCAGCGCTAACTCCACCCAGAAGCCGGCACTGTATGACACCGCGGATGCCACGGCCAACAGCCGTATCAACGCGCGTCTGCCGTATATCTTCCTGCTGTCCCGTATCGCTCACTACCTGAAGCTGATTCAGCGTGAAAACATCGGCACCACCAAGGACCGTCGCCTGCTGGAGCTTGAGCTCAACACCTGGGTGCGCAGTCTGGTGACCGAAATGACCGATCCGGGCGACGAGCTGCAGGCTTCTCACCCGCTGCGCGACGCGAAGGTGGTGGTGGAAGACATCGAAGACAATCCGGGCTTCTTCCGCGTGCAGCTCTTTGCCGTGCCGCATTTCCAGGTGGAAGGGATGGACGTCAATCTGTCACTGGTTTCCCAGATGCCGAAAGCCAAGTCATAAGCTAAGGCAGGAAGTCAATGAAAACGGAACAACCGTTATGGGGCAGGGGCGTTATGGTTTCTCCCCAGCACTTCCAGCAACAGGCCGCGTATGCGGCCTGGTCTGCGGAATGCATTGCACGACTGGGTCTCTCCCATCCCTGGGGAATGATTGAGGCCACTTTCGAACCGGATGCACTGAAACTGGGCCGCCTGCAGGCCCGTCATCTGCACATCCGTTTCCCCGACGGCACGCTTATCGACACGGATAATGCCGACTCCCTGCCGCCGGTACTGGCGCTTGAGGACGAATCACAGGAAGTGGTGGTGGTTCTGGCCCTTCCGCTGCTTCGGGCGAATGGAGGCAACTGCCTTAAGCCCGATGAAATGGCTGAACGTCCTGTACGTTATCGCCAGCGCTGGCGGGATGTCCGCAACACCTTTGGGGACGATACCCGCCAGATTGCGGTGATGCAGCCCGAGCTGACGCTGCGTTTCGCCCATCAGAACAACAGTGATTACCTGACCTGTCCGGTCGCCCGTCTGCAGCAGGATTCACAGGGGCGCTGGGCACTCGATGAAACCTTTCTTCCGCCACTGCTGGCTCTGCAGGGCAGCCGCTGGCTGGTGACCCAGCTGGAACAGCTGATGACGCAACTGCGCGCCCGTCTGAGTCGCCTGATGAACATGCGTCGTGAAAGTAACGAGCGCATGGCCGATTTTGCCGTGGCAGATGTGTCCCTGTTCTGGCTGCTCAACGCCCTGAACAGCGCAGAACCCGTGCTCGGACAGTTTCAGCGTCACCTGCAAAGTCCACCGGAGCGTCTGTACCCGGAGCTGGCACGCCTTGCGGGCAGCCTGCTGACCTTCTCACTGGAACATCAGGTGAGTGCCATTCCTGTCTGGCAGCATGAGCAGCTGAATAACGTCTTCCCGCCACTCTTTGACCTGCTGGGCGACCTGCTGGAAGCCAGCCTGCCGTCGCGGGTGGTGGCGATAGAGCTTGAGCATGATGCCCGGCTGCACTTCTGGCAGGCCCGTCTGCATGACCCACGCCTGCGCGAAGGGGCGGATTACTATCTCTCCGTGCGTTCACCGATGCCCGTGGCACAGCTGCAGGAACAGTTTCCGCGCCAGTGCAAGGTCGGCAGTCCCGATCATGTCAGGAGTATCGTCAATTCTTCACGGGTGGGTGTGCCGCTGACGCCGCTGCGTCACGTGCCGGCCGCCATTCCACTGCGTCTGGAAAACCAGTATTTCAGCCTCGATGTCTCTCATCCTCTGGCCACCGAAATGCTTCAGGGCGGCACCTGTATGTTTTACGTTCCAGGCATGCTCGGCGAGCCTGAACTTGAACTCTTTGCGGTACTGAGAACATGAGTGAGCGCAAACGCGGCCCGGCCGCGTCCATTGATATTGATGCCCTGCTGCAGGACACCTGGCTGCAGGTGATAAGCCTCCGTCACGGTCCGACGTTTCAGGATGGAGAAGGTCGCACGTTGTGGGAGCGCTGCATTGCTGATGTCGAACGTGTACAGCGTGAGCTGAAAGCGAGTGAACTCGATGAAGCCAGCTGTCAGCATATTCTCACTGCCCAGTGTGCGCTGCTTGATGAAGCCGTCAAAGGTCGCGGTGTGGAGGATGATGCCTGCGTGCAGTGGTATGACATTCCCCTGCAGGGACACTTTCTCGGCACCATGGATGCCGGTGATACGCTGTGCGATCGGATGCGCGATGTGCTGCGTGAACCGGCGCCTGAGCATGCTGTCGTGACGTGCTTCCAGCGGGTCATGATGCTGGGATTCCTCGGTAGTTTCCGCTCGCTGAACGATCCGGAGCGCCAGAAACTCGTCAACGCGCTCAGTGAACATGTCACGCCGTTCAGTTATCCACAAACCCATCCTGTCCTGGCGGAAAGTCGTACCGGGCGTGGAATGGGCGGCTGGCTGGCGTCATGGCCCGTGCGAATTAGCCTGAGTGTGGTGGTGGTTGCTGCGCTGTGGTGGGGACTGAGCCACTGGCTGGATCAGACACTGCTGACCCTGCTGCCGGGAGCTGTGAAATGAGTCCTGCACAACAGCGCGGGCTTGCGCTGTGGGCCGCCCTGCTGAGTGCAGTGGTCTGCCTGGGCTTCCTGCCGGTGTCCCGACTGGTTTCTGTGCTTATTCTGTTGGTGATGCTGTGGCTTATTCTGGCGTTCCTGTATGTCGCCAGTCGTCGTGCGGAGCATGACGTCACCCTGCGTCTGGATGACCTCCCGGAAGCCACTTACCGTCAGCCCGTGGTGCTGGTCTGTGGCGATCTGCCGCTGTCATGTATGCAGCAGTCACCGGTGCTTACTGTCACGCAGGGATGCTGGATCCGCGTTGAGGACCACCAGGATCTGGAACAGGCCGCCCGCCAGGTACTGGGGTTGCGCCCTGACTGGGGGCGCCAGCTGTCGGTGATGGTCAGCGTCTGTCCGCAGAAACACGCTGACAGCGAAGCGCTTACCAGCCGTCTGCTGGCCCTGCGCTGGCAAATCAGCCAGTTGCGTAAAGAAACAGGTCATTCTGTGCCGCTGGTTCTGAATAGTCAGATTGGCAGCACGATGACGAATGACCTGCTCTGGCAGGTGGCTATTCCGGGGGAAGGCGTGAGAGTCTGGCGTGAGTCTTCAGCGCCGGCCTCAATCGCTGCATGGGTCACCACTGGTGGAACGCCTGCGATGCAGCAACAGGTGCTGATGAACAGCCTGATGAGCTGGTTCCATCAGCACGTCAACGCTGTCTTTATGGATGAGAACTCCGACGTTCCAGTCATTGCCCCTGGCGCGATGCTGTGGGGTATGGGACCGATCCTTGCCGGAAGTCTGGCCACATCAGTCTGGACCGAGTGGCTTTCCCGTCACACTGAGATGCAGCAGGTCGCGGGCTGGCAACCGGTGGGAACGGACAGTACGGTTATTTCCCCGCTACCGGATTTTATCCTGCCGCTGCTGCCGGAAGGACGAGGCCTGACGCCACGCGGGCGAACCTTCCGCTGTGCGCTCGGGATTTTCACGCTGGCGGCCATTGCTGCGCTGCTCAGCAGTGGCTGGAACAATCACCGGTTGCTGCAGCGTGTGAGCTTCGATATTGCCCGCTATGAGCGTATCCCGATGCATGATTTCGG
The DNA here is from genome assembly GCF_019968825.1 of Enterobacter sp. JBIWA003. Lineage (NCBI taxonomy): Bacteria > Pseudomonadati > Pseudomonadota > Gammaproteobacteria > Enterobacterales > Enterobacteriaceae > Enterobacter > Enterobacter sp. JBIWA003. Next base: position 60,236 of record NZ_CP074171.1, read on the forward strand.
ACCCAAAGCCGATGCCGTTGCTGTCCTGCGTGACGATGCGGCAGAGCTGGATGACCATGCGCGCAATGGCGTACCGGCGCGGATGGGCCTTGGTCTGTATCAGGGGGAGCGTCTGCGAATGCCTGTGCTGGATGCGATCCGTTCGTATGTGCCGCCACCTAAACCACAGCCGAAACCTGAACCGGTACCCAAAATTGTCCGTCTCGACAGTATGTCGCTGTTTGACTCCGGCAGGGCGGTGCTGAAAGCCGGCTCGACCAGAATGCTGGTCAATTCTCTGGTCGGCGTGAAGGCGAAGCCGGGCTGGCTGATTGTCGTGTCCGGGCATACCGATAACACCGGCAATCCGCAACTGAACCAGACGTTGTCCCTGAAACGTGCCGAAGCGGTGCGCAACTGGATGCGTGATACCGGTGACGTGCCTGAAAGCTGTTTTGCGGTTCAGGGCTATGGCGAGAGCCGTCCGATCGCAACCAATGACACCCCGGATGGGCGCGCGCTCAACCGCCGTGTCGAAATCAGTCTGGTGCCGCAGGCGAACGCCTGCCAGATACCGGGCCAACCCTCAGCGTCATCGCAGGATGATGGCGCATCACAACACAATGGAGAGTAATTCCATGGCAATTCCTGTTTATCTCTGGCTGAAAGACGACGGCGGCGCGGACATTAAAGGTTCTGTTGACGTTCAGGATCGTGAAGGCAGCATCGAAGTGGTGGCGCAGAAGCATAACCTGTACATCCCGACCGATAACAACACCGGCAAGCTGACCGGTACCCGTATCCACACCCCGTTCCTGTTTACCAAGGAAATCGACTCGTCCAGCCCGTACCTGTACAAGGCTGTGACCACCGGTCAGACCCTGAAGTCTGCGGAATTCAGGTGGTACAAGATCAACGACGCGGGCCAGGAAGTTGAATACTTCAACACTAAACTGGAAAACGTGAAGGTGGTGAAAGTGAACCCTGAAATGTATGACATCAAGGATCCTTCTAAAGAGAAGCACAACCACCTTGAGCGCATTGAACTGCGTTACGAAAAAATCACCTGGACCTACAAGGACGGCAACATCATTCATTCCGATTCCTGGAACGAACGCGCCACCGCGTAAGTCACAAGCGGACAGTCCCCTCTGTCCGCTTTTTTGTCTTTGCTGAACGTCTGCCCGTCCGGGCGTTGAGCAAAGAAACCCACAATCTGCCAGCCCGACCGTATGCGCTTTGGTCTCCTTCACGGGAAACAGCGAGGGGCGGTAGCGTGTCCAGGAACCGACAAAGAGAGAGAGTCATGGAAAATCCAGCCATCCTGCTGCGACGTCTGAACCCTTACTGTGCCCGTGCGATGGAAGGGGCCGCGTCACTCTGTCAGACCCGCGCCCATGCGGAAATTTTGCCGGAGCACTGGCTGCTGAAGCTGCTCGAACAGGGGGAAGGTGACCTGACGGTGCTGGCACGCCGCTACGAGTGGGATATGGATGCGCTGTGGCAGGATTTGCTCAGCTGGCTGGATTCACTTCCCCGCTCTGTTCGCCGTCGCCCGCAGCTTTCAGACAGCATTCAGACGCTAATGCAGGAAGCCTGGATGCAGGCCTCACTTGCCGGAGAGGACAGTATCCGCAGCGTACACCTGCTGATGGCGCTGACGGAAAACCCACGACTCCCTCACTGCGACGGCCTGTGGCCACTGCTGACGCTCGGGATGAGCCAGCTGTCCCGCCTGCGCCCGTTACTGGATGCGCAGTCTGACGAGCGCCCGGAAGTGCAGCACGAAGAAGAGCTGGCGCTGAATCACGGTGGTGACGTGGAGTTTGTTGACCGCCCGGTCGGTGCAGAGCTGAAAGAGGGCGAACTGACCCCGGCGCTGCAGAACGCGCTGGATAAATTCACCCTCGACGTTACGGCCAAAGCGAAAGAGGGCAGGATTGACCCGGTATTCGGCCGTGATACTGAAATCCGCCAGATGGTGGACATTCTCTCGCGCCGCCGTAAAAATAACCCAATCCTTGTCGGTGAACCCGGCGTGGGTAAAACCGCGCTGGTTGAAGGCCTGGCGCTGCGTATTGCAGAGGGCAACGTGCCTGAATCGCTCAGGCCAGTCATCCTGCGTACCCTTGACCTCGGCCTGTTGCAGGCGGGCGCAGGTGTGAAAGGCGAGTTCGAACAGCGCCTGAAAAACGTCATCGACGCGGTGCAGCAGTCACCGGTGCCGATTTTACTGTTTATCGACGAAGCCCACACCATTATCGGGGCTGGCAATCAGGCGGGTGGCGCGGATGCGGCCAACCTGCTGAAACCGGCACTGGCGCGCGGCGAACTGCGCACCATTGCCGCGACGACCTGGTCTGAATACAAGCAGTATTTTGAGCGTGACGCCGCTCTTGAGCGCCGCTTCCAGATGGTGAAGGTGCACGAGCCGGACGATGAGACGGCGTGCCTGATGCTGAGAGGCCTGAAATCCCGCTACGCCGAACACCACAACGTGCATATTACTGACGATGCGGTCAAAGCCGCTGTCACCCTGTCGCGCCGCTACCTGACGGGCCGCCAGCTGCCGGACAAGGCCGTTGATTTGCTGGATACCGCCGCCGCGCGCGTGCGTATGAGCCTTGATACGGTGCCGGAACAGATTGTGCGCCTGAAAGCACAATTGACCGCGCTGGAACTGGAAGAACAGGCGCTGCTGGAAGATATCGCCGCCGGCAGCAACCGCCATGGTGACCGCCTGGGTGCCATTGAGCAGCAGCGGACTGAACTGGAAGCGCGTATTGCGGAGCAGGAAGCGCGTTTCAGCAACGAAAAAGCGCTGGCGCAGCAGCTGATGGCCAGCCGCCAGGACATCAGCAATCAGGCTGAGATTTCCGGCCTGCAGCAGCTCGAACAGGCACAGCAGGGAGACGTGCTGGTTCAGGTGGATGTGGACACCCGCACGGTTGCCAACGTGATTGCCGACTGGACGGGCGTGCCGCTCTCTTCCCTGATGAAAGATGAGCAGACTGAGCTGCTGACCCTGGAAAGTGAAATCGGCCAGCGTGTCGTCGGGCAGAATGTGTCCCTTGAGGCTATCGCCCGGCGCCTGCGCGCGGCGAAGACCGGGCTGACGTCCGGGAATGGTCCGCAGGGCGTGTTCCTGCTGGTTGGCCCGAGCGGCACCGGTAAGACCGAAACCGCGCTGGCGCTGGCGGACGTGCTGTACGGCGGTGAGAAGTCACTCATCACCATCAACCTGTCGGAGTACCAGGAGCCGCACACCGTGTCGCAGCTGAAAGGCTCGCCGCCGGGCTACGTCGGCTACGGTCAGGGCGGCATTCTCACCGAAGCGGTGCGCAAACGTCCTTACAGCGTGGTGCTGCTGGATGAAGTGGAGAAAGCGCACCGCGACGTGATGAACCTGTTCTACCAGGTCTTCGACCGCGGCTTTATGCGCGACGGTGAAGGGCGTGAAATCGACTTCCGCAACACCGTTATCCTGATGACCTCCAACCTCGGCAGCGACCACCTGATGCAGCTGCTTGACGAACAGCCGGAGGCCAGCGAAGCCGACCTGCACGAACTGCTGCGCCCGATATTGCGCGACCACTTCCAGCCGGCGCTGCTGGCGCGTTTCCAGACCGTGATTTACCGTCCTCTGGCGGAAGCGGCTATGCGCACCATCGTGGAGATGAAACTCGCACAGGTCAGCAGGCGACTGAACCGTCACTACGGCCTGACCACGCAGATAGATGAGAGCCTGTATGACGCGCTGACCAATGCCTGCCTGCTGCCGGATACCGGTGCGCGCAACGTCGACAGCCTGCTCAGCCAGCAAATTCTGCCGGTGCTGAGTCAGATGCTGCTGACCCACATGGCGGCGAAACAGAAACCACAGTCGCTATGCCTTAGCTGGAGTGAGGAAGAGGGTATCGGGCTGGAGTTTGACCGAGTACAAGGAGTGCACGCATGAGCAGTAATCCCCCGATCAGATTCAGCCACAACCATCACCAGTTGTCGGTGAAGGGATGTGAAGCAGAACTCGATGTACTGGCGTTTGAAGGCGATGAAGCCCTGAGCACGCCGTTCAGTTACCGTATTGAATTCACAAGCGTTGACCATGCCATCAGCAAAGAGATGATGCTGATGAAAGCAGCCTCCCTGACGCTGCAGGCCCCGGTTGACCAGGGTTACGGCATCAAAATGCAGCAGGCCGTGCGCACCCTCCAGGGGGTGGTGAGCGGCTTTGAACGTCTCAGTACCTCAAAAGATGAAACCCATTATGCCCTGACGCTCCAGCCGCGCCTGGCGCTGCTTGACCGTTCGCATCAGAACGCCATTTATCAGGACATGTCGGTCCCACAAATCGTGGAAAAAATTCTGCGCGAGCGTCACAACATGCGCGGTCAGGATTTTCTGTTTTCGCTTGCAAAAGAGTACCCGCGTCGTGAGCAGGTGATGCAGTACGGCGAGAATGACCTGCACTTTATTACCCGCCTGCTGGGCGAAGTTGGTATCTGGTTCCGCTTTACCACCGACACGCGCCTCAACATTGACGTGGTGGAGTTTTACGACGGTCAGCAGGGGTATGAAAAAGGCCTGACGCTGCCATCTGTTCCGCCATCAGGACAACATTCGGACGGTGTGGACTCGGTCTGGGGTATGGTATGCCGTCACAACGTTGTGCAGAAGCAGGTCAGCACCCGGGACTACAACTACCGTCAGGCCACGCAGGACATGAACACCTTGGTGGATGCGACCCGCGGGGACGCGACCACGTACGGGGAAGCGTACCACTATGCCGACAATTATCTGATGCCAGGCAGCGCGTATGACCGCAATCCGTCCCCGGAGTCCGGCGCCTTTTATGCCCGCATTCGTCATGAGCGTTATCTGAATGGCCAGACGCAGACGCAGGCCATCACCAGCTGTCCGACCCTCTCTCCGGGTCAGGTACTGAAAGTCACCGGCGGGTACGAAGTGGCCGACGTGTTTGCTCAGGGCGTGGTCGTCACGGCGATGCACAGCCATGCCCGCCGTGATGAAGACTTTGGCGTCAGCTTCGACGGAATCCCGGACAGCACTGATTTTAGTTTCCGCCCTGAGCCTTGCTCACGTCCGGTGATGGCCGGTACATTGCCGGCACGCGTCACGAGCACCACCGAGAACGACACCTACGGCCACATCGATAAAGACGGACGCTATCGCGTCAACATGCTGTTTGACCGTGATAACTGGGAAACCGGGTTCGAGAGCCTGTGGGTGCGCCAGTCCCGTCCGTATGCCGGTGACACTTACGGTCTGCACCTGCCGCTGCTGGCGGGCACTGAAGTGGCGATTGGTTTTGAGGACGGTAACCCGGACCGGCCGTACATTGCCGGCGTGCTGCACGACTCGGCGCACGGCGACCACGTCACCATCCGCAACTACAAACGCAACGTCCTCCGCACTCCGGCGAACAACAAAATCCGCCTTGATGACGAGCGCGGGAAAGAGCATATCAAGGTGTCGACGGAGTACGGCGGCAAGAGCCAGCTCAATCTCGGGCACCTGGTCGACAGCGAAAAGCAGAAGCGCGGTGAGGGGTTTGAGCTCAGAACCGACAGCTGGGGCGCCATCCGGGCGCAGAAAGGGATATTTATCAGTACTGATGGCCAGGCAAAGGCGCAGGGGCCCATGCTGGACATGCAGCCAGCCATCAGTCTGCTAAAAGGGGCGTTGAATCAGGTAACTGGATGGGGAACTATTACGCAGACTCACCACAATATTACGCCTGATTCTGAGCCATTAAGAGCATTGGTTTCCGGTGCCAGTGAGCTTAAAGAGCCTGCGCTGTTGCTGTCTTCACCGAAAGGTATTGCCTCCGTTACGCCGGAAACAGCCTTGATGCACAGCGGGAAAGGGTTGTATCTGCAGAGCCTGGGGGAAGTCAATATCACCGCAGCACAACACTATTCGGTGAACGCGAGCCAGGCGGTCTCACTGCTGGCCCAACAGGAAGGAATGCGGCTGGTATCCGCCAAAGGTTCACTGGAGATTGAGTCACATAGTGATGCGCTGTCGCTGACTTCCCTGAAAGAAGTCACTGTCCAGTCAACACAGGGACACCTGCAGTTGACGGCTAAAAATGGCATTACTCTGGGCTGTGGCGGGGCTTATATTCGTCTTACGCCACAGGGAGAGGTGCATATTCACGGGCCGGGATTAATCAGTCTTAAAGGCCTGCACGATTTGCAGGGGCCTGCCAGCGAGGATTTTCCTCTGCCAGAACTGCCGGCATCAGTATGCAAAGAGTGTCTTAAAAAAGCTCAGGAACTGGCGCAGGGTTTTGTACCCAGGGAGGCATAAATGACCGCGCAATGGATTGAAGAAGTCGCTGTTACCTGCCGGACTTCCGGAACTGATTATCTTGATATCATCGTTGATCAGGCAGGGCTGGATTTCAGCGTTATTCCGGCGCTAAATGCACTGTCGGTGGAGTGGCAGTCACTTTATCACGGGCTTCCGGAAGCGTTTATCGTCGATGATGCTCCGCTGGTTGCACGCATTAGACTTGACGATCTTCAGCAGTTGCAGTGGCTCAAGGACATGAGTCAGCAGGTTGCCGTTCAGGCTCCGTTGCTGCTATTGTGTTCACACTGGCCTTTTTCTGTCCTGGCTGGATGGCTCACACAATGTATGGATATTCAGCAGGAAGGACGGAGCGGGATTTTACGGTTTTACGATACACGAATTTTCCCTGTGCTTTTTACGGACGTTCTCAGCGAGGAACAGCAAAAGCCTTTGTTGCGCCCTGTGCTGTTCTGGGCATGGCAGGATATGGATGGTAATGCCAGAGGTATAAAAGGTAGCGGTACGCCCCAAACCCGCGACGAAAAACCTGACAAAATCGACCTAAGCGATCGCCAGCTTGAGCACCTGATGTGCGTATGTGATGTCATGACCCTCCTGTCGCACCGCGCACCGCCAGCGGGCAGGTATGCATCACAACAGGCGCTTTTTTCTGATTGTTACCAGGGCATGGTGGAGGCAACAAACCAGGGCATTATTCTGGATGAAGCACGCGAGGCCTGGGTCATGAAAAAGTGGCTTCCCACATAAGTAATTACCTGATACTGAAAATAAACCGTTTTACCCGCCGTCAAATTCTCCTCCCTTTGTAGATGTTCTTTTCATACAAGGAAAGTCAGATGAAACATTCACTGTTAAGCCCGTTGCTGGCGGGCCTGCTGCTGTTAACCGGGTGCTCTCAGCCTGCCGCCCAGGCCGGGGGCGGTGGTGGTGGAACCATTGACGCCATCAACCACACCAAATGGGCGATTAACCACTTCAGTGTGGATAACCAGTCGGGCATCGACATTATTGGCCCGTTTCAGGGCGGCGGTGGGGGCTGCTGCTACAGCGTGCCCGCCCGCTGGACGCCGGGTATGACGGTGCGTATTGACTGGGAAAGTGGGGAAGCATCAACAGAAGGTTTCCCAGGGTACGAAAAATGGGACAAGTATTTGGAATGGGAAAAAAAAATCAAAGCCAGTCATCGGCAGCACAGCAAAACCGTCCCGGTTCCTGACTATAACGGCCAGGATGTCTGCGGCATCACAGTGCACTTTTTACCCTGCGATGACGTGAAGGTGACGACCAGTTGCTACACCTACGGCAGTCCCTCCTACCCGATAAAAGAGCCCATCAGGATGAAGGAGCCCAAAGTATGTCCGAGATAAAGGAAACCGATTTAGCCTGGGTGCCGCCGCCGTTTTCTCTTTAGTCCCGCCTCTGTAAGGAAAGTCAGATGAAACATGCATTCTTAAGTCCGCTGCTGGCGGGTCTTCTGCTGTTAACCGGTTGCTCGCAGCCTGCTGCTCAGGCCGGAGGCGGTGGTGGTGGAACCATTGACGCCATCAACCACACGAAATGGGCTATTAACCACTTCAGCGTGGATAACCAGTCGGGCATCGACATTATTGGCCCATTTCAGGGCGGCGGTGGTGGGTGCTGCTACAGCGTACCCGCCCGCTGGACGCCGGGTATGACGGTACGTATTGACTGGGAAACAGGGGTGGGGGATATGGATGGATTTCCCGGTTATCAGGACCGAGCAAAATATCTCGCCTGGGATAAGAAAATGAGAGATCAGAACCGGCAGCACAGCAAAACCGTCCCGGTTCCCGACTATAACGGCCAGGATGTCTGCGGTATCACGGTGCACTTTTTACCCTGTGATGACGTGAAGGTGACGACCAGTTGCTACACCTACGGCAGTCCGTCCTACCCGATAAAAGAGCCCATCAGGATGAAGGAGCCAAAAGTATGTCCGAGATAAAGGAAACCGATTTAGCCTGGGTGCCGCCGCCGTTTCCGGTCCAGGGACGCCTGCCGACCCAGGCGCTGCAGGTCGGGCAGAACTGCCATCAGCAGAACAGCGCCGAGCGGCTCTACCGCCAGGAACTGTGTCTGGCTGCCGGGCGACGCGTGGAGCCGCCGTGTTGCAAAACGCTGCATATCAGTCTGTTTTTCGACGGTACGGGGAATAACCTGAACAATGACCTGTTGCTGTCTGACCCGAAGCATCCGACCAATATCGCGCGATTGTTTCGTGCCACTATTGGAGACGGCACCGCCGGTGGCGTACCTGATACGAAGGAGGTGCCGCTGGATGCGGCAAGCGACAGCGGTGGAAAGTACTTCAAGTTTTATATTCCCGGCGTGGGCACCCCGTTCCCGGAAGTGAACGACCCGGACTATTCCACCATGGGACTGGTGGGAGCATCCAAGGGCGAAGAGCGGATTAACTGGGCGCTGCTGCGCATTATTGATGTGCTAATGCGCGTAAGTAAGGACCCGGAAAAAAACAGTATAAAACTGTCCGAGGGTGCGAGCCGTAAGTCCATAGGTAAAATGGGGACCAGCTGGAACCGGCTGTGGTTTGGCGGCAGCCACAACCGTTACGAAGAGTTCAGTCGTTTACTGAATGAGTTAGCCCCGCAACTGAAACCGCTGCTCACGCAGCCGGAGCCGGGTAAGCCTAAGGTGTTAGGCATCAAACTGTACGTTTATGGGTTTTCCCGCGGAGCTGCCGCTGCGCGTACGTTTGTACGCTGGCTGAGCGAACTGCTTCCCCCGCCAAAGGCGGAAGGCGAAAAACCCCCGCAGTGCCTGCAGATTGGCGAGATGCAGCTGCCTATCAGCGTGGAATTTCTTGGGCTGCTGGATACCGTGGCCTCCGTTGGGATAGCGCACGTGGTGCCGATTGCCGAGGGGCATATGTCCTGGGCAGATGGCACCATGGAGCTGCCGGACGATAAAACCTATGGCGGTCTGATAAAAAAATGCGTGCATCTGGTGTCCGGGCATGAGCAGCGTCTCTGCTTTCCGCTGGACTCGGTGCGCCGGGGTGACGGCAAGTATCCTCCCTACGCCACCGAGGTAGTTTACCCGGGGATGCACTCGGATTTGGGGGGCGGTTATCCGCCAGGGGATCAAGGGAAGGCGAATGCTGAGCATGATGGGTATTTGCTGTCGCAAATAGTGTTGCATGACTTGTATTCAAACGCTTTTTCTTCTGGCGCACCACTGAAAGTCAATAAATCTAGTTTGCCGGAGAGTTTAGCAAAGGACAGTTGGCGCGCTCTTGATGCTGAGCAAGTTAGAGATTTTGTCGTCGCACCGGAGTTGATATCAAGATTCAACGCCTGGCGCGAACTTACCCTGAATCTGTCCACACCAGAAAAAATCACGCCCGAAGAGGCCTGCGAATACGAACCACCGCGTGCCAGCGGCAGTCTGGAAACCGTCGTTGAAAACCAGATTGCGTGGATCACCGCCTGGCGTATCGAACGCTATGCCAGAGGTTCGATGCTGAAAACGCCATTCTACCAGCGCGCCACGAATACCGAAGCGCTGCCTGCCGCGCGTAAGGCGGCAGAAGAAGCACGGGATGAGAAGCAGCAAAAGGTACTCAAAACGCGTCAGGACCAGATAGCAAAACAGTCTGCCGACAAGATGGATGAGCTTGTGCTCTATCCGGGCGTCAAGGATTTTGACCCGGATATGGCGCAGACCCAGCTGTTTGAAGCGGCGAAGGAGTTCGGTAAGGATTACCACGACGGCTACCGAATTCCGGAGAACCTGGCACAGGCGGTGCTGGATACCGTGCTGCAGCCGATGATTTTCGTACTTAATACCGATGATGAACCCCAGGAATACCGGCAAATAAAGGCTGACGGAGATGCGCGGGTGGCAGTCCTGTTCCCTGCTGCCGGTGAGGCCAGTAATGCGGAACAGCCAGCCGGGCTGGTCAGGGCGTTATTCGACGACCAGGTGCACGACTCGCGAGCCTGGTTCATGCACGCTGCGCTGGGTACGCGCGAGATGTGGGGCGGCTACTTCCGCTACCGGATGATTTATTTCAGCGACAAATGTAATAAGTCCCTGTCGCCGCTGGTGATCGCCGGGGATCTTATCGGGTTTGCCACCCTGACCACGGGTGTTGTACTGAGCTTCAAGCAAAAGAGCCTGACCGGAAAGCTGGCGGGGCTGGCCGCGACAGGCGCTGTACGATCGCTGCAGGTTGAGGTGCTGGACAGGATCACCCGTGAACCCCTGCCGGAACTGCCGGGCGGGGAACAACAGCGGGCATTTACCCGGGAGCCGGGAGTTGTGGTTGCACAGCGAAAAGCGCTGGTGGCTGAACAACAGCTGGCGCGGGCGCAGGCTGCGATCCCGGCCAGTTGGCTTGAGGACGTCCTGACGGTGACGGGATAAAGCTGAGTAAGGAGGGCCGATGAGTAAAGTCATCCGCAAAGGAGATAGTCTGCGGGAATATGGTGGCAAGGTTTTAGGAGGGCACTACCAGTGTTTTGGTCAGGGATTTGCCTGTAAGGGAGATCCGGTTCGCTGTAACAAACACGGCATGACGACCATCGCGGAAGGTAGCTCATTGACAACGGTTGATGGACAGCCCGTCGCGCTGCATGGTCACCACTGTGCCTGCGGCTGTACGCTGGTCAGCTCGTTTCCTGACTGCGGTGTTGACCAGTGAGGTCCGTTCCTGATTATCCGGCGTACAAAACGGCACGTCCACCTGGTACCGCAAGGTGGCTGTCGGCCACGGCTTTGCTGGTGTTGATCGGCGGCGGTGCTGGCGGTCTGTTGCCCTCTGCCGAGGGTAACAGCTCTCTGGTGGCCGCCGTTATCCTGGTGACACTGCTGCTGTCGGGCACTGGCTGGCTTGTGCGGCTTCTGTACTACCGTGTCAGCGTGCATAACGCCGCTTTCTACTATCAGTTGGTGGCATATGAACAGAAGCGGTGGTGGGCGGCGCACCGGCAGGCGTTCTGGTTAAAAGAAGGCCTGTTGCTGGGGCCAGCAGGTACGCGTTCAGTTGACTGGCTGCGTGTGCTTAACCGTGAACAACGTCCGCCGGAGGAAAAAAAAGAGGGCGGCGGCAGTGCGCTGAGACTGCCACAAATTTCGGTTATGGATCCCATAGCTCGTGAAAAGCGGCTGGCGGAACTGCTGGTGATTGAGTGGCAAAAGCAGTGTAGTGAAGAAAACCTCACTCCACCGCTGCGTTGCTACTGGCAGGGTGCCGACATCGCCTGGCAGGCATTTCGCGCACAGATGGCGATCGCTTTTCCGGACATTGCACTGCCAGCCCGACCTGAGCCCTGGCAAGGGGAAGCCAGCCTGGCCGAAATAGCGGGTGAGCTTGCCGTTGCTAAACCTGATGACACGATACTGATCGCCGGTTGTCAGGTCATCGCGCCGCAGTCAAGCACAGAACGTCCCGCCGGAGAATCTGCGGCACTGTGGCTGGCCGGACTTAATGGCCCGGTACAACTGACGCGTGGTGAAACTTTTTCACCAGAACAAGGCGACATATTGCTCACCGTGTTCGCCCGTGCACTGGAACAGAGCGAGATGAAAGACCCACCGGAGGCCTGTACGCTGTTTTCTCTACCCGGCCTTGAGGCGCTGGCGAGTACTGGATGGGATGTCAGCCAGCATCTGCAGGATGCCAACTGGGGGGAAGTTGGCGATATGGAAACTCTGATTGTTTTATCCCTGGCGGCAATCTATGCCGCGCACCACCAACAATCGTGCGGCTGGATTGCCCGCGACCCGATGAACACCCTCGCAACTGGAATAGTAAAACCTGATGGACAACGTCAATAAGCCTGCTGCCATTTCTGTGGCAGCCACGGCAACTGTCTGTATTGCTGTGACCACTTTACTTGTACTACTGGGCGGAGTGGCATGGTGGCTGTGGGCGACCGAACGGTCAACGGAATGGGACACGCTGCGTCCGCTTATTGTCTCTGGCTTTATTGTCTGGGGAGTTGCGCTCAGCATGCTGGTACTGGGGTTTATGGCCTTCCGGTTATTGATTAAGGATAAGGTTAGCCCGTCGTCATCCCGCAAACGTGCGCCTGCAAAGGTTACGGGCCACGAAGCGGCTTACCGACGGCTTAAGACACACCTCCGATCGCGCCATAGCCTCTTCTGGCGCAACAAGGTCCGCCTGTTGTTGATTACCGGTGACGACGCTGCGATTGAACAACTGCTACCTGGCCTGCAGGAAAGCCAGTGGCTTGAAGGTAACCGTACCGTTCTGATTTACGGCGGCAGTCTGACTGCTGAGCCCGATAAGGAAAAATACACCGCGCTGCGAAAACTGCGGCGCGGCCGCCCACTGGACGGTATTGTTCGCGTCATGCCTGCGTCGCTTAATCTGAGCCCACAAATTAGTGACAACGATTTACGCGGGCTGGAAAAAATCAGTGAGCTGCTGCGCTATTCCGCTCCTGTCTGGCTGTGGCAGCTATGCGACAGCAAGTGGTCGCAGGCAAAGCGCACTGAACAGACGGTAGGAGCCACCTTCCCGCTTCGTGCTAAGCCTGACGATATTGCCCGCCAGCTTGAACTGATGCTGCCGACACTGCGGACGCAGGGGATGAGTCAGGTCGTTGAGAATAACGGCCACGATTTCCTGCTGCGCCTGGGCCAGTACCTCAAAGACGGCGGTAGTGCCCGCTGGACTCAGCAACTGGTGCCATGGCTGTCTGGTTCTCAGCAGCGTGTCCCGCTGCGTGGCCTGATGTTCAGCCTGCCGGAGAACAATCCTGTTGATACGTCAGAGGGGGCAGCAGCTGACCCTGAGAAATTTATCCCCGAATCACAACGCCATGCGCTGACCCTCCCGGCAACCTGGCAGGGCATCGTGGATGACTGCACCCGCGTGCGTGGCCGCCGTGTCGGTATGGCGTGGGAGCAGACCCTTGCCTGGACGCTGATGGCCATCATCGGTGTCTGGGGCGCGGGAATACTGCTGTCGTTCGCGGTCAACCGTATGCAGATAGTCTCTGTTGCCGGGCAGGCGCATGCTCTGGTGGAGCATCCTTCCGTCTCGGATTACCAGCTGACGGCCCTGCATACTCTGCGTAATGACGCCGGTCGCCTGCAGCACCGTATTCAGGACGGCGCACCATGGTATCAGCGTTTTGGTCTGGACCATAACCAGCAGCTGCTTGACGCGATGCTGCCCTGGTACGGCGTGGCGAACAACCGCCTGATACGCGACGCGGCAAATGAGGCGCTTAAGCAGAAGCTCAGCGCGCTGGCAAACTCTGCCCCCAACAGCGACCAGCGTGCACAGCTGGCGAAGCCGGGTTATGACCAGCTTAAAGCCTGGCTGATGATGGCCCGCCCGGATAAGGTTGATGGGGCATTCTACGCGCAGACCCTGAAAACCGTGCAGCCGACCCGAATGGGTATTTCTACCGGTCTGTGGCAAAGCCTGGCGCCGGATTTGTGGGCCTTCTACATCAACGAACTGCCAAAGCAGCCACAGTGGAAAATCACGCCGGATGCGCAGCTGGTGAGCCAGAGCCGCCAGGTGTTGTTGCAGCAAATTGGACGACGTAACGCGGAAAGCACCCTGTATGAAAATATGCTCAAGTCAGTGCGTCGTAACTTTGCCGATGTCTCCCTGGAGGATATGACCAGCGGTACCGATGCGCGTCGTCTGTTCACTACCGACGAAGTGGTGCCGGGCATGTTTACCCGCCAGGCCTGGGAAGGGGGTATTCAGCAGGCCATTGAGAAGGCGGCAACGTCGCGCCGCGATGAAATTGACTGGGTGCTGAGTGACAGCCGGAAAGCCGTATCGGCGGATCTGTCGCCGGAAGCGCTCAAAGCACGCCTGACAGAGCGTTATTTCATTGACTTTGCCGGCAGCTGGTTGAATTTCCTTAACAGCCTGCACTGGAACCCGGCAAACAATATTGCGGACGTTACCGACCAGCTTACGCTGATGAGCGATGTCCGTCAGTCGCCACTGATTGCCCTGATGAACACCCTCGCCTGGCAGGGGCAGACCGGTCAGCAAAGCGAAGGCTTGTCGGATTCCATCATCAAATCGGCAAAAGACCTGGTCGGCGGGAAAGACAAACCTGCGATTGACCAGTCTGCGTCGGGGCCGCAGGGGCCGCTCGATGAAACCTTTGGCCCGCTGCTGCAGCTTCTGGGTAAAAACAAAGGCGGCAACGTCATGTCGGCAGACAACTCCCTGAGCCTGCAGACCTATCTGACCCGTATCACCCGCGTGCGTCTGCGGCTGCAGCAGGTGGCCAGCGCTTCTGACCCGCAGGCAATGATGCAGACCCTGGCGCAGACCGTATTCCAGGGCAAAAGCGTGGACCTCACCGACACTCAGCAATACGGCAGCCTGATTTCGGCAAGTCTTGGCGAGGAGTGGAGCGGATTTGGCAGCACAATGTTTGTGCAGCCGCTGACCCAGGCCTGGGAGACCGTACTTCAGCCGTCGGCAGCCAGCCTGAATGACAAATGGAGCCGCTCGGTTGTCGCGAACTGGCAAACTGCCTTTGACGGTCGTTTCCCGTTTGCTGCCAGCAAAAGTGATGCCTCTTTACCGATGCTGGCTGAATTTGTGCGTAAGGACAGTGGACGGATAGAGCGCTTCCTGACGACAGAGCTCAACGGTGTGCTGCACAAAGAGGGTAGCCAGTGGGTACCGGATAAGGTCAACAGCCAGGGACTGAACTTTAACCCGGCCTTCCTGCGGGCCATTAACCAGCTGAGCCAGCTGTCAGACATCCTGTTCACCGATGGCAGTCAGGGCATCAGCTTTGAGCTGCAGGCGCGTCCTGTGCCACAGGTGGTGGAGACGCAGCTAACCATTGATGGACAAAAGCTGCACTACTTCAACCAGATGGCCGACTGGCAAAGCTTCCGCTGGCCGGGAGAGACTTACAAGCCGGGAACGATGCTGACATGGACCACGGTCAACGCCGGTGCGCGCCTGTTCGGGGATTACAGCGGGACCTGGGGCTTTATCCGCTGGCTGGACTTGAGCAAGCGTCAACAGCTTGACCGCAGCCAGTGGATGATGAGCTTTACCGCTCCGGATGGTCGCACCCTGCAGTGGGTGCTGCGCTCACAGCTCGGAAAAGGTCCGCTGGCGCTGCTGGAACTGCGCGGTTTCACGCTGCCGGAGCAAATATTCAGTGTCGACAGCGCGGCCACCGCTCAGGCGCTTATGGCTAATACGGGAAACAATGACATTGAGGGTGTCGAATAATGAGCACACTGCATAATCTGGTTGCCGTCTGTCAGGCTGACGAAACTCAGCAGAGGCTGCAGGCGCAGATACGCACGGAAAACTGGCAACCCTGGCTTGCTCCGGTAAGCGTTGCCAGTCCGACTGGGGAAGACCCGGGATATGACGATGATTTTCAGCGTATCCGCGAAGAGGTCAATAAGCTCTCCGGCATTGATACCGGGCTGATATGCACGCTTGCCGAAAAGTTACTGACCAACGTGGCTAAAGATATCCGGGTCGTGACTTATTACTGCTGGGCTCGCCTGCACCAGGATGGCGAAGCTGGTTTTGCCGAAGGGCTTGAACTGCTGGCGGGATTACTGCAGCGCTACGGCATGCAGCTTCACCCACAGCGGGACCGCAGCCGCAAGGCCGCTCTGGAATGGCTCGCCGGTAACCGTGTGCTGGACAGTTTGTCATTGTACCCGGAGGTCGCAGGCGAGGATGCACAGCGTACCTCCGGGGCGCTACTGCTCATCACTGACAGTCTGGAAACAGAGCCTGAAGCGTCACGGCCGGAGCTCAATGCACTATACAGTGCTCTGGAGTCCCGCCTGATGAAAGGCGGGGGCGTGGATGCAGTGGTACCGCAGAACGCCAGCAGTCAGACACGTGCGCAGCAATCATCTCACACGACAGAACAGGATGCGCCAGTGCTGGGTCGCATCACCTCCGGTCAGGATTTGCTGGCCCAGGCTCGCACCCTGACGGGGTATCTGCGTGAACAACCCGGTGGTTGGCTTGCGGCGCATCGGCTGATGAAAAGTCTGCGTCATGACACGCTAAGCGCTATTCCGGCACCGGATGCTGAAGGGAAAACGCGCATCGAACCGCCGCGGGCTGACCAGCGGGCCATGCTCAAACGCCTGTACCTGCAACAGAGCTGGCTGGAAATACTGGAGCAAGCGGACAATACCTTCTCGCGCGGAGCCAACCACCTCTGGCTGGATTTGCAGTGGTATATCCACCAGGCACTGATGAAATCGGGGCAGGATGTACTGGCCGATATCATCGTTGCAGACCTGAAAGGATTGCTGCGCCGCCTCACCGGGCTTGAAACCCTGGCCTTTAACGACGGTACGCCGTTTGCTGATGAAGTGACGTTGAACTGGATAAACCAGAGCGTACTGGACGATATGTCCGGCTGGCGGGATGAACCGGTCAGCGCAGCCAGCACGGAGGATAACGATATTCTGGCGCTCGAGCCTGAGGCACTGGAGAAAGCGGACAGCGAAGGTCTTGATAACACACTCCACTGGCTGCAGACCCGGCCTGGTACGGACTCCACAAAAGACAAATGGCTGCTGCGCCTGCTGATGGCCCGTGTAGCAGAGCAGAAGGGCAAAAATGAGCTGGCTATGCATCTGCTTGGTGAACTCGATGGTGCAGCTCAGTCCATCACCCTCACGCAGTGGACACCAACACTGCTCTTTGAAGTGAAATCACGTCGCCTCAGACTGCTGCGCATGAAAGCCACACGCAGTGAAACCGATAAATCGCGGCTTCAACCGGAGATGGACCAGCTTCTGGCAGGTCTGATTGCGCTTGATCCGGCAAGCAGTGCAGTGCTTTGCGGGTAACAACACCTGGCATACCTTTAAAACACATATATTCAGGTTATTATGGACGATTTAACCCTGCGTTATTATGACGCTGAAATGCGCTATCTGCTGGAAGCCGGTGAAGAGTTTGCCCGTGCTCACCCCGAGCAGGCGGCAATGCTCAATCTCGATAAAGCAGGGGCGCGCGACCCGTACGTGGAGCGACTGTTCGAGGGCTTTGCCTTCCTGATGGGCCGGTTGCGTGAGAAGCTTGATGACGACCTGCCTGAACTGACCGAAGGGCTGGTCAGCCTGCTGTGGCCGCATTACCTGCGTACCATACCGTCGATGTCGGTGGTGGAGTTCACCCCTGACTGGCGTGAGATGAAAGAGCAGATGCGCATCGTCAAAGGCTTTGAGGTGAACTCGCGGCCGATCGGTGAGAAGGGCACGCGTTGCCGGTATACCACAACCAAAGAGATTACCCTTCAGCCATTGTCGCTTGAGAGTGCACGACTGGCGACCGATCCGGATGGCCGTTCGGTCATCACGCTGCGTTTTAACTGCAGCCATCTTGCCGACTGGAGCCGTGTCGATCTCAGCCAGCTCCCGTTCTACTTCAACGCTGATGCACCGTTGGCCTGCGCCATGCATGAGGCCTTTACCATGAACATGGCCCGCCTGTGGTTGCGGATGCCGGGTGACATGGACAGAAGACCGCTCGACGGGTATTTCACCGCGCTGGGTTTCGGCGATGACGATGACCTGTGGCCTAAGGGAAGCAGCAGCTTTAGCGGCTATCAGCTGCTGCTGGAATACTTCACCTTCCGTGAAAAATTCATGTTCACAGGGCTGCGTGGGCTGGAGACCGTGGTCTTTCCGGCTGAGCTCCCATGGTTTGAAATCGACGTGGTGCTGGCGGAGCGCTGGGAGCATGATTTCAGCTTTACCGAAAAGCATCTGCGCCTGAACTGTGTGCCGGTGATTAACCTGTTCCCGCTGGAATCCGACCCGCTGACGCTCAACTCCCTGCAGACCGAATACATGCTGCGCCCGATGCGCGTGCAGGATGGCCATACCGAGATATACGCGGTGGATTCGGTGATGTCATCGAGCCAGCACACCTACGTGCCGTTTTCGAGTTTCCGCCACAAAGGCGGAATGATGCGTCATGAAGCGCCGGAATATTACTACCACACCCGCGTGCGCCGTGGCCCGTCGGGCCTGCATAACACCTGGCTTATCCTCGGCGGTGAAGCCTTTGATAACCACACGGTCCCGGAAGACGAGAGCCTGTCGCTGACGCTCACCGGCACCAACGGTCAACTGCCACGACGTGCTCTACAGAGTACGGTGCTCGATACGGTGATGAAAACCACCTCCGCCAGTATCGCCGTGCGTAACCTGTGTGCGCCAACGTTACCCTGTTATCCACCTGCGCAGGACCGTTTTCACTGGCGTGTGCTGAGTCACCTCGGTAGCGGGTTCCTGTCGATGATGGACAATGCAGACGTGCTGCGTGGCACCCTGGCGCTGTACGAATGGACCGACAGCGAGATGAACCGCCGCCGCCTGGAAGCCATCATTGACGTGAAGCACAGCGAAACCGGGCGCTTTGAGCAGGGCTACCTGGTGCGCGGCGTGCAGATTGAAGTAACCCTCGACAGCCACGGTTTTGCCGGGCGCGGCGACATCTGCCTGTTTGGCGAAATGCTGAGCCGTTTCTTCGCGCTCTACACCGACATCTATCTGTTTAACCGCCTGATTATCATCCTGCAACCGACCGGAGAGCGCCTGGAATGGGAAGAGAAGCACAACCGCCGCATTCCCGGCTGACCCCGCGGCTGGAAGCCGACCTCCACCGCATCAACTTTTATCGTTTATGTCAGCTACTGGAGAAGCGCCATCCGGACCGACCGCTGATGGGCTCTACCAGCCATCCGGCGGATGACCCGGTACGCTTTGCACCGCACCCCGGAATGGGGTTCCCGGTCAGTGAACTGAAGGCTGTCGAATATGACGAGGATGATGACAGCAGGCCACCGCTCATCCGCACGACCTTTATGGGGATGTACGGTGTCGATTCACCCTTACCGACTGCGTATCTCGATGATATCACCCAGCGTCGGGAAGGGCATGAGGCGCTGCAGGACTTTCTGGATATTTTCAGTCATCGCATCCTGACGCAGTTTTACCGCGTCTGGCGTAAGTACTCGTATCCGGCCACGTTTGAGTCCGGCGGAACCGACAGCATTTCGCAATCGATGCTGGGCCTGGTGGGGCTGGGCATACCGGGTACTGCAGAGCACATTGCCACGCCTGTGTCGCGCTTTCTGGCCCTGTTGGGGGTTCTGCAGCAGCCTGGCAAAACCCAGGAGGGAATGCAGGCGCTGGTGAGCCTGCTGGCCCCGGATACCACTGTGAAGGTCAGCCCCTACTGTCTGCGGCCGGTGGAGGTCAGTCAGCCGCTGGGCTTTTACGGCGATGACGATTTTCTTCTGGATGGCAACACGCCGCTGGGTGAAGAAGCTATGGATGCTAACAGTCAGCTGCTGATTGCCCTGTCCACCGATAACGAACAGGAATCACAGGGCTGGAAACCTGATGGTCTGCTGTATCAGGACTTTCTCGTGATGCTGCGTGTCTATCTGGGCTGGCGCTTTAAGGCAAAAATCACCCTGACCACCGCCACCCGTCTGCTGGCCGCGCCGCCGCTCGGGGAAGGCCCCTTCTGGCTGGGGATGAATGGCGTTTTGGGCGCGGATGACGAAGACCTCCCGGACGATATCCCGCAGACCTGTACAACCGAACTGGGCTGTTACACCGGTCTGCAGTCCGCGACACCACAACAAGGAAACCGACGTGTTACGTACAAGTTTAACTAAAACCATACGCTGGTTGTTACCGCTGCTGGCATTCAGCCTTGCAGGCTGCGGGGTGACGCAAAGCATCACCGATGGTACCAAATCGGTGTTTAATGGGGTGTTCTACAAAAAAATTAAGGTACTGCACCTCGATTTCACCGCCCGTGAAGCGCTGAATACCGACTCCCGCGAGAGTAACTCGCTGTCTGAACCTGTTGTGGTACGGGTATACCAGTTAAAGGACCGTAAAACCTTCGACAAAATGGTCTACCAGCAGCTCCTCAGGGATGGCGACACAATCCTGAAGGCTGACCTGCTGGCCTCCCGCGATATCGTGGTGAAACCTGGCGGGGATGCAAATCTTGATATGCCCATGGAAGAAGATGCGCAGTGTGTCGCCGTGGTCGGGTTGTTCCGTCACCCGGATATGGTCAACAACACCTGGAAGCTGGTGATAGGGCGTGAAGACCTTGACCCGGATAAAGCCCGGGTTATTGAGGCCGGTCACAATCATCTTACGCTGCAACCTCTCAAGGACGACTGATGCCACAGGGACACAAGACGCCATCGCTGTATGAAATATTAACCGGTCATTTTGCCGGCGGGCTTCCTCTGCAACAGGTCAGCGAAGAGAACCAGGTTATTTTGTCCGTACTCGATAACATGCAGCGCATCCTCAACTGTCGCGCCGGCACGCTGGCGCACCTGCCGGACTACGGTCTGCCGGATATGACCAGAGTTCTCCAGGGGATGCCGGGTACCGCCCATGAGCTGATGGGCACCCTGTCTGCTGTCCTGCTCAAATATGAGCCCCGTCTGAAGAAAATAGCGGTCGTTCTGCTTGAGCAGAACGTCCCCGGTGAGTTGCGTTATGCCATTGATGCTGAGCTGAAGGGCATTGGCCCTGTACGCTACGGCACTGAATTTATGCCCGAAGGCCGCGTGCTGCTGCGACACCTGAAGAGTCAGCAGTATGTGGACTCAGCAACCCGTCTCTGAGGTCAGATAACATCATGTCACTAAAATCACAGTTTCTGAAACAGCTGCAGGCCAGACAATCCGTGCCGGTCCCGTCCGCTACCAGGTGTCAGGCCGATATCGCAGAGTTTCACCTGAGAATGACGCTGCTTCAGGAGCAGATGGATACGTGGCTCGACGGTACCGGGCTGAATGTGGGGACGTTCAGCGTCTCCGTTACGGACCTGCTGGCGGAGGTCGGAGCATTTGATATCGCCGGCATCGTTCTGCGCATCGACGACCGGGCGGTAAAGTTTACGCCGGTATTTTTGTACGGTCAGGGCGTGGTCGGATGTGTGGACGTGACCCTTCACGCAGAAGGGGTGATCACTTCACTGGGGCGTTTATTGATGCGGGCAGGTCAGCTTAACGACTGGAGGCTGACTTACCCCGGGGAACCTGCCCTGCCCGGAGAGCATTTTGATGAAGGCGCGTTTTTTGGCCTCATTTTATCGCTTCTGCCATAGCGCCTTCGGCAGGCAGTGGCTTCAGCGACCCGCGGGAAGCCGCTTAAACAGAAAACAAAGTCCCGTAAACGTGACAGGGATATTCAGCCATGAATGACATTACCCCACAAAAAATCAAAATCGGTGGTGATCCGCGCACGCTACCGGATTGTGCCGCCCTGCGTGATGAACTGAGCAAGCTGACCCACCCGGCCCGGCCGGACGTTAACTGGACGTATGCCGAAACGCTCTGCCTGAACCTGTTTGAACACAATGGGGTGGAGCTGCAGACGGCCGCCTGGTATACACTGGTTCGCTCACAGCGGACGGGATTACCGGGGATGAATGAAGGCCTGGCCATTCTTGAGGTGCTGATCTGCCGCCTGTGGGGAAGCCTGTGGCCGCAGGCCGTTCATGCCCGGGTGGAGATCCTGAGCACGCTCGCCCGTCGACTGCAGCAGCACCTGCGAACGCAGGTGCCGGGCTATACGGACCTGATCGCCCTCTATCAGGCAGAACAACATCTTTCTGCGATCGCGGAGGCGCTGCAGCGCCTGGAACTCAGGCACCAGACAGGCCTGGATGCCCTCTACCAGCAGCTCTGTCATGCCGCGGTCCGGCTTGAAAACAACAGCGACAGGACGCATGACGCACCGATACCGCCGGCCAGCCTTCCCGCAGCGGCGCTCAACAGTCATCCTCCTTCCCCGCGGCTGGTCTGGGTTCTGCCCTCCGCGCCTGAGCCCCGCGTTCGCGTCAATCCTGCCTCGCCATGGCGGCCTTTTGTCGCAGGGATGTTGGCCATGCTGGTTACCTGCACCCTGGTGATGTGGGGCGCCGGCCGTCTGACCACCGATCCTGACAGGCTGGCACTGATGTCCACCGTCGCGCCCCTGCCTGCCGTACTTTCGCCGGAACAGCTTGAGGCGATGTCTCCCCGCACCGCAGAGAACGGCAACGCATGGTTCCCGCAGGCTCGGGCACAGCTGGACATCCTGTCCCGTCTGTCACCGGTCTGGCCGATGAAGCACGGCAGCCTTCTCGTGCACCAGGCGCAGCATCTGTGGCCCGCGCAACCGCAAACCGTCGCGCTCGCACAGCAGTGGCAGAGCCTGCTGAACGCTGCCGCCGCATCGCCTGAAAGCCTGGAGGGCTGGTATCAGGGCATGTCCCGGCTGCAGAAACTGACCAGCCGCCTCAACGATCTGGATGAACAGAAAGGAA
The DNA here is from genome assembly GCF_019968825.1 of Enterobacter sp. JBIWA003. Lineage (NCBI taxonomy): Bacteria > Pseudomonadati > Pseudomonadota > Gammaproteobacteria > Enterobacterales > Enterobacteriaceae > Enterobacter > Enterobacter sp. JBIWA003. The sequence goes on from NZ_CP074171.1 coordinate 82,911, forward strand.
AGTACATGACGGTCAGCGAGCTTAAGTCGCAGATTTTTGCCATCAGCCAGGCCTTTAACCATACCGTGCCCGCGGAAGAGATGTTGCGCCAGCTGGCCTCCCGTCCGGAAGGCGCGCCGGAGCCTGCTGCCCTGCGCGAACAGACGGCACTACACCTGAAGCAGCTGCTGGCACGTTATGTCCTGCTCATTTCGTCACAGGAGGGGCAGGATGCCACACCGTGATCGCCGCCATGATACCGAACTGCCGGACTGGTTTTCGCCCGCGTTTGCCCATCTTGTTACCAACGGTGCGAAAGTGATCCATATCCGACGCCTGAAATCAGATCCAGGGGTTAATCTGCTCTCCTGATTCGGGAGAGCTTATGGTCACTTTTGAGACAGTTATGGAAATTAAAATCCTGCATAAGCAGGGTATGAGCAGTCGGGCTATAGCCAGGGAACTGGGTATCTCCCGTAACACCGTAAAGCGTTATCTGCGTGCGCAGTCTGAGCCGCCAAAATATACGCCGCGTCCCGCAGCCGATTCACTCCTGGATGAATACCGGGACTATATTCGGCAACGCATCGCCGATGCCCATCCTTATAAAATTCCTGCAACGGTCATCGCCCGCGAGATCGCGGAGCAGGGTTATCGTGGTGGCATGACCATCCTGAGAGAGTTCATACGCTCACTTGCCATCCCTCAGGAGCAGGAGCCTGTCGTTCGCTTCGAAACCGAGCCCGGACGGCAAATGCAGGTTGACTGGGGCGCCATGCGTAACAGCAAATCCCCCCTTCACGTGTTCGTTGCCGTTCTGGGGTACAGCCGAATGCTGTATATCGAGTTCACTGATAATATGCGCTATGACACGCTGGAATCCTGCCACCGCAATGCGTTCAGCTTCTTCGGCGGTGTGCCACGGGAAGTGCTGTACGACAATATGAAAACTGTAGTGCTGCAGCGTGATGCTTACCAGACCGGCCAGCACCGGTTCCATCCATCCCTGTGGCAGTTCGGCAAAGAGATGGGCTTCTCTCCACGACTGTGTCGCCCCTTCAGGGCACAGACTAAAGGCAAGGTGGAGCGGATGGTGCAGTACACCCGCAATAGCTTCTACATCCCGCTAATGACGCGCCTGCGCCCGATGGGGATCACCGTTGACGTTGAAACAGCCAACCGCTACGGCCTGCGCTGGTTGCACGATGTTGCCAACCAGAGGAAGCATGAAACTATCCAGACCCGCCCCTGCGATCGCTGGATCGAAGAACAGCAGTCCATGCTGGCTCTGCCGCCGGAGAAAAAACAGTATGACGTGCAGGTAGACGAAAGCCTGGTGACCTTCGACAGGCAGCCACTGCATCATCCGCTGTCTATCTATGACACGTTCAGCAGAGGAGTCGCATGATGGTCGAGCTGCAACATCAACGGCTGATGGTACTTGCTGAACAGTTGCAACTGGACAGTCTTATCAGCGCCGCACCCGCTCTGTCACAACAGGCAGTGGATCAGGAATGGAGCTATATGGACTTCCTGGAGCATCTGCTTCATGAGGAAAAACTGGCCCGACATCAGCGTAAACAGGCGATGTATACCCGGATGGCGGCCTTCCCGGCAGTGAAAACGTTCGAAGAATACGACTTCACCTTCGCCACCGGTGCGCCGCAGAAGCAGATCCAGTCGCTGCGTTCACTGAGCTTCATAGAGCGCAACGAAAACATCGTACTGCTGGGGCCGTCCGGTGTGGGTAAAACCCATCTGGCTATAGCGATGGGCTACGAAGCGGTAAGGGCGGGCATCAAGGTTCGCTTCACTACTGCGGCAGATCTGTTACTTCAGTTGTCCACAGCGCAACGCCAGGGCCGTTATAAAACAACGCTTCACCGTGGCGTTATGGCGCCGAAGCTACTCATCATCGATGAAATAGGCTATCTGCCGTTCAGTCAGGAAGAGGCAAAGCTGTTCTTCCAGGTCATCGCCAAACGTTACGAAAAAAGCGCGATGATCCTGACATCCAACCTGCCGTTCGGGCAGTGGGACCAGACGTTCGCCGGTGATGCAGCCCTGACATCGGCGATGCTGGACCGGATCTTACACCACTCACATGTAGTTCAAATAAAAGGAGAGAGCTATCGACTGAAACAGAAACGCAAGGCCGGGGTTATCGCTGAGGCTAATCCTGAGTAAAACGGTGGATCAATATTAGACCGTCGGTGGAGATGTAAGTGGATCACTTTTTACCCGTCGTTGACACATCTTGACGAGGCCGACCGCCGGCGGGTGATAACCCTCTGGCAGAATGAACCCGTGCTTCGCGAGCTGGCTGCCAGACTGGATAAGTTCCGGCAGCCGGAAACCCTGCGCTGCGCGTTGTGTCACAGCACACGCGTGTATCACGTTAACCCGTCAGCCCCTGAAAAACTGCACTGTAAAAGCTGCCACCGTAACAGCTCCCTGTACCACGGCACGCCGTTCTCGGGGCTGATGCATGCCCTGCACCACCGGCTGTATGCCATTCTGCTGACGCTCTGGGGATGCTGGCGAAAGGAAGAGGCGGTCTGGCTGAGTCACTGCATCAATAAGACCTCCTGGGATCAGTATATCGTCCGCCTGACGCCGCTGTTACGCCAGGTTTCAGGCCGGTCGGTGACCGCGGTTCCCCGGTATGTGCTGGGATTTCTGCCCGGCGAACTGGGGCTTCACTGCCCGCACTGTGACTCGGCCTGGCTGAACTGGGGGGAGGCGGCCCCTGCGGATAACCCGCTAATCCACTGCGAAGACTGCCACCGGACGTTCCTGATGCATGACGTGACAGGGTCACCCGTGGGATCGCCGACAGTGCCGGATACCTTCTCCCCCGTGCCGGCTAACCGTGGGCGGGACATGGCGGTCCCCGCCTGGTTTCGCCGGGAGTTTGCCCACGTCACGCCGGGACAGTATCAGCACCTGCGAGAGGTCTGGCTGAGAGAACCTTTGCTGAGGGAGGTCGCCGGTGAGCTCGATGCACAGAATCCCCTGATGGGGGGCGTTCATGCCTGCGTCCGCTGCGGCAGCACCGGTCTGTCGCAATACCACACGCCCGGTGTTGTCACCACCTATTACTACTGCGCAGCCTGTAAGTCCAGATTCAGCGAGGCGGAGGGGACCGTTTTTTATAATATACCCCGGCATTTCTGGTACCGGCTCTACACGGTTCTGGTATGCCTGTGGACCTCCTGGAAACAGGCACAAAGCCTGTCGGTGTGTCAGATCGGTTCGAACTGCGGTATCACACCGTACCGTAAACGGCTCAGACCCCTTATTGACGCCTGTCGCGGGGATAAACCCGTCACGCCGCGACCGCGCAAGATGCTCGGTTTTTCCCCGGCCGAGCAGGGCGTGAGCTGCATCTCCTGCACCTCAGGACATCTGGTGATGGAGGGGGTGACCAAAATTTCACCGGATAACCCTCTGGTGGTCTGTCGTGACTGCGGCGCGCGCTTTCGCCTGCAGGAATGGTTACAGGCGCGTGACGCCAGGTGACAAGGAAACGCGCTGCGTACAGCGCGAGACGTGGGGTATACCGTGTTTACGGTTAAAAAGAGTGGCGTGCGGTTTGACAGCTGTCGCCCATAAACGTCCTTCAATGAACTGGCGCATCTCGCCGGGTGTATTACCGTGGCGGTCCGCCTCGCCGGGCGGGAAGGAAAAATTTACTCTCCCCTGCAGGAGCACCTGTTCGTGATGCAGTGGCTGGCCGCTGCAGTCAGGCATAAACTCTTTTCGCGCATGCGGGCGGCCAGGCGCAAGCCTGCACCTGAACCGGTTTACCGGAAGGTCATGCCGCTTGCGGACGCGCTCGCGCTCCTGGAGCAATGCTGGCCGTCCCTCGTTACGGACGGCCAGCCGCAGCTCCTGGAGGTCAACATCCGGGAGGCGATGGTGAATGACATTCGCCGGCGCGGGCTGGAGGTTTCCGTGAAGACGCTGAAACGCTGCCTTGCCGCCGTCACCCGCCCGGATGCGTATCTGGGCGTCATGACGGTGGGCGCGTGGCGTAAAAACCTTGCCGGTGAACCGGTCGCAGCGGTGAGTCCAGAGGAGGCGGCGTATGCCGTGGAGCGCAGGGCTCAGGAGCACGCTAAACACATGCGCAGGGCGGTCAGAAGCGTCGCCACCCGTGCACGAAACAAACTGATAACAACCGAGAAGAGAAAAACACAGGATGAACATGAATAAAACCCTTTCAGCCATGCTTGCCGCAGGCCTTCTGGTCTCCGGCGTGGCGGGTGCAGCAGAGAAACCTGCCGCTGCCTTTACCCCGGAGCAGGAAGCCCGCATTGGTGAAATCGCGAAAGACTACCTGCTGGCCCATCCGGAGGTGCTGGTTGAGGTCAGCCAGAAGCTGCAGGCCCAACGGCAGGAGACGCAGCAGCAGGCGATGACGGCCGCCGTGGTTCAGAATCAGGCAGCGCTGCTGAACGATAAAGGCACGCCGTCATATGGTCCCGCTGATGCAAAAGTGACGGTCGTTGAATTCTTTGATTACCAGTGCATCTACTGTGCCCGCCTGGCGCCGGAGCTGGAGAAAGTGATAAAAGCGAACCCGGACGTGCGCTTTGTCTTCAAGGAATTCCCGATATTTGGCCAGCGCTGGCCGGCGTCGCTCAGCGCGGCGAAAACCGGGCTCCAGGTCTGGAAGCAGAAGGGGGCCGATGCTTACCTCAACTATCACAACGCGATTTACGCCACCGGCCACAACGAGGGCAAGCTGACCGATGCTGATATCAGCGCGGCCGCAAAAGCCGTGAAGTTCGATGCGAAAACAGCACCAGACGTTCAGGGGACCCTGGATGGCATAAACACACTCGCGCAGCAGCTGGGCTTCAGCGGTACCCCGGCCCTGGTGGTTCTCCCGTCAAGCGGCGCCAGCGCTGATAACGTGACGGTTATTCCGGGATACACCAGCGCGGAGGCCCTGCAGCAGGCCATCAGTCATGCTGCCGGACAGTAACTGGCGTATGCGCGTACCTGAAAATGTTATTCTTACCGCCCTGAGCAGGGGCGGCTGCATCCGGACGTTCTGGCGTGCTTCTGCGTCAACGGCGGGCCAGCAGATACCCCGTATTCCTGACGGCTACACGCTGGTTTCTGCCGATGAGCGGGATGAAACTATCCTGAACCATACCGACTTCCTGTCGGTAGCCGACCACCTGACGGAGGCTGAAAAGTGGGAGCGGGTTGTCGGACCCGTGCTCTTTGGCGGCAGCACCTGGAAACTGCGCGCACCCCTGACGGACTGACGCTCCCGATATGACGGGTGCCCGCCCGGCACCCGGAATTAAAGCTATTGATATTTTTAATAATCATTGTATGAAATAAAGGGGGCACCTCCCGGCCATAGCTGCCCCAGTCGTCGCAGGTGATCATGCCGATGTTGAATGGTGTAAGCAGTGCCGGTAGCTCCCTGCAGGTTTTATCGGTTCGAGGACCGAAAGTGTAGGCCAGTACACCGCCTGTTTTGGTGTTGTACGCGTACCAGAGCCAGTGCTGCCGGGCTTTACTGCCAACGAAGCTCCATTGCTCATCAAGTTCGCAGATAAGCGCCACATCAGCATGGGCAACAGGCGAAGACGTTATTCGCTTTGGCGCGAGTTTTTTAAAGTCCGGATGACGGTGTTAATGCCAATTTTCAGTGTTCTGGCGGTATCGCGAACCCCGGCACTATTGAAGGCCATTTCAGTGATCTGCTCTTTAATACCCGGCTTACGCGCTTCATAAGCATAAGTGAGCTGAAACACACGGTGGCAGTCACGGCAGCGAAATCTGTCATGGCCTTTAGGGTTCTGACCATGGCGGTAGACCTGTGCAGACTGACAACGGGGACAATGAACGTTAACGCTGGCCATGAGATAACCTCAAAAGCCCGTATTATACATCAGATTCAACTAATTAGAGGCATCACCCAATTTTGGTGAGGCAACAGTGCGCGTTCGGTAACAAAAATGCTGAGTCAGTGCGCGCAGGGCGTTGTTGTCGGATACCGCCGGAGCGGGAAATCCAGCTTCCCGCTCCGGCGGTATCTGCGGTGTTCCTCAGGTACTGCGAATCAGCGGAGCAGTGCGGGCCGGATGTTGCCCGCAGCGTATTATTTACCACCTTAACCTGCAGGGAAGAAACTTATGTCAGCAGAGAAAAAAGTCCCGGCGACTGAGGCCGTGTCGCGTCTTTCCGGCCTGATAAAGCACAAAAAACGGAGGATAACCAGAAATCCGCCCCCTCCGCCTGATATGCGAAAGAAACCTGCACAGGCTCCTGCGGCGGTGTTGCCATTACCGGCCACGCAGTTACCCGATGCGGTGAATACCCTGCGTCGGTTCTGGCCCGGTCTGTTTGACGGAGAACGTCCCAGGCCTGTGGTTGTGGGGATAAAAGACCAGCTGGCAGGGGACATTGATGCCCGGAAGCTGCCGTTAACGCTTACACAGGTGGCATTCGCGCTGAAAGCGCTGGTCAGGAGCGAGATGTATCTGGAGGGCATCAGGGAAGGGGCTTTCCGGTATGACGCCTCGGGCAGACCTGTGGGCATGGTCACGGAGGAGGAAGCGCTGACAGCAGAGGTAAAGCGAATATACCTGAGGCAAAAAAAAGCAAAGGCCGCACATTCCGCTGACTGACTGTACCTGTATGAGGCGTCTCCGTCACCGGAGGTGGCAGGCCGGTCAGGACCACAGGAATAATGTCAAACGCTTGCTGAATTTTTTGATACCAGTCACAGCTTCAATATTCCACAATCACTGATACAAAATAATATCATAATTCGCCTATATTAAACTCCGTTAACACCTTTACCACACTAAATTAATGGGTATTTTTACACGGAATGATGATGACCAGTATATCCGCACAGCTTGCTGCAGAACGTATCATTGACAATATTGAGAGCGCTGACTGTTTTCACAGGGTTGTCGCCGGCGAAAAGCAGACCATACCATTTCGTCAGAAAGAGACGCAGTACGTGTACTGTCTGTGCGCGGGTGAAGCAGAGGTCCGCAGGCTGTCAGACGATACCGTCGTGGCTTACGTCAAAGCCCCCGCCGTCACCGGACTGACCCTCCGGGAGAAGGATACGATCTTTCATTATCTCAGAACCACCAGACCGGCGGAGCTCATGGCAGTAAGGCAGGAACGCGCGCTGCGCCTTATCGAAGAGCAATCACTCTGGCAGGAGGCCTTCACACTTTGTGTGGATGTGGTAAATAAATGCTACATTCGCGATGAAGCATTCGCATCGCGAAACGTCTACGGGATTGTCAGACAGCACCTTGAAATGCTGTGGGAAATGGATGAAGAGCAGCGCAGCAGGTTTTCAGCCTTTGAGTTCATTCTTAGCCGGACGACCGTCTCACGCAGTTCACTGAACAAAATTCTGAAGGAGCTCAGCACCGGCGGATATATTACAATGCGCAGGGGAAGGCTGATGGATAAAAAGTCACTTCCGGCGAATTACTGATGTTCCGGCAATCCCGGGGTTTCTGTTGCATTAAGGGGGGCTGGCAAAATCCCCCTTATTTTCTGAACGAATGGATGCCAGTGACAGGCTACGTAAGCTTCAGCGATGCAGCTCACGCAATAACGGACTATATCGTTGGATATTACAGCGCGCTCAGACCGCATGAATATAACGGTGGGTTACCACCAAACGAATCGGAAAACCGATACTGGAAAAACTCTAAAGCTGTGGCCAGTTTTTGTTGACCACTTCAGATTAATCCATTGAATCCAGAGATTGTGGATGTAGTTCAGTCACTTTTGCCTGTTCCCTTAATCGTTTCTTACTTATTTCACCCAGTCTTCAAGCATTAACCCCGGTACCCGTTCAAACTCTCCCCCGATCCTCGTCACCAGCACCGCGCCGGCGGCGATGGCGTGCCCGGCTATCGCCGTGTCGTTCGGGCCTGGCGGCGTCCCGGCGAGGCGCAGCGCCACCTTTACCTCCGTGGTCGCATCCACCGCGGCGCGATCCCAGGGCAGGATGGCATCGAGGCGGGCGCAGAACGCTTCAGCCAGCTGCTGCGTGACCGGCCCTGCAGCCCGGGCGGCGAATGAAATCTCAGACCAGGTGATGGCCGAGACCACGATACGGTGACCGCGCAGCACCGCCTGCTCCAGGCGCTTCAGCACCGCTTCAGGCTGCTCGCGCATGATGAATGAGCAGATGTTCGTGTCGAGCATATAGGTCTTGTTCACAGGTTAAATCGCCCTTCGTCGCTGACAACGTCCCCGCGCTCCGCCATAAAGTCCGGATCGGCTTTTTCGAACTGCGCGAACGAGCCCCAGGTCGGCCGGACGGGACGCAGAATGATGCTGTCTCCTTCCCGGACAATCACCAGCTCGCTGACGCCCTCAAAATCCAGATCGCGGGGCAGACGGATGGCGCGGTTATTGCCGTTTTTAAAAATGGATACGGTTCTCATGATTCTCTCCCGGGTAAGTACGGATATATGATGCATATCCGGAATGAGGTTGATTGCACCGGGCGTGTGCATATGTTCAGTATATGCAGATGTTGAGCATATGTATAGATGTAACATATACAGATGGTAAGCATATGCGTATGCCTGGCCTATGCAGATGCATGGCATATGGATATGCTTGACCTATCCTTTCCACTCTCTTTTTCACCACAGATCCGAAAATTACCAGTTCCGGATCTTCATTCCTGCCACCGGGGTGCTGTGGCCAGCAAACACAACATGTGCCACTCCGTCAGCTGATTTTTCTTCTATATATAGTGTTTCCCTCCTGCCCCGTGACTGCCCGCTCACCACCATAAAAGGCCGGTGTGGTTATTCCTCGTGCGTGGTACACTTCCGGAAACTGCGCTATACCGTAAAAATCGGATCCAGCCGGAACGGCCATCCGGTAATTTATCTTCGTGGCTGTATGGCTGCTTATTATAATGTAAGATATTTTTCAGACAGTGAATATAACCGTTGTAAACCAATAGCGATGTAATGGTATGTATCAGTAACGCCTGTAAAAAGCAAACCGGTAAGCTATACTGTTAATCATACCTGAAGTATGCAAGTGAGGGCTTATTATGAAGCAGCGTATAACTGTCACCATAGACAGCGACAGTTACCGGTTACTGAAATCCGCGGACGTCAATATCTCGGGTCTGGTGAATACCGCCATGCAGAACGAAGCCCGACGTCTTCGTGCAGAACGCTGGCAGACTGAAAACCAGGAAGGGATGGCTGAGGTTGCCCGGTTTATCGAAACGAACGGCTCGTTTGCCGACGAAAACAGGGACTGGTGATATGCAGTTCAGGGTTTACACATATAAAAGAGAGAGTCGCTACCGTCTGTTCGTGGATGTGCAGAGTGATATTGTTGATACCCCGGGACGGCGAATGGTGATCCCGCTGGCCAGTGCCCGCCTGCTGTCGGACAAGGTCTCCCGCGAACTCTATCCGGTGGTGCACATCGGGGACGACAGCTACCGGCTGATGACCACTGATATGGCCAGCGTCACCGCAGCCGTTACCGGCGAGGAGGTGGCCGATCTCAGCCACAGGGAGAATGAGATCAAGAACGCGATTAACCTGATGTTCTGGGGGGTATAGAATGCGGCACCATTCAGCAGGACTGACGGAAACGTCTGCCCCGGTCGAACCTGACGGGCGCGATCGTTCAGGAGAGCGAAGACCAGGATGAGCAGCAACCTGCCTGCGCTGCATTTCGCGGCTCAGCCCGTTCATTTACCGGTTGCCATTGACTACCCTGCCGCACTGGCACTGCGCCAGATGGCCCTCGTTCATAACGAACTGCCAAAATACCTGCTGACACCGGAGGTGAGCGCCCTGCTTCACTACGTGCCCGATTTGCACCGCAAGATGCTGCTGGCAACCCTCTGGAATACGGGGGCGCGTATTAACGAAGCGCTGGCGCTGACGAGAGGAGATTTTTCCCTGGTGCCACCCTGGCCGTTTGTGCAGCTGGCCACACTCAAACAACGTTCCGAAAAAGCCGCCCGAACGGCCGGCCGCACTCCCGCAGGTAGCCAGATTCACCGTCTGGTGCCGCTCTCCGATCCGCAGTATGTCAGCCAGCTGGAGATGATGGTGGCCACGCTGAAAATTCCCCTTGAACGACGCAACAAGCGAAGCGGCAGAACCGGGAAGGCGCGTATCTGGGAGATCACTGACCGGACCGTCCGCACCTGGCTCAGTGAAGCGGTGGAGGCTGCGGCGGCCGACGGGGTGACGTTCTCCGTGCCGGTGACACCGCACACGTTCCGCCATTCCTACGCCATGCACATGCTGTATGCCGGCATTCCGCTGAAGGTGCTGCAGAGTTTAATGGGGCACAAGAGCATCAGTTCGACGGAGGTGTACACTAAGGTGTTTGCGCTCGATGTGGCGGCGCGTCATCGCGTACAGTTCCAGATGCCCGGGGCCGATGCGGTGGCCATACTCAAAGGGAACATATAAGTGGTCATTCTGACCCCGGTCACTCAGGGCTGGTTACCTGGCACGCGGCATGCCGCAACATCAGTCAGTTTTAGTGGTTGAATACGGGTATACCCTAATGCGACATCGGTTATCCCTTCACATTTTGATATACCGTCATGCGTGTCTTTCTTTTACTCATTTGAGTTTTTACTTACTCCGTGAGTTTTTGAGTATATGAGTCTTTGTGTAAATGTGTGTTTTTGCTTTTACTCATTTAACTGAGATGGTAAACTCAAAAACTCAGAAGAGTAATTGAGTAAATACACAAAGGAGTTTTTGAGTATGAAGGTGATTTCTTTTCTTAACCCTAAAGGCGGTTCAGGTAAAACCACGGCAGTAATCAATGTGAGTACTGCAATGGCTCGAGCGGGATACAACATCGCAGTTGTGGATACAGATCCTCAGATGAGCCTGACAACCTGGAGTAAATCTGGGAAGGCTGCATTTGATGTGTTTACAGCCGCTTCTGAAAAAGATGTATATGGCATTAGGAAAGACCTTACTGAATATGATTTTGTCATCGTTGATGGTGCCGGTTCGCTTTCCGTTATTACATCTGCTGCGGTAATGGTCAGCGATCTTGTTATCATTCCGGTTACTCCCAGCCCGCTTGATTTTTCTGCAGCAGGAAGCGTTGTCACTGTCCTTGAAGCGCAGGCATATAGCCGGAAAGTTGAAGCTCGTTTTCTCATCACCCGAAAAATCGAACAGGCAACCATGCTTAGTGTTCTAAAAGAAAGCATCAGGGACACTGGAGTTAAATCGTTCCGCACGGCTATTACCCAGCGTCAGATTTACGTCAAATCGATTCTTGATGGTGACAGCGTGTTCGAGTCTAGTGATGGAGCGGCTAAAGGTGAAATTGAAATCCTTACAAAAGAAATATTTAGCATATTTGAGTAATTGTGTCTTTACTTATATACTCAAATGAGTAATTGATGATAGGAGTAAATATATGGCACTTGAAAAAGCCCATAGTGGTAGCAAAAAAATGACATTCGGTGAGAACAGAGACCTCGATAGGGTGGTTTCTGCGCCAGCCCTATCAGGAAAAGTTAAGCGTGTTAACGTCAATTTTGATGAGGATAAACACACCAGATTTAAAGCCGCCTGCGTGCGAAATGGAACTTCAATAACGGATGTCATCAACCAACTTGTAGATGGTTGGCTTAAAGAAAATGAATAACCGCCATTTAAGCAGTAATGTACATCGGACTGTCAGTGTCGAGGGATACTGCTGGCGTCCTCTTCAGGCTGTGGGGCGCGACCAGGCGCATTGAACGTGATGGTGATGATCTTTCTGGCCAGCCCCTCATCAGAAAGGGCATCATCCACACTGACATCACGAATCAGTGGACTTTCCTCTTCTATATGTTGGGCAATATCCCGCAGCCACTCTGCCAGCATTTCTCTGTCCATCTTTCTCCGCTCCGGTTGTGTACATTCAGCATCAACATACCACACCAGGAAAAGTGAAGTCTGCGTAGTGTGGTTAAAAGATAACCGTTTTGTCAGGCGTGCTGTCATCCGTGCTGGTAGCGACCTGCGCGGAATACCCTCATTTTATACACAGGATTGCCCACCGAAATTGTGGACAGCAACGATGAAAATACGATGTCGCTGCGCTCCTCATTCATACCGCTCTGCTGTGAACGCCGTGCCGCTACTGTAGCCGGGCCGCTTCGAATGCAAGGGTTCGCTACGCCGGTGTCCTCACCCGGTCGCAGTTAATTTCAAAGGCATTACCCGCTGTCTTCCCGTCGTTTTCCGTCTCAATTTTCGCCGTCAAACCGTCCAGCCAGCGTCTGCTTTTTCACTGCGCTGCGGCTTGCGGCACCGCCCCTGCATTCTCCGCTTTTAACCCGGCTGTCGTATCGGCACGGCGTAACTGGCGCCGCATTTGAGAAAGGAGAATGATTATGTCCCGTTTCATCCTGGGTAACTGCGTCCATATCATGTCCGGCTTTCCGGATAATGCTGTCGATTTCATCCTTACCGACCCACCATATCTGGTAGGTTTTCGTGACCGTCAGGGGCGTACCATCGCCGGCGATAAAACCGATGAATGGCTGCAACCCGCCTGCCATGAGATGTACCGCGTCCTAAAAAAAGACGCGCTGATGGTGAGCTTCTACGGCTGGAACCGCGTCGATCGCTTTATGGCTGCTTGGAAACATGCCGGATTCAGCGTTGTCGGCCACCTGGTGTTTACCAAAACCTACACATCGAAGTCCGCCTATGTGGGCTACCGCCATGAGTGTGCCTACCTGCTGGCAAAAGGCCGTCCACGTCTGCCACAAAACCCGCTGCCGGACGTGCTGGGCTGGAAATACAGCGGCAACCGGCACCACCCGACCGAAAAACCCGTAACCAGCCTGCAACCGCTGATTGAGTCCTTCACGCATCCCGGTGCGATTGTGCTCGACCCGTTTGCCGGAAGCGGCTCCACCTGCGTGGCCGCACTACAGGCCGGGCGGCGGTACATCGGTATTGAGCTGCTCGAACAGTATCACCGGGCCGGCGTTCAGCGGCTGGCCGCTGTCCGGCGTTCAATGTGCCTGCCCGCTGCCAACGGTGACTGGCTTCCGGAGGCTGCATGACGAATTACGCCGGAAACGAAGCGCTGCGTGCCGACGTTGCCGCCCTGGCAAACAGCATGTGCGACCTTCGCGTCACCCTGAATGCGCTGGAATCGCGCTACCGCTACGACGCGGAGAACCTGACAGAACGGCTGGCCCGCCAGACAATTTGCCGCATCAACGCACTTTATCTTGAAGCATACCGGCAGGCGCTGGAGCTGGACGCCAGCTTTAAAGACTGACACGGACGGGCGGAAACGCCCGTCAGAAAACGACACAGGAGAATCAAAATGTACGGAACACGCGAAGAACTCTGCACCCGGCTCGAAAACATGTTCACCCCCGACGAGCCGCTGGTCCTGCTGGTCTGGACCGAAGAAGCTTTTTATGTCGCCTGCGGTGAACTTGATGTAAAGCCGGAACCTGCCGAGATTCAGGGGCTGATGGAAACAACCGGTAATACGGATATGGCTGTATATCGCAGGGAAGGCGTTACAAATTCTGGCGTATGCGACCTTCTGGTACGACACCGTGAGGCCGTGGCACGCGAGGTAAGCGTTCCCGCGGCGCTGCTCATGCGCGTACTGCGGCGACAGGAAGGCGACCTGGAAAATCTTGTCGGGCAGGCATGGGAGGTGGGCCGACCCACGCCTGAATTCCTCAAACAGGCACTGCACGATGTCAGAATGCTGATGGAACGGATCTGATGCAGCCACAGGGCCGGGAGCAATCCTGGCCCTGCCGGTCCTGCAACGCAAAAGGATGTCGCCAGCTCCTCTGTTCCGGCGCGACCTCCACGGCGTTACGGCCGCGCGGTGAATGACGTTCGTGCGCTCTGCGGCTTACGCCGTGCCTCTACTCTAGCCCGAACGCTGCAAATGCAAGGGTTCACTGACGTCGATGCCTTCACCCGGTCGCCGTATGTTTAAAGTCTTGTCGCGGTTCTTCCCGTCGTTATCTCGCTCAATATTCGCTCGCTAACCGTCCAGACCCTCTCCGCTGTTTACCGGCGCTGCGGCTTCATGCATCGCCCCTGCATTTTTCGCTCCCTGTCGGGCTGTCGTGTCGGCACGGCGTAAGCCGGAACTCAGACAACATCGACCACGGAGGAATTTTTATGCGCACTACGACCACCACGCCTGCTGTCTACGTTGGCACGTATCACAAGTACAACTGCGGCAGCATTTACGGCAAATGGTTTGACCTGACAGAGTTTGACGGCAGGGAGGATTTTTACGAGGCCTGCCAGGCGCTGCATAACGATGAATGGGACGCCGAATTTATGTTTCAGGACTGGGAGGGCATCCCGTCGCAGTTCGTCTCTGAATGCTCCATCGACTGGGATTTTATCGCCGCGTTCAAACAGGCTGAAGAAGAGGGGAGGGAGGGCGCGTTTATCGCCTGGGCGGAGTATACCGGCGAGTGTGACTATGACGCGTTTGATGATGCATATCGCGGCGAAGCGGAAAGCGAGGAGGACTACGCGCGGGAGATGGTGGAGGACAACGGCCTGCTGAATGAGGTGCCGGAGCCGCTTCGCAGCTACTTCGATTTTGAAGCCTGGGCGCGTGACCTGTTCAGCAGCGGTTATGTATTCCATGATGGGTACGTCTTCAGCAACTGATTTTCCCCGGCAGGCGGTTCAGCCGCCTGTCAGCCCGCGCGCAAAACCCTGGCAGGCTCTGCCTGCCGGCGAAGTACGCCGCGCCTGCGGCGCCGCGCATCTCCGCCAGTGTCTGATGTACCTGTGGTGTCAGGGTATGAACACCGGTGTGCTGCAGCTGGTCGGCGTTATTTCTGTTCCGGTGATAATCTCTGCGTTGCCGTTGCCGTTGCCGTTGCCGTTGCCGTTGCCGTTGCCGTTGCCGTTGCCGTTGCCGTTGCCGTTGCCGCTGGCAATAGTGTCCATACCGGTGGCGTACTGGTTGATATCACTGTCCTGCCGGCTTTTCTTCCTGAGCGATATGACTGCGGGCGACTTCCCTGGCGGGAACCGGGGCTGTCATGCTCCGCACAGAGCCAGCTTCGCTGTCTCTGCCCGGCCCCTTCGGGGCAGCGGGTTTCCATCCCTCTGTCGCAACGTCAACGGCAGGCTTGCTGCGACCGTTCCGGTCACGCCGCCCTTCACGCGCCGTATCCTGCGCTTTCTGCACCCCGGCAAACTGACGCCGGGCTGTAAGGCGCAACGCCGTTTCGCGCCCGCGCGTTCCGTCGTTGCGGCGGGTTCCTGCTCATTTCCTCCTGGTCATTTCACCCCTCTGAGTCCTTTCGCCGGGGCTGAGACAAGCACAGTCGCTGTCAGCTGTCCAGGGTAAATGGCACGCGGTAAACCGCGCCCTGGACATCCGCCATCGCCCGTGCTGGTTTACGCCCCTGCGGCGAACGGCTCTCAAACGGGTGAAGGTAACAACCAGGGGGCGCGTTCAGCAGGTCCCCGCAAAACGTCAAAACCGCGGCCCCGGCAACTCAACGGGTGATGGTTTTAAGGGCAACACAACCGGAAGGAAAATTCATCATGACAGTACGCGGAATCAACAAAGTCATCATCGTGGGCAATCTGGGGCAGGACCCTGAAGTCCGTTACATGCCTGGGGGCGGTGCGGTGGCTAATCTCAGCCTCGCCACCTCTGAGTCCTGGCGCGATAAGCAGACCGGAGAGATGCGCGAAAACACCGAATGGCACCGTGTCGTGCTGTTCGGCAAGCTCGCGGAAGTGGCGGGGGAGTATCTGCGCAAGGGTGCTCAGGTGTATGTCGAAGGCCAGCTGCGTACCCGTAACTGGCAGGACGACAATGACGTGACCCGTTACGTCACCGAAATCGTGGTCGGGCAGAACGGCACCATGCAGATGCTCGGCGGGCGTCGTGACGGCGGTCAGGCTCAGAGTGCCGCACCGCAGCAGCCCGCACAACCGCAGAACTCTGGCGCTGCGGCACAACCTGCTGGCACTGCTGATAAATCCCCTAAAGCGAAGGGCGGCAGAAAAGGCCGTCAGAGCGCCGCGCCGTCTCAGGAGGCTCCGCAGCCGCTACCGGACGACTATCCGCCGATGGATGATGATGCCCCGTTCTAGAAACCTGATGAACACGCCCCGCAACTGTCGGGGCTGAAGGAGAAAACATGAGCATTTATAACGCCGGACCGTTACCCGATGACACCTTCACCCGCGAACAGGCCGAAGCCGTGGCGGCGGAGTTTGCGAATGTCGCGATTGAGGACGACCAGGGGACGCACTTTCGCCTCGTTGTCCGTAAGGATGGCGAGATGGTCTGGCGCGCATGGAATTTTGAAGCGGATGCCGGGAAATGGCTAAACCATTACATCGAACGTTACGGTATCCGTAAAACGAAGTAAGCAGTAAGAGGTGCCCTGCCGGAGACGTCCCTCCGCAGGGCCGGACAATCATCAATAACACTCGAGGTATTAACTATGTCAGTAACCGAGTCTAAAGCAAAAGCACCCAAAAAAACCAGCACTAAAAAAATCACGAAGGCGCAGGAAGATGCCCTGAAAGCCGCCCTTGAGGCCGCTGTCATCGAGTATGTTCCGCTGTCCGATCTCGTTAAATCACCTTTTAACGTGCGCACTATCCCGTATTCCGTGGACAGCGTTCGCGGTCTTGCCGACTCCATTGAGGCGCTCGGACTGCTGCAGAACCTGATTGTTCACACTCTCTCGGACGGTAAATACGGCGTAGCCGCAGGTGGCCGCCGACTCACCGCCATGCAGCTTCTGGCAGAAGAAAACCGTCTCCCGTCCGGTTACACCGTTGCCGTGAAGCGCGTCTCAGACGACATTGCTGCCCTTGCCTCCGTCGCGGAGAACGAGCAGCGTGCTGCCATGCATCCTGCCGAGCAGATCGCGGGTTTCCGCACCTTAGCAGTGCAGGGCAAAAGCCCTGCGCAGATTGGTGATGCGCTCGGCTTCGGCACCCGCCACGTGCAGCGCATGCTGAAGCTGGCAAATCTTGCGCCTGCCCTGATGGATAAGCTCGCGCAGGACGAACTGACCGTTGAGCAGTGTCAGGCGCTCTGTCTCGAGGACGATCCTGCCCGTCAGGTTGAGGTATTCGAAAGTGTAAAAGCCAGTTGGTCGAATGCCCCCGCGCACCTGATTAAACGCGCCATTACCGAAACCGAGATACGCACCGACAACACAAAATTCCGTTTTATCGGGCGCGATGCCTACGAGGCGGCAGGGGGTTACGTCCGTGAAGATCTGTTCAGCCAGGGCGAGGGCGACGGCACGGCAGACAGCGTGCTGGTTGAGCGTCTGGTGCAGGAGAAGCTGGAGCGTATCGCACTGGACATTCAGCAGCGTGAGGGCTGGGCATGGAGTCGCGGACGCGCAGCCCGTATCTGGTACCACGGCGAAGACGGTAAAGAGTTCGTTCAGCCTGTTGAACCCGATCCGGTGTACACCCCTGAGCAGCAGCAGCGTCTTGATGCGCTGCGGGAGCAGTACGACGCATATGACAGCGTTTGCGACGAGTCGGATGCGATCGAAGCGGACATCCTCGCCATTCAGGAGGCGGCAGAAGTCAGCGCGTGGACTGACGACATGAAGTCCGGCGCGGGGGTGATGGTCAGCCTGTACGAAGGGCAGGTGTACGTGCAGCGCGGTGTGCGCCTGAAAGCAGATATGCCGGAAGAGACCGAATCTGGCAGCGTAACGGTGCCGTTCACCTCACGCCAGCCCGACGTCGCAGAGGGGATCAGCGTCCCGCTGCTCACGAAAATGACCTCCGAGCGTACGCTGGCATTACAGGCGGCGCTGATGCAGCAGCCCGAAAAGGCGGTGGCGCTGATGGTCTGGCGCATGTGTACCTGCGTCTTTTCCGGCTGTCTGACCACGACGCACCCGTTCCGCATCAGCCTGACGGTCTCACACAGCAGCCTGACGGAAAATGCCCCCTCAGGTAAGGGCGGCGCAGCGTTTGACCTCCTGATGACCGAGAAAGCACGTCTGAAAGCCCTGCTGCCGGAAGGCTGGGAGAAGGACTTCACCACCTTCTTTACCCTGAGCGGGGAGGCTCTCATGTCATTTATGGCCTTCTGCACCGCCTGTTCCGTTGACGGGGTTCAGACCCGCGATATGGGGCATACCTCCCGAAGTCCACTCGATGCGGTCGAGGCGGCAATCGGGTTCCACCTGCGCGACTGGTGGCAGCCGACGAAGGACAACTACTTCGGCAGCCTGAAACATCCGCAGATTGTCGCCTCCCTGAAAGAGGCGGGGCTGACGGGCGCGGCGGGTGACGCGGAGAAGATGAAGAAGGGCGACGCCGCAGCACATGCGGAGCACTTCATGCAGCACACCCGCTGGGTTCCGGCATGGCTGAAAGGACCTGAGCCAGCGCCTGAATCCGGTGCTGACGACGCTGTTTCAGATACCGACACCACTGACAACGATACCACCAACACGGCACACGCCGCCTGATAACGGAGCGCCGCCCTGCGGGGCGGCGATAAGGAGATTCGTATGCGCACTATTCTGACCCCCGATGTACTGAAAACGATGTCCTGTGATGAGTTTGAGGACTGGCGCGACAGCGGTGAGGACTACCGCCGCGAACTGACCCACGCCGTCATGCGTGACCTGTCCTGCCCTGAAAGCTGGGGCATGAACGGCGAGTACCGCAGCGAGTTCGGCGGCTTCTTCCCGGTGCAAATCCGCTTCACCCCTTCCCACGGGCAGTATCATCTTGCCGTATGCAGTCCCGGTGGCATCAGTCCCGTCTGGATGGTGGTGTTCGTTCCCGCCAGCGGTCGCCCGTTCTCCGTTATTCGTACCCTGAGCGACTACCAGCCGGAGTTTGTCAGCCACACCGTCAGCCTGACGGCGCGTCTCGATGCGGACGGATACAGTCAGGCCAGCATCATCAGCATTCTGGCAGCGGAGGGCGCGGTATGATCCCTTCACATCTCTCTCTGGTTCCCTTCAGCCCTGAGCGACGCGCCGCGATGGAAGCCATCGCCGAGGTTGAGCGCAGGCGGTCGCGCGGCGCGGTGTCCATGATGTACCCGTATGCCAGCGCCTTTTTCCGGCGGCTCACGGGCAGCTCGCGCATCACTCTCAGGGAAATCCATTATTTTGCGCCGGTGCTGACGGCGCGGGAGCTGCGGGGCAGCAGGGACAGCTGGCTCAGTGCCATCGATGCCCTGATTGAAAGCCGCGGGACGTGTTGCTGGCTGCCGCTTCCTGTCGGTGCCGGTCAGCGCCTCTTTCCGGAGGTGGCCTTTCAGCAGACCGAGCGGGTTCGCTGTCAGGACGCCCTGCGGGATGAAAAATACACCCGCCAGCGCCGTAAGGAAGCGTGCCAGCACGAAACAGCGTATCAGGCGCTGGCAGGGCAGGCGGAGATTGAGCTGGCATTCCATACCCCGCAAACGGTCAGCAGCTGGAGCGCACGCTGGTCGGGGACTGAACTGTGCCAGTTCGACCTGGAGGAGATGTTCTGGCGCTGGAGCGAGCGTTTCCCGTCGCTGGAGCCAATGGAGCGCTGGATGACGGAGAACCAGCCGTTCTGGACGGTGATGGCCGAAACGGATGCGCTGGCGCGGGAAAGCACTGAGTCTGTCAGGCAGCTGGAGCGCTGGATGGTTCCGAACAAGCTGACAGCACGGAGCCGTGTATGAAGTGGCGTTACTCACTGCGCTGGAAGCGTCCCTTTCCCTGCCCCGGTGAACCAGAGCTGGCGTCAGAAGTGGTGGAGGCAGGGAAGCCCGCCCCTGAATCGGTGATGGCTCTCTGGGTGGCGGGAGCAGGGTATGCGGTGTGTGTCGATTTTCTGGATGAAAGGCAGATAAGACGCTGGAGTGATGAACGAAAAGCGGCTGCCCGTCGGCGGAATCTGGAACGTCGCGTGAACCGGATTGCGCCGCTGTTTGCTGATGAACTCATTGAGCGGGAAATGATGACACGGCCTGAGTATTTTCGGGGAAAGTCGCCTCATTGAGTATGATATTTTACTTTGCCGGAAACAGGGTCGGCAGGGTATTAAAAAGGATAATTTACAGATGAGATACTGGATACTGGTCACGCTGTTAAATGGCCTGTTAACGATGATCATAGACTTCGGTGCGCCGGAGATGTTCGGAAGCAAGGCTTACTATATCGGGGGGGCAATCTGTGCCCTGGTCTCGATGGTTATCACCTGGCACGATCCGCCTGGTAAGCTGGACAACGTGCTTTTCTTTCTTTTTAAATTGGGAGTTCTGGCTGCGGGGCTGGCATTTTTTGTCTGGGGGGTTGGATACGGACTGGCAATCTGGGGGGATCACAATCCGGATGAACTGGTCAGTAGCGCTTTCGATATCCTAATTCCAGACATGGCTCTGCTGGCAGGGATTGTCATTCTGTGTGGTATCCTGGTACATATCAGGAACCGTTAACCTGAATGTTGCCAGGATAATGCAGTGCCCTATTCTGCCAGAATGCTGATGATGCTGGCCTGGCTAATGAACTGGCTGGTATCACCGAAACTCACCCGGAATGGAAATCAGTTATGACAGAAGTTCAGTATGCCTTTACTCATTTTTTGCGAATGTTTGTTTTAATAGCCGTAATTAGCGCAGGATATGGATATCTCATCATCAGTGTTGTTATGACCCGGAAGCGGGCATTTATTCTTCAGTTTTTGTCTCTTGCCGGACTCGGTGCGTTATTTTCATTCCTGGTGTTCAGGAGTGACGGTATGTGGTCAGGTGCTCCTGAAGTGTCTCAGGCGATACTCATCGGGATGTTTACTGCAACGGTCATTTTTTACATGTTCTGCCTGCTTATTCGTGCCGTTGGTTGGCTCATAGCTCGATGATATTCCTGGTCAGAAAGAGCATCTGCCCGGTATAATCGACGTGGCGCTTGAGGCTTTTTGCCTCATGACGTGAAGGTGGTTTGTTACCGTGTTGTGCGGCAGAAAGCAAAAAGCCCCGTAGTTAATTTTCATTAACCCACGAGGCTTAGTCTGTATGCCTGAACAACATCAGATTAGCCGCTTACCTGCCGAAAGGCAAGGAGAAGTCAGCTATGAAACTGCCACGAAGTACCCTGCTCTGGTGCGTGTTGATAGTGTGTCTCACACTGCTGATATTCACTTACCTGACCCGAAAATCGCTCTGCGAAATCCGGTACAGGGACACGAACAGGGAGGTGGCGGCTTTTATGGCCTACGAATCCGGTAAGTAAGCTACCTGGAGGCGGGGGAACCCCCCGCCTTTTCAGGTGCTGAGTTGCTCTGACATGCCTGAAGCGCCTTTATGAAGGGGTTACCGGTTAGATGGTAGCCCCTTTTTCCTTCCTGGCGCGACCGCACGCCTGAACTTCCGGGAAGGGCTGTTCCCCTCCGGGGAACAGGGGAAGGGGGACGCGCCTCCGGCGCTGCCCCTCTGCTCCCTCCGCCTTGTCCACACTCCAGCCTTTCCTGCCTGATTTGCTGAAGTCAGAGCGCCATGAGTTACCTGCCTGTACCTGGCTTCAGCATTGTTTTCCCTGTGTTCTTCATCCCGGGTGTCATATCCGGCGTCCTGCTGGTTAACTTTCTCAGCTGCAGCTCCGTGGCCATAAACCGAAAACAGGGCAGGGCGATGTCCCCCTTCGGCTCCCGGCCAGCGCTGCTGTCCGGTCGTCGAGCCCCACTCCGCCAGGGCGGCCGCTGACGCACCCGCCGGGCTCCGCCGAACCCCTTCGGGGTTCGTGCCATACGGCTAGGGTCTGATGGCGAAGGTCAGGGGCTGCGGCTTCTCCGGCCGTGCCGTCCGGAACGCCTTCACCGCGCCGGCTGATGCCGTCGCTTTAATGGCGCCACGCCGTTCCGACGTGTCGGGTGTGTGCATCCTGTTCTCCCGGTGAAGCTATCTCCCGTGCGTCCTCACGCGGAGGGCTATTCGTAGCACCGTCGGGTCGTCATCCGAAGGGTGAAATGCACTCCGCCAAAACTTTTTGCGGGGCGCAAAAACTTTTGTCTCCGCCCTTCTCCTGCCGCCCCGCCGTTGCTACTCGGCCCTTGCCGCGAGAGAACTCACCAGGGAGATGGACAACCATCACCACAGGAGAAAACCAGGATGCACACACGAAACGTCAACGTCAAAACCGCCGCTCAAGAATCTACCGGAAGATGGGGTACAGACCCGAAAGTCCGTCTGGCCTGTGTTATCGCAGAGCAAAAGTCATACCTGCTGGAGCTGTGTCAGGTCTGGAACCTGCAACTGTCAGAGGCCGACGAGGCGGAAGAAGTCTGCAACATCCTTTGCGCCATGAGCAAAAACGTCTGGGACGAGGGCGTGCTCAACTGGATGCGTGATAAGCCGCTGCTGTCGTTCCATGTCGTACAGCCGTGGTTACAGGCTCAGGCTCACGCCGTCCGGTTATACGGTGCAACGGGGATGGCGGCGTGGACGTATGCGAACAAG
Source organism: Enterobacter sp. JBIWA003 (assembly GCF_019968825.1). NCBI lineage: Bacteria > Pseudomonadati > Pseudomonadota > Gammaproteobacteria > Enterobacterales > Enterobacteriaceae > Enterobacter > Enterobacter sp. JBIWA003. The sequence goes on from NZ_CP074171.1 coordinate 105,375, forward strand.
AGCCTGAAAAACTGCATGAACTTTGAATACGCCATGCTCGCAGAGTGAGTGCACTGGCCTGACTAAACACGGCGGCAGGGGATGCCGCCAGTTACATCGGAGAGACATCATGAGCATCAGCAACGGTAATGCGAACAGCACATTCAGCCTCGACGCATGGGAGAAAAGCGCGCTCAGCGGGCTTGAGAGCCTGCAAAACAAGGTCAGCAAAGCCCTGCTGAAGTACCAGAGCAACACCGATAAAACGGCGCTGGGTGAAGCGGCAAACAGCGGTATGGACGAGCTGAAAGCAACGGTTATGCGCATCGTTAAGGCAACACCTGCCATTCAGCAGAAAGTTGACGATATAGCCGACATGCTGAACCTGATGGCTCAATTTTCCGGCATCACGTTTGACGATTAACCACAGCGGCGACATTCAGGCGCCATAAACCAGAAGGAGATAAACCATGCACTTAAATCTGACCGAATCCTGCGCTGAAGCGGGTATTTACGCGACCAGTGAGGCAGAGCGTGAATACTGGCTGAGCCGCGAAAAATCGTATATCGCAGCGCCCGTCGAAATTGACGTTCACGCCTTCCATGATGCGCTGGGGCTGATGTACCCGATGAACTGGCGCAGCAGTGAGAACGGCGAGTGTGAAACCTTTATGCTGGCGGAGATGGTCTGCGGCAACGTGACCGAAATCTATGCGCGGATCGGTATCCGTTATTACCGGATGCGCGACTACAGCAGCCTTAACCACGCGGAGATCCTGGCCCGCGTTAAGGAGGAAATGCAGCGCCAGATATGAAAAAGGCAGACTTTCGTCTGCCATATCCCGCCGGATTTATTCGCCTGGGAACGATGAATCCGGCCTCAACTAAAAGGAAACATCTATGAATCATTTCAGAAGAGCGTCAATTGTTACACCGACCGCCCTGTATGTCCAGATGCTTGAGGCGGAAAACGCACCCGTAAAAAAACAGGTGCGCATTAAACGCAGTGATATCGACCGTGACGAAATCAGCGCCGAAATGCGGGCGCTGGGTCGTCACATAGCGCACTGCCGGAAGAAGAGGCGCGCCGTTCGTATTCCTGCCATGCGCGGGAGTGAGTGGGGGCAGGTGTTACGCACGCTCGAGATGAAGCGGGCATTTAACTGACGGAGGAGCCGCCCCGCAGGGGGCGGCATTTGAGGAGGAAATATGTCTCAACTCAGTTTTGCCTGTTTTTTTGACCAGGCGAAAGCGGCCGCACCCTTAACACCCGCGAAACCCGTATTGCCAGCCGTGAACGCGCCGACGATACCGCACCGGATGATGAGCACTGACGAAGCACGGCACCAGTTTATCAGCGTGTTCAGGGATACCGCCCGCCAGCTGCGCCGCTGGGAGGTGTTCAGCGACTTTATCACGCTGGCGGCCAGCGAGTTGGATATGGCGCGGATAAGAACGCCGGAGAACATTGAGCGCAGCCGTGAAATCTGTTCGAAGTACGGCGAGAGCGATATCAGCAATATGCATACGCTTTTCTGCCTTATGGTCTGCGCGCTGGAGGCGAAATTTCACGACTTTCTCGGTGCGATCTTCATGGAGCTTGAGCTGGGCGACGACCGGAACGGGCAATATTTCACGCCGTATCACGTCCAGTCACTGCTGGCGAGGCTGCTGATGCCGGACGTCGACGAAACGATACGCCGTGAGGGATTCGTGACCGTCAGCGATCCGGCAAGCGGTGCGGCGGGGATGATTGTGGCGTATGCGGAATATCTGCTGGAGGCGGGCTATAACCCGTCTGAGCACATGTTCGGTAGCTGCATCGATATTGATCCGATCGCGGCGGATATGGCCTTTATCCAGCTATCCCTGCTGGGTATTCCTGCTGAGGTGATCACGGGCAATACGCTGACGATGCAGCTTAACAGGGTCAGGTATACGCCGGTGTACTATATCAACAACTTTGAGAAGCGCCTGGAGGATCAGCGCCGAATTAATGCCATGCGCCAATTTATGCGATCCATGAATAAAGCTGCATAACTAGCCTGAAGGGCAGGGGAATACCCTGCCTTTCGTGGCATCAAAGGCCGCGCGCCTGCGGCGCAGAGTAATACCGGCAGCGCTACGCGCCGCCCATATTACTCCGTCGCGTGGGTTTCTCATTATTAGTTATGAAGACCTGTGATATTTCATCCGGCATACTGCTGTTTATCTTATCTGCTATTTATTCCTTGCGTTGAAAATAATAAATATTAGTCCGGGCGTCGTCCCTGAAGGGACACGGCACGTCGTGAACAGAGCCAGCAAGCTGTCTCTGCCCTTCGGGCGTCCATCCTGACGCAAATTCAAAATCACGCTTGCTGCATCCTGAAAGGATGCGCCGCTTTCACCGTGGCGGTAATAAATTACCGCCGCTCTGATGTCCGTAACGGTAATTCGTCTTGCGCCGATTTTACGTTCCGGGAGGTGTGCATTCTCCTTGTGTGACTATCTCCCGATTTCATCAATTCGCGGAGGGCTGCTTTTAGCATCAGCCGAACAATTTAAAATCGATGAACGCAAGCGCTACTGTGTTACAGATGGAGATGAACGTCTTGATTTTATTCCCGCGCTCTTTTTTACGCCTTCTGCTGATAACATGATTGCCAGCTGGTTACGTCAGCATTCAGATTATGATGGTGGTTTCTGGAATTACTGGATTATTCCGCAGGGTACTGGCGGAAACGTGGCTCCGAACTGTGTCAGGTTCACCACCGCACAAACAGGATATATCGCACCAGAAGGTGAACAGCGCTATAACATGGTTATTCCCGGTAATTACTTTGAGGCAGAAGTCAGTGCTGATGCAGCAGGAATTATTTCTACCCTGATGATAATGAACTGGCTATCATGGAAGGTGGTAGGTATGGGGCCGGAATATGCCACGGTCCTTAATCATCTCATCGCCCGTCAGGATGCGCTAAAGGATTATGTCAGCATTATTCAGCACCCGGAACGCGAACTGATATGGCGTGCTATTGATTAACAGCTGATGCGTCATTCAGGTGACGCATTTTTTTTGATTCCGTTATAAATAGCTCTGATTTCCTCTGCGTACTTCTGGCGTTTCCTCTCCTGCGCCTCCGTTTCACGAAAGCCTGCATTATAAGCTCCTACTGCCCTCCAGGAGTATCCCCAGCGCTTAAAAGCAATTGCGAGATAATAGGCACCCGTATAGATATTCATGCAGGGATCTCTGTAAAGATTACCAGCCGTGATCCCATACTGAGCCAGATGCGAAAAATTCTGCGAGTGTATTTGCATCATACCGACAGCGTAACTTTGATTGCTGACAACGTTCATTGCATCAGGGCGCCATGATGACTCTCTGAAAGAGATTGCACGCAATAAATCAGGTTCAATATGGTAATCCCTTCCCGCCATATCAAAACAGTCCTGAGCAATGGCTGGAGAGGTAACCACGAGTAATCCAGCGAGAAGAACGTTCTTCATCTGCAATATTCCATATCTGTCATATCCCATGTCTAGAGTGCCATTTCCGATAAAAAACGGCAATGCCGGAATATGCGGAATCCTGCCCGGCGGACAATTTTGTCTAAACCTGCTTCTTAACTTCAAAGTCCCACACCCGTCGCAAGATTGCATCTTGCCTGATTTTTCTTTGAAATCATGCTGTTATGGTTTTTTAAAGACTGCAAAGTCATTTGCATCATTGATGCATAGAGTATATATATACTCTATGCAGAGTATAATTAGAGTGCTTGATATACTCTTGTTATACTATGCATTTAAAATCAATTAGATAGATAGAGTGTACTCTAGGGTATACTCTGGTTTTTCGAGGGGGTGTACTCGTTACTATACTCTGCAAAAATAAATGATATACTCTGAACATACTATGGATAATTTTCCGAATTTATATTTTAATAAGATTCTAAATCTGTAAGGAAAAGCAAAGAATGCCACGGATACAAACATTTGTCAGTAATCAGGTCAGGGAAGAAATAGATGCGATTATTACTGAGCGCAGGCAGGAAGGAGCAACGGAGACTGATGCAACAGTTTCGTCAATAACTTCCATGTTAGTAGAGCTAGGGCTCAGAGTTTATCGTATTCAGAGAGAAAGGAAGGAAGGCGGTTTTAACCAGATGGAGTACAACAAGGTTATGCTGGACAGTTTGGTTAGAGTCAGGGCTATGTGTAGTGAAATTATGAGAATGAATATGCTTAGTGAGGAGTCTGTAGCTAGTGGTAAATTTGACGGACAAACTATTAAGCTATTTATTGATAAGGTTGCTAAAGAAAGCGTTGGTATTTTCTTTCCGGATGCGTAAGGTAATGTTTAGGGAATTCTGCGAGGGGTGTATTTAGATGCTATTTTAAAGAATTTGGTTTTATTGAGTCGTGAATGATGTGTTAGATGTTGTTGGGGTTTCGGGAGCAACGGAACAGTAAACACCGTTAAGCGGTCATTTTAAATAGCCAAAAATTAACCAGCCAATTTACATCGCATATTGCCATTTTTAGCCACCTCTTTTACGATAGCCAAATTAACTATACCCATCCTGGCCGTTTGCGGAGCAAAAGACGCAGTGGCTCTCAACAGATTGATTTACCTGTTATTGACCATTCAATTGAACCGCTTAACCGTCTTTTTGGTTCCACTACTCCCCAAACCCCAATAATTCTTTCAGGGTTCTTTTCGTCAGGATTGGGTTTCCATATTTAGATGTCCGTCTGTAATGATCTGCGCCCCAGATCTTGGACAACTTATGCAGCCTGACTCAATCGATATTGTACCGGACTAAGACCGCCAAGTTTTTCCTTTATCCTCAATTGGTTATAATAATCAATGTAATCGATAATGTCTCGCTTTAAGTCATCCACATTTTTATATTCATTGAGGTAATAACATTCTGATTTCAATGTTCCAAAAAAACTCTCTATCACTGCATTATCAAGGCAATTTCCCCGACGAGACATACTCTGGGCGATGCCACTATCTTTTAACCATCGTTGCCAGCGTGACATCTGATATTGCCAGCCTTGATCGCTGTGCAATATTGGGTGTTCGTCTTTCGGCAACTGTTTCAGCGCATCCGTGAGCATAGTCTGCACCATTGAAGGTAGAGGGCGGTTAGCGAGGTTATAAGCAATGATTTCGCCATTATAAAGATCCATGATGGGCGACAAATACAGCTTTTTGCCATTCACTTTAAACTCAGTGACATCTGTGACCCACTTCTCGTTGGGGCGTTCTGCGTCAAACTGGCGTTTCAGGAGATTATCGCAAATTCGTCCTTGTTCTCCTTTATATGAACGGTACTTTTTGACGCGAATCAGGCTGCTAATACCCAGTTCCTTCATGAGTTTTCTAACGGTTTTGCCATTAAGTAAAACCCCCTCGTTACGACATGCCAGCCTGATGCGTCTGTAACCATAGCGACCTTTGTGCTGGTGATAAATTTTCAGCACAAGCGCTCTGGCAGACTGGTATCGGTCCGGAGCCGCAAGACGTTTTACATGATAGTAAAATGTACTCCGGGGCAGCCCAGCAACGATTAACAATCGGGACAATGGCCATTCCTGCCTTAGTTCACTTACAATGCTCACTTTTTCCTGGGCGCTGAGCATGTTTTCTGCTGAACCAAGGCCTTCAGCTTTTTTAAGTAGGCATTCTCGACCCTGAGTTGTTCAAGTTCCTCTCGCTCAACATCGGTTAATGCTGGCTGTGGTGGGACTGGCGTGATGCTTTTATCTGGCACTGGGATGATCTTTTGATTTTTTCGGGTGAAAGCATCCTCGCCATGTTTTCTATATTTTTCAAGCCAGGTACATACAGTACCAAAGGCTGGTATCCCATGTTTTACCGCAGTTTCACGAACAGAGAAGCCATCATCCACAACTTCTTTTACTACCATAAGTTTGAAATCAGCAGAGTAGCGTCCCTTTTTACCCGTAAGCACACCGATCCCATGCTCCCGGTAGGCATAAGCCCATTTTCTTACCGTGCAAGGGCTTATGTCGTACATCCTGGCTACAGATTTCAGACTCAACTCATCTTCCAGATACTTCTCTGACACTTCCTTTTTGAATTCCAATGAAAATTTTGCCATGCGCCCTCAGTTTTTGATCTGGTGTCTAACTTTTGGGGCGCACTACATAACAGGTGGGCATCTAAGTTACCAGTACTTGCTTAATGGCTACATACGGCGCTGGCTTTACGCTTACGAATAACAGGACGATAAAAGCGGATAAATGTACTTCATGGGGCGTCCCCAAGAAACACCAGACAGTAGATGTATCTTAAAATAAGAGATAGGTTTAAACATATGTCTAATACTGGTTCTAATTTTGAGGTGATAGGAATACTGTTGGGGCTGGAGCTTCGTAAGCGTAAGACTACGCAGGAAAAGATTGCCATTCATCTTGCTGCATGGTCATGCAGACGGTTAAAATTTACCGGGCGCGTTTCCGGTGGTTTTTCGGTTTAACAGCCACGACTTTCGCCCGTCTGACCCCGGAAACGCTCTCATTCCGTTTTAGCTGTGCGCGCAAGAGGACGTTATGTTCAATGGTCTCCGTTTCCATCACCGTCACCGGCGACGCTGTGGCCGCCAGCTGAAGGTGTCTTCTGGTTCGAGACCCTGCGCCTGTGCCGCTTCCCGTTTTTTGTCCGCTTCCCGTTCAGCAAGAATGATTTTCAGTACCTGTTCCCGGATGCGGCGTCTTGTCTCCTGAGGCATCCTTACCCTGCCGTGTAATCCCATAGCCCTGACCTCAGCTGCAATCGCGTCTGCCAGGCGGCGGGATTCATATTCAGTCAGTTTCTGGCGTTTCATGGTGTCCTCCGCTGTGCTGCTTTCTTACATAACATCTTATGCCATATGGATACATTTTGGTTAAGTCCTGCCAGATGTATGATGGGGTGTTGGGGGTTGAGGCTCAGTGGAACAGTGACCGCCGTTAAGCGGCCAACAAAACACCAGCCAATTTACATAGTGAATTCGTCGTTATGGAATGCTAATGTGTACTTATTTGCGTACGTGTTATATACTAAGCCCAAAAATGGGAGCTAACAACATGCATGCAATCAATTTTACTGATGCCCGTAAACATTTTGCTGACACCATGAAGCGCGTCACTGATGATGCTGAACCTGTACGCGTCATGCGTCGTGACGCACCTGATATTGTTATGATCGATGCAGGAGAGTATGAGGCGCTAATCGAAACGGTCTATCTGTTCAGCAATCCGGCGAACGCCGCGCATATCAATGAGTCAATGAAACAGGCGGAGCGCGGCGAATTTGTCGAAGTGGAATATTAAGTTCACCAGGAACGGAGCTGATGACCTTAGCTACTGGCGTGATACTGACAAAAAGAAGTTTGAGCGTATCCGGCAGCTGTTGCGCAGCATCGAGGCTGATCCGCTGACAGGTATCGGAAAACCCGAACGGCTGCGGCACCACAAAGATCCGGCGCTCTATTCCCGCCGGATTGATCAGAGTCACCGTCTGGTCTATTCAATCAAGAGCGGAGAAATCATCATCTACGCAGCCCGTTATCACTATGGTGACAAATAGCAAAGCCAATAAAGCCCGTTTGATGCGGGCTTTATTCACATGGTTTTCTACGCCGGAATCCCAGAAAATTTCGTCACCAAACCTAAAGCTCCTCAGATTTGCATGGCGTTGAATGACGGGTTATGTGACAGGCTTCAGCATTAAAATCGTTGTCTTAATGATTGTCACTCAACTGGTCGTTTATGTGACAACCCTCGCCGTTACTGGTTTCGGAAAAATCCAGGTTTCCGGCGTAGAACCCCAACACGATGGCGATAAGTCCTTTTCAGGGACGGACGCGGCGGATGAACGTGCTGAACTCAGGGAGGGCGGAAAATGATTGTTCCCGTCGATGCAGAACGCGATGAACACGGATACTCGACGCATCCTGCGCTTGTCCGCAGCGGTTGTGAAACTCCGGGAGAACTTCGTTACTGGCTGAGAACCCACGGGCTGGCGTGCTTCGTGATGACCATGCGGGATGAGGCACCTGAGGCCTTTGCAGACGGATTCACTGATGAGGCACCGGATGCGCGGGGCTGGATACCCGAACCGCCGGACGATGACGGCTGGTTCCTGGGGTCAGTCCATGATACCTGCGACGGGCCGGTCTGCTACTGGTTCAGGAATAACGTAACGGGAGAGGGGATATGAGTCCGAATTCGAATATCTGGCGCCACAGGCGCAGGGGGCAATGTGATCTTACCCAGATAATGTGGACACCGCCCTAAGCGAGGTTCTGGTTTTCAAATTGTTCCGGGCTGAGTCCGCCACAGGCACTGTGACGACGCCACCGATTGTAATCACACTCGATATAATTGAACACCGCCGTTCGCATTAATTCCCGGCTGATAAAGCGCTCTCCATGGATACATTCCACCTTCAGCGAATGGAAGAAGCTTTCCGCGCAGGCATTGTCGTAACAACACCCTTTGGCGCTCATGCTCCCGCGTAGATTATGCCGTTTCAGCAATGCCTGATAATCCGCTGAACAATATTGCCCGCCACGATCCGTATGGACGATGACATTTTCCGGTCGCTTACGTCGCCACAGTGCCATCTGTAGCGCATCACACGCGAGTTGTGCCGTCATTCTTGGCGACATCGACCAGCCAATGACAGCCCTGGACCACAGGTCAATCACCACCGCCAGATACAGCCAGCCCTCATCCGTACGTACGTGATTTCACCAGCCCATTTCTGGTTCGGCCTGCTGGCGTAAAAATCCTGCTTCAGCAGGTTCTCTGATACCGGCAGACCATGCTTACGGTAGCTGACCGGCCTGAACTTACGCGCTGCTTTTGCACGAAGCCCCTGACGACGCAGGCTGGCGGCGATGGTTCTGATGTTGTACCGGGGCAATTTATCAGCCAGACGCGGTGCACCATACCGCTGTTTTGCATCACTGAACGCCTGCCGGACAGCGGCATCACAGACCAGACGGACTGCCGTCGCCGGTTAGTCTGATGACGGCGCAGACACCATGAATACCAGCCACTCCTGGCCACGCGCAGCACCCGGCACTGAACTCTGCCCGATGATTTTCGACAAAGACATACTTCATTTCAGGCGCTTCGCGAAGTATGTCGCGGCCTTTTGGAGAATGGCCAGCTCCTCGTCCCGTTCAGCCAGCAGGCGTTTAAGACGTGCAATTTCAACGGATTGCTGCTGCTCCCGCTCAGAGCCAGACAGGGCCTGCTGTTGTTTTTTACGCCAGGTATAAAGTTGAGATTCGTACAGACTGAGTTCACGGGCTGCGGCGGCTACACCAATGCGTTCAGCAAGCTTCAGGGCTTCCTGACGGAACTCGGGCGAGTGTTGTTTGCGGAGCTTGTTGCTGGTTGTGGCTGATTTGGTCATGAGTCACCTCTGGTTGAGAGTTTACTCACTTAGTCCCGTGTCCACTATTCGCGGGTAGGATCAGTTCGTGGCAGAGCATCCCACTCAGCTTTGGGTAGCAGACTTCACATACGTGAGTACCTGGCAGGGCTTCGCGTATGTGGCGTTCATCATCGACGTGTTCGCCGGAGCCATCGTGGGCTGGCGGGTGTCGTCATCGATGGAAACCACGTTCGTGCTGGATGCGCTGGAGCAGGCGCTGTGGGCCCACCGGCCATCAGGCACCATCCATCACAGCGACAAAGGTTCACAGTACGTGTCGCTGGCATACACACAGCGGTTGCAGGAGGCGGAGCTTCTGGCTTCAACGGGAAGTACGGGTGACTCTTATGATAACGCGATGGCCGAAAGCATCAACGGCCTGTACAAAGCGGAGGTGATACACAGGCAAAGCTGGAAAAGCCGTGCATGAGCTGGCGACGCTGGCGTGGGTGGACTGGTACAACAATCGCCGGTTTCTGGAAAGGCTGGGGCATATCCCACCGGCAGAAGCCGAACATGCATATTATACTTCCATCGGGAATAAGGATCTGGCAGCCTGAGTTCCCAACCAAAATACTCTCCCGGAAAACCGGGGCGGTTCAGTCTGGTTAACTCGACCAGAACAGCCCCCAATAATGGCGGGATGCAGGTTATACAGGTACCGGACAGAATTGGGGGGCGGGCTGAAGGGCTTTACTCACTGCTGAAAAGCTGTGGCTGGCAGGCCGTCTGCCACACGAGCACTGGATCCTGATGTCCGTCAGCGCCTGCTGAACTGTCTTAACGGGTGTAAAGTAATATATGAGGGACACGTGCTTTTGAAGCATAAGCACACTATCTTAAATTTAGTTGCGCTTGAACTGTACGGTTTTTTCGGGAGTCTAAACTCTCAGTGAAAGGAGGCCCAAAATGACAGTTATATTAGCGAAGGAGAAATTATGTGAAAAAGATAATCATCTACTTTTCAGGCGTTTTTGTATTTCTACAGATCTCCCTTGTTGGAGCAAATCCTCAGGACAGGGCTCATGAAACGGTTGAGCGCTTTCTGAAGTGGGAAAGGAATATTAAACCAAGCGGTATCTATCGTGAAAAACTAGGTGGCGAACTTCCTTCACTGATTTCACCGGAATTGCTGTGCCTGCTGGAGAGTGTATCTGATTTACGGGAACGTGCTATCCGGGAAGCTCCTGGCGAGAAACCTCCTTTTGTGGAAGGAAATCCATTTCTGCCTAATGCATGGGAGCGACCGCAGAGTTCAGAGATTATTTCTTCTGTTATGATTCCCGGCACTAAAAGGAGCATTGTGAGGGTACTCTTTGACTATGGGTCCGGCACTGTCTTTACCGGGACTTTCAAGGTTAATGATGGCACTCAGGGGACAAAGATTTCTGACGTGGACGCGGGTGGTTCCTGTGATTTCTGCCAGCGTGGAAGTTTACGCAAAGAACTCTATAATTCACTTCATATATATGCAGGGGTTAAGGCTTCACACTGTAAAGATCTTACAAGATGAAATCACCCAAGAGTTATTGTTATAATGTTATTAGGGGATGGCGGATTTATATGAATTTAAAAAAAACACTTTGCTTAAGTTTATTGTATTATATTTATTATTTCCATTAAATAGTTATGCCACTGATATTTCGGAGCGTTGCCTTATTTACGATAACTCTATCGGTCAGGTAAAGTTAAATACAAAAATTGTTGATTACCTAAAAGTTAAGGAGATTTCGTACGCCAAGGAAAAGAATGTAGATGGCATTTTTATATGGCATCTAAATGTGAACAAATTTTACAGCTTAGATGCCATAGTGAATTCAGCTGGTAGAATAATATATATCGAAACGTTTGATGTGCGGTGTAAAAATAAATGGGGAATTCATCCCAGCATGACGCTAACGAGAGCAGGGGAAATTATGGGGGGAATTGAAAAAACATACAGTACTGAAATTGAAATGAGGCAGTATGCCATTTTCAAAAACAGGTCTCTCCAGATATTCAGGGTAAAGGCTAATTCTGAATATACTGTAGACAGTATACTTTCAATAGGCATATCTTCGAAGTAAGCGCCCCGTCAGCGACGTCTGTCGACGAACCTTTAATCCGGCGATGATAGTGTTAGCGCCAATGATATAAGACTGTCATTTGCCATTTGAGTTGTCCGCTCCACCCAACATGTTGTTTCCTTGAGGTTCTCACACCAGAAAGGACATCGACATGCTGAGCAGAGAGGACTTTTACATGATAAAGCAAATGCGTAAGCAAGGGGCGTACATTATCGATATTGCGACTCAGGTTGGTTGCTCTGAGCGTAAGCGTCAAGCGAGAACCGTATTGACGGGGACGGGTTATTCAGTTGACAGTGCTGCGCGCCAGGGGAGCAGTTCACTCACCCGACTGACCGGCCAGTCAGCTATGACGTCAAGGACATGGCGAAGGTAGCGTTCTGGATCCACGCCGTTCAGTCTGCATGTCCCGACCAGACTGTACAGCAACGCTCCACGCTCACCTCCGTGGTCTGAGCCGAAGAACAACCAGTTTTTACGACCCAGGCTGACCATCCGTAGGGCATTTTCAGCGATGTTGTTATCTGCTTCGGCCCAGCCGTCCTCTGCATAGTACGCCAGTGCCGGCCACTGGTTCAGGGCGTACGTGAAGGCCTTCGCCAGCTCCGAGTGTCGCGATAGCGTTTTCATCTTTTCACGCAGCCAGCTCTCCAGGGATTTCAGCAGCGGTTTCGTTTTCCGCTCACGTTCAGCAAGGCGCTGGTCCGCCGGCATTCCCCTTATCTCCGCCTCAACGGTATACAGCTCGCCGATACGCTTCAGGGCTTCATCCGTCAGCGCCGACGGCGTACGGACGTGCACATCGTGGATTTTACGGCGGGTGTGAGCCCAACAAGCCGCTTCCGTTATCCGGCCATCGCGGTACAGTTCGTTGAACCCGGCGTAAGCATCTGCCTGCAGCACACCGCTGAAGCCGGCAAGATGAGTCTGCGGGTGGATGCCTTTTCTGTCGGGACTGTACGCGAACCACACCGCCGGTGGCAACGCTGACCCGGCGTTGCGGTCATCACGAACGTATGTCCACAACCGCCCGGTCTTCGTCTTCTTATTACCCGGCAGCAGCACCTGCACGGGGGTATCATCGGCATGGAGTTTGCCGTCGGTAACTACATAGTGCTGAAGCGCCTCTTCCAGCGGTGACAGCAGTCGGCAGCATGCGTCCACCCAGCCCGACAGCAGTGAACGGCTCAGCTCCACACCCTGGCGGTTGTATATTTCTGACTGGCGATACAGCGGGGTATGCTCTGCATACTTTGAGGTCAGCACGCGGGCCAGCAGCCCCGGTCCTGCTATACCCCGCTCGATGGGCCGCGAAGGCGCGGGAGCCTGCACTATGGCATCGCACTGAGTACAGGCATGCTTTTCACGTACTGTCCGGATAACCCGGAAGGCGCTTCGCATCAGTTCCAGCTGTTCAGCGGCATCCTCACCCAGGTAGCTCAGCGTACCACCACATTTCGGGCAGCATGACGCTGCTGGCAGCAGCCGTTTTTCGTCACGGGGAAGTGATTCAGGGAACGGTTTGCGGGTACGGGTCTGCCGCAGCGGGCGTTGCACGGCCGGGTCATCCACCCGACCGGTAAGGGTATCGCTTTCTTTCTGTAACTGGTTAAGGTCGGCTTCCATCTGCGCGATACGGCGGGAGACTTTTTCGGAGCGGCTGCCGAAGTTCATTCGGCGCAGCTTATCCAGTTGCGCCTGCAGGTGATCTATTTCGCGTTCACGCTCGTTCAGCTTTTCCAGCAGGGCACGATTCAGCGCTTCCTGTTCGGCAAGAAGACGTTTCAGTTCGTCGATATTGTCAGGATGTGAGCTGTTCATGCCGGGTATATTACCAGGCTCATTCAGCGTCGACCAGGATAAAGAGGCCTACAACATAGTCAGGGACGTAAGCAGTCTTTTAGGCTGCCGCCAGTCGATACCTTCAAGGAGCATCGCCAGCTGTGCCGGTGTGAGGAACACTTTACCATCCCGGGCTGACGGCCAGGCGAAGCGGCCACGCTCCAGCCGTTTGGTCAGCAGACACAGCCCATCACCGGTAGACCAGAGGAGTTTTACCTGACTGCCATTACGCCCACGGAAGATAAAAACGTGACCAGACATCGGATCGTCTTTCAGCGTCGTCAGCACCTTTGCCGCAAGGCCGTTAAAACCGTTTCTCATATCGGTGATACCAGCGACCAGCCAGATCTTTGTCCCTGATGGTAATGGGATCAACGTTTGAGCTCCCGTATCAGCAGGTTCAGGATATTTTCGCTGATGGCACCATTCAGACGGAGTGATCCGTGCCGGAACGTCACTTCACAGCTGATATTGAGTGATTCAGGTGCCGCAGCAGCTACAGGTTGTGTCAGTGAGGAGGTTGCAGGAACAACATCTTCGGCATCAAGTGTTATCGGGAGCAGCTCAGGCACGCTGTTTTCTGTTGTTGAAGGAGGAAGTAGTTTTCCTTCGCGCCAGTACTGACGCCACTTGAACAACAGATTATCGTTTATCCCATGCTCACGAGCGAGTTGCGCTACGGAGATCTCTGGTCGATGCGAGAGTTCAACCATTTTGATTTTGAACTCTACGGGATAATTAGGGCTTTTTTTACGCACTGCGGTTAATGATTTCATGGATAGCGTCCACCATATTGATCTGCGCCCCAGATCTTGGACAACTTATGCAGCCTGACTCAATCGATATTGTACCGGACTAAGACCGCCAAGTTTTTCCTTTATCCTCAATTGGTTATAATAATCAATGTAATCGATAATGTCTCGCTTTAAGTCATCCACATTTTTATATTCATTGAGGTAATAACATTCTGATTTCAATGTTCCAAAAAAACTCTCTATCACTGCATTATCAAGGCAATTTCCCCGACGAGACATACTCTGGGCGATGCCACTATCTTTTAACCATCGTTGCCAGCGTGACATCTGATATTGCCAGCCTTGATCGCTGTGCAATATTGGGTGTTCGTCTTTCGGCAACTGTTTCAGCGCATCCGTGAGCATAGTCTGCACCATTGAAGGTAGAGGGCGGTTAGCGAGGTTATAAGCAATGATTTCGCCATTATAAAGATCCATGATGGGCGACAAATACAGCTTTTTGCCATTCACTTTAAACTCAGTGACATCTGTGACCCACTTCTCGTTGGGGCGTTCTGCGTCAAACTGGCGTTTCAGGAGATTATCGCAAATTCGTCCTTGTTCTCCTTTATATGAACGGTACTTTTTGACGCGAATCAGGCTGCTAATACCCAGTTCCTTCATGAGTTTTCTAACGGTTTTGCCATTAAGTAAAACCCCCTCGTTACGACATGCCAGCCTGATGCGTCTGTAACCATAGCGACCTTTGTGCTGGTGATAAATTTTCAGCACAAGCGCTCTGGCAGACTGGTATCGGTCCGGAGCCGCAAGACGTTTTACATGATAGTAAAATGTACTCCGGGGCAGCCCAGCAACGATTAACAATCGGGACAATGGCCATTCCTGCCTTAGTTCACTTACAATGCTCACTTTTTCCTGGGCGCTGAGCATGTTTTCTGCTGAACCAAGGCCTTCAGCTTTTTTAAGTAGGCATTCTCGACCCTGAGTTGTTCAAGTTCCTCTCGCTCAACATCGGTTAATGCTGGCTGTGGTGGGACTGGCGTGATGCTTTTATCTGGCACTGGGATGATCTTTTGATTTTTTCGGGTGAAAGCATCCTCGCCATGTTTTCTATATTTTTCAAGCCAGGTACATACAGTACCAAAGGCTGGTATCCCATGTTTTACCGCAGTTTCACGAACAGAGAAGCCATCATCCACAACTTCTTTTACTACCATAAGTTTGAAATCAGCAGAGTAGCGTCCCTTTTTACCCGTAAGCACACCGATCCCATGCTCCCGGTAGGCATAAGCCCATTTTCTTACCGTGCAAGGGCTTATGTCGTACATCCTGGCTACAGATTTCAGACTCAACTCATCTTCCAGATACTTCTCTGACACTTCCTTTTTGAATTCCAATGAAAATTTTGCCATGCGCCCTCAGTTTTTGATCTGGTGTCTAACTTTTGGGGCGCACTACATATTTGGTGTCCACTATCCTCTCAGGAATTTCAGGATTTGCCAGACGGTACTGAGACGACGCTTACCTCTGAGCGTACTGTCAGGCGGTATCTTAAATACCCTGAACCACCGGCCAGAAAAACACGCCACAAAATGGCCAAACTGAAGCCGTTCATGGACTATATCGACACGCGCCTGGCTGAGAATGTCTGGAATGGCGAGGTTATCCTCGCAGAAATTAAAGCAATGGGTTACACCGGCGGGCGCTCCATGTTGCGCTATTACATCCAGCCCAAACGCAAAATGCGGCCATCGAAGAAAACAGTCCGCTTCGAAACCCAGCCCGGTTACCAGTTGCAGCACGACTGGGGCGAAGTCGAGGTGGAGGTCGCTGGACAGCGATGCAAAGTTAACTTCGCGGTGAATGCGCTGGAGTTCTCCCGTCGCTTCCATGTCTTCGCCGCACCAAAGCAGGACGCTGAACACATCTATGAGTCTCTGGTCCGCGCCTTCCGATACTTCGGTGGCAGCGTGAAAACCGTGCTGGTTGATAACCAGAAGGCGGCGGTGCTGAAGAATAACAACGGGAAAGTGGTGTTCAACTCCGGGTTTCTGTTGCTGGCCGACCACTATGACTTCCTGCCACGCGCCTGCCGTCCGCGCAGGGCCAGAACCAAAGGCAAGGTGGAACGAATGGTGAAATATCTTAAGGAGAACTTCTTCGTCCGGTACTGAACCGCCCCGGTTTTGTGGGAGAGAGTTTAGTCCGGGAACTCAGGCTGCCAGAGCCTTTTCTCCGATGGAAGCATAATACGCTTTTTCTGCTTCAGCAGGTGGTATGTGGCCGAGTCGCCCAAGCAGCCGACGATTGTTGTACCACTCCACCCATGTCAGCGTCGCCAGCTCAACCTCTGTACGGTTTTTCCAGCTCTGTCGGTGTATCACCTCCGCTTTGTACAGGCCATTGATGCTCTCCGCCATTGCATTGTCGTAGGAGTCCCCCGTGCTGCCCGTTGAGGCCAGCAGTTCCGCCTCCTGTAGCCGCTGCGTGTACGCCAGCGACACATATTGCGATCCCTTATCGCTGTGATGGATTGTGCCTGACGGACGACGGGCCCACAGCGCCTGCTCCAGCGCATCCAGCACGAATGTCGTCTCCATCGAGGATGACACCTGCCAGCCCACGATGACGCCGGCGAACACATCGATGATGAACGCCACGTACGCGAAGCCCTGCCAGGTGCTGGCATACGTAAAATCTGCCACCCAAAGCTGGTTGGGACGGGCAGCGACGAACTGGCGATTGACCCTGTCATGAGCGGCCTGCGTTTTACGACCGACTGTCGTGCGCACTTTTTTACCACGGAGCACACCGGCCAGCCCCATAGCCTTCATCAGCCGCGCGATGGTGCATCTGGCCACGCTGAAGCCTTCCCGCTGCAACTGACGCCAGACCTTGCGAACACCATAGACGCTGTAGTTTTCGTCGTACACGCGCTGTATCTCCACTTTCAGCTGGTCGTCACGTTGCTGCCGCAGGCTACGCTTCTCCGGATGCTGACGCTGCTCCTGGTGCCGGTAATATGTCGACGGGGCGATATCCAGCTCATGGCATACCGGTCCGACCCCGTGGCTCCTGCTGAGGGTATCCAGCAGCGGTATTATTTTTCCACAGACGGTCGAACTCCGCCTTCGCAAAATAAGCGGAAGCCTGCCGCAGGATATCGTTGCTGCGCCGCAGTTCCCGGACTTCCCGCTCCAGCTCCTTGAGACGTTCGCGCTCAGAGGTGGAAAGTCCACCGTCACCTCCGCCTGCATCCCGCTCATGCTGACGAAGCCAGGTGCGCAGGGTGTCGGTGCTGCAGCCTATTTTAGGGGCAAGAGAATGGATAGCCGCGTGTTCAGAACGGTACTCATCACGCTGGTCCAGCAACATTCTGACTGCCCGTTCACGAAATTCCGGGGAGTAACGGTTTGCTGATTTTGATGCCATGTCGGATCTCCTTTTTCACTGAGAGTTTAGTCTCCCGGAAACCCGGTGCGGTTCAGTTAAGTGATATACCGGCGGATGCGGTGATCGTCAACTTAAGCGAAAAAAGCTGTCCGGAGGTGGCAGGCCGGTCAGGACCACAGGAATAATGTCAAACGCTTGCTGAATTTTTTGATACCAGTCACAGCTTCAATATTCCACAATCACTGATACAAAATAATATCATAATTCGCCTATATTAAACTCCGTTAACACCTTTACCACACTAAATTAATGGGTATTTTTACACGGAATGATGATGACCAGTATATCCGCACAGCTTGCTGCAGAACGTATCATTGACAATATTGAGAGCGCTGACTGTTTTCACAGGGTTGTCGCCGGCGAAAAGCAGACCATACCATTTCGTCAGAAAGAGACGCAGTACGTGTACTGTCTGTGCGCGGGTGAAGCAGAGGTCCGCAGGCTGTCAGACGATACCGTCGTGGCTTACGTCAAAGCCCCCGCCGTCACCGGACTGACCCTCCGGGAGAAGGATACGATCTTTCATTATCTCAGAACCACCAGACCGGCCGAGCTGATGGCAATAAGGCAGGAACGCGCGCTGCGCCTTATCGAAGAGCAATCACTCTGGCAGGAGGCCTTCACACTTTGTGTGGATGTGGTAAATAAATGCTACATTCGCGATGAAGCATTCGCATCGCGAAACGTCTACGGGATTGTCAGACAGCACCTTGAAATGCTGTGGGAAATGGATGAAGAGCAGCGCAGCAGGTTTTCAGCCTTTGAGTTCATTCTTAGCCGGACGACCGTCTCACGCAGTTCACTGAACAAAATTCTGAAGGAGCTCAGCACCGGCGGATATATTACAATGCGCAGGGGAAGGCTGATGGATAAAAAGTCACTTCCGGCGAATTACTGATGTTCCGGCAATCCCGGGGTTTCTGTTGCATTAAGGGGGGCTGACAAAATCCCCCTTATTTTCTCAAGTAACCAGTCATGTCTCTGATCCGAAAAGCCTTCAAACGACTCCATTTTTCTGTCGATGTCATCGCCCGGTGCATTCGCTGGTACCTTGCTTATGCTTTGAGCCTGCGTGATCTCGAAGGTAAGCGTCACAATTAGACCGTCTGTGCAGCAGGCTCCGGTTCCGGGAAAATAGTGTCCATCATTTTTGTAGTGCGCCCCAAAAGTTAGACACCAGATCAAAAACTGAGGGCGCATGGCAAAATTTTCATTGGAATTCAAAAAGGAAGTGTCAGAGAAGTATCTGGAAGATGAGTTGAGTCTGAAATCTGTAGCCAGGATGTACGACATAAGCCCTTGCACGGTAAGAAAATGGGCTTATGCCTACCGGGAGCATGGGATCGGTGTGCTTACGGGTAAAAAGGGACGCTACTCTGCTGATTTCAAACTTATGGTAGTAAAAGAAGTTGTGGATGATGGCTTCTCTGTTCGTGAAACTGCGGTAAAACATGGGATACCAGCCTTTGGTACTGTATGTACCTGGCTTGAAAAATATAGAAAACATGGCGAGGATGCTTTCACCCGAAAAAATCAAAAGATCATCCCAGTGCCAGATAAAAGCATCACGCCAGTCCCACCACAGCCAGCATTAACCGATGTTGAGCGAGAGGAACTTGAACAACTCAGGGTCGAGAATGCCTACTTAAAAAAGCTGAAGGCCTTGGTTCAGCAGAAAACATGCTCAGCGCCCAGGAAAAAGTGAGCATTGTAAGTGAACTAAGGCAGGAATGGCCATTGTCCCGATTGTTAATCGTTGCTGGGCTGCCCCGGAGTACATTTTACTATCATGTAAAACGTCTTGCGGCTCCGGACCGATACCAGTCTGCCAGAGCGCTTGTGCTGAAAATTTATCACCAGCACAAAGGTCGCTATGGTTACAGACGCATCAGGCTGGCATGTCGTAACGAGGGGGTTTTACTTAATGGCAAAACCGTTAGAAAACTCATGAAGGAACTGGGTATTAGCAGCCTGATTCGCGTCAAAAAGTACCGTTCATATAAAGGAGAACAAGGACGAATTTGCGATAATCTCCTGAAACGCCAGTTTGACGCAGAACGCCCCAACGAGAAGTGGGTCACAGATGTCACTGAGTTTAAAGTGAATGGCAAAAAGCTGTATTTGTCGCCCATCATGGATCTTTATAATGGCGAAATCATTGCTTATAACCTCGCTAACCGCCCTCTACCTTCAATGGTGCAGACTATGCTCACGGATGCGCTGAAACAGTTGCCGAAAGACGAACACCCAATATTGCACAGCGATCAAGGCTGGCAATATCAGATGTCACGCTGGCAACGATGGTTAAAAGATAGTGGCATCGCCCAGAGTATGTCTCGTCGGGGAAATTGCCTTGATAATGCAGTGATAGAGAGTTTTTTTGGAACATTGAAATCAGAATGTTATTACCTCAATGAATATAAAAATGTGGATGACTTAAAGCGAGACATTATCGATTACATTGATTATTATAACCAATTGAGGATAAAGGAAAAACTTGGCGGTCTTAGTCCGGTACAATATCGATTGAGTCAGGCTGCATAAGTTGTCCAAGATCTGGGGCGCAGATCATTTTAAATGGACACTATCGCTTGAAACACCGGACATGGCTTCTCGAGGTACTTCGCCTCCACTTTGAAGAAAAACTGCCGCGCATTGAGGCCGGACGCCGGTTAGGCATCCCCAAAACCACGGCCTGCGATCTCTTTGTTCGCTTCAGGAAAGCCGGTCTCTCCTGGCCTTTGCCGCCACGGATCAACGCAAAAAACCTGGATAAACGCCTTTACCGGCAGAACTCCCGAAAATCGTCCATTCTTCCCGTAGTCCCTGCGCTCTGCGAAATCCCTGTCGCCCGCAAACGACCACGACGTCCCAACTTCCCCCGCGACTTCAAAATCGCACTGGTGGCGCAGTCGATGCAGCCCGGCGTCAGCGTGGCACAGCTGGCCCGTGAAAATAACATTAACGACAATCTCCTGTTCAACTGGCGACGTCGTTATCAGCAGGAGCTGTCAGGGACTCCGGCCAGCACGCCAGCACTGCTCCCCGTGACGCTGACCGCTACCGAAAGGCAGGTCAGCCCGCTGACACCCTCTGCGGAAGAGTCTCCCTGCTGCGAACTGGTTCTGCCCGCCGGTACGCTGCGTATTAGTGGAAAGCTGACGCCAGAGCTGCTGCAGATGCTTATCCGGGAAATGCAGGGAGGATGCCGGTGATATCACTCCCTGCGGGCTCCCGCATCTGGCTGGTCGCCGGCGTGACGGACATGCGCAACGGCTTCAATGGCCTTGCTTCCAGAGTGCAGAACACGTTACGGGATGACCCCTTCAGCGGGCATCTGTTCATCTTCCGGGGGCGTCGCGGCGACATGATAAAGGTGCTGTGGGCGGACCGGGACGGCCTGTGCCTGTTCACCAAACGCCTGGAACGGGGGCGCTTCGTCTGGCCGGTGACCCGCGACGGCAAAATCCACCTGACGCCGGCGCAGCTGTCCATGCTGCTGGAAGGCATTAACTGGAAGCATCCGCAGCGAACGGAACGCCCTGGAATACGCCTGTAACCTGCTGTAAAGTGGGGTTATGGAGACCTCATACCCTGATGAAAACGCCCGGCTCAGGGCGCTGCTGCAGGAGCAGCAGACCACCATCCGCAAAATGGCGGAGTATAACCGCCTGCTCTCACAGCGGGTGGCGGCGTACGCCAGCGAAATTAACCGGCTGAAGGCGCTGGTCGCTAAGCTGCAGCGGATGCAGTTCGGCAAAAGCTCCGAAAAGCTGCGTGAGAAAACGCAGCGCCAGGTGCGCGAGGCAGAGGAGCGCATCAGCGCCCTGCAGGAGGAGATGGCGGAGGTGCTGGGAGAGCAGCATGACCCGGTACTGCCCCAGCCGCTGCGCCAGTCTTCCTCTCGCAAACCGCTGCCGGCATCGCTTCCCCGGGAAACCCGCACGCTGTCGCCGGCAGAAACCGCCTGTCCGGAATGCGGTGGCGAGCTCACTGCGCTGGGCTGCGACGTATCGGAGCAGCTCGAGCTTATCAGCAGCGCCTTTAAGGTTATCGAAACGCAGCGGCCGAAGCTGGCCTGCTGCAGCTGCGACCACATCGTTCAGACACCCATGCCTTCAAAACCCATTGAGCGCAGCTATGCGGGGCCCGGCCTGCTGGCGCGCATCGTCACGGCGAAGTTCGCCGAACATGTGCCTCACTATCGTCAGTCAGAGATATACCGTCGTCAGGGTGTTGAACTGAGTCGTGCCACGCTGGGGCGCTGGTCCGGCGCGGTCAGCGAACTGATGGAGCCGCTGTACGACCTGCTTCGCCAGTACGTGCTGATGCCGGGTAAGGTGCATACCGACGATATCCCTGTGCCGGTGCAGGAGCCGGGCAGCGGCAAAACCCGCACGGCCCGGCTGTGGGTCTACGTCCGGGATGACCGTAACGCGGGGTCACAACTTCCACCGGCGGTATGGTTCGCGTACTCGCCGGACCGGAAAGGCGTGCATCCACAGCAACATCTTGCCGGGTACAGCGGTATCCTGCAGGCGGACGCGTACGGTGGCTACAACGCGCTGTACGAAGACGGCCGCATCACCGAAGCGGCGTGTATGGCACACGCCCGCCGAAAAATCCACGACGTCCACGTCCGCCTCCCAACAGATATCACAACCGAAGCACTGAGGCGCATCGGCGAACTGTACGCCATCGAGGCGGAGATACGCGGCAGTCCGGCAGAGGAAAGGCTGGCGACCAGAAAAGCCAAAGCCATACCGCGGATGCAGTCGTTGTATGACTGGATACAGGAACAGATGAAGGTGCTGTCGCGCCACTCGGATACGGCGAAGGCGTTCGCCTACCTGCTGAAGCAGTGGGACGCGTTAAACCTGTACTGCAGCAACGGGTGGGCGGAGATCGACAACAACATCGCGGAGAACGCACTACGTGGCGTAGCCCTGGGCAGGAAGAACTGGCTGTTCGCGGGTTCAGACGCGGGCGGTGAACGTGCTGCGATCCTGTACTCGCTGATCGGCACCTGCCGGCTGAATGGTGTGGAGCCGGAGGCGTGGCTGCGCTATGTCCTGGGACATATCCAGGACTGGCCGGTAAACCGGCTGCGCGACCTGCTGCCGTGGAAAACCGATCTCACATCTGCATAAGCGTCAATACGGTCTGGATGTGACGCTTACTCTCGAAGATAGTTCGATACGTTTTCTGCAGCCAAAGAGCTACTGGCCAGTGGATTGCAGCCCAAGGACGTGGGCAAGAATCTCAGCATGTCCATTCCTACGCTATATCGCTGGACTCCTGCCTCTGCACACGTTTCTCGTACTTTATTTTCCGTTTTCTTAGGCGACTCCTGCTGGAACTTAATTTAAGTTTCTGCTTTTATTTGGGGACTCTATGAATTTCAGGATTTTTTCTATATGCGGCTTTATGATATCATCGACCTTACTAAGGTCACAATTTTCATGGCCAGTTGGTATATAAGGGACATTAGTGTACACAGGTTCATGGAATTGCATCTGGCAATACCTTGCAATATAAAAAAATGGAGCCCATAATTTCATGACATCATAATCCATTTTTTTTCTTTCATATTCCTCCATAGATCCACCACCTGTAACAGATATCATAAGTTCTTTCCCTTTTAATTTATCACCTGTAACTCCCGAGCATAAATCAGGAGTGAGAACATACTGCTCCCATTGCTTTAATAATGCCGGAGCTCCATACCAGTACATTGGAAATTGGAATATAATTTTTTCCGCATGCAACAAATCACTTTGTTCTATGGCGGTATTTATTTTAAAGTCAGGGTATAACTCATAAATATTTTTTATTTGTGTGGCCTCAATGTGTTTTAAGCCACTAATGATTTTTTTGTTGTAGATTGATTTATTTATATCAGGGTGCGCCAGGATAATTAAATTTTTCCCCATAACTTATCTCCTTTTAGTTTGATGATGAAGAGTTTAAATTGATTTTATTGCAGCTTGCATAACAGTCTTGTTTATATTAGCATGTAAATACGAAATTTTGGTTTTCTGGTTCACTAAACACCTCCATTATGGAGGTAAGTTAAGAGTATATTTCAACAGAGATTTATTACAGACGATAAGACCACAGACAAAATGCAACATGGCCTCGTAATTTTGGGCCTTCTTTTCCCATCGGGTCAGGACCCGCCGAAAGCGATTCATCCAACTATGAGTCCTCACGACAACACAGCCATGGGTTTTGAAGTACGTGTTTTTACTTCCGTAAGATTCTTCCTTACAGGACTGGATATGCGGCTCGTGGCGACGGCTCTGTAGATACTTTTCCAGCCAGCCTGCTTCGCAACCTTTGTCCAGGCAGAGCCTGATTTTTTGCCCCGCACGACCCGTCTGAAATGCATCGGGCGTATCTGCAACCAGTTTGATATCGTACGTGTTCGAAGCTGCGACGGCCAGCGACAGAGGAAGCCCGCTGGAATCTGTCATCAGACTGCGCTTTACGCCTTGCTTCCCTCTTTCTGTGGGATTACGGTCTGTTTTTTTATCCCTGCCAGCGGCGATTTAATCATACAGCCGTCCATCGACAATCAGGACCAGTCAATGCCGTCCAGATGCCCACAGGCAAGCAAATCATTCTGTCAGAAGTGCATTCTGACGCATGATTCGGTATACGTTTTTAAAATTATACAATATCAGATTAAGTGATATTTAAGACCTTCCTCTTCTAATGATTCAATGACAGACTTCCTTTGAAGAATTCGGTTGTAATAACTTACAATATGCGTGTATTTTTTCAAATCAATTCCAATATACTGACACCAGGATAACACCACGAACATATAAACATCAGCAATAGAGAAATCACCTACCAAACTCTCTCGATTGTTTAAACATGAATTCAAAAATGAAATTTTCTTTATTGCCTGCTCCATAAATAAATCACCAGAGCCTTCTGGATAATCGTTTTTATAAAATATTAAAGTGAAGTTTTTATGCAATTCAGATGCAATGTAATTTAACCACTCCTGAACCTGGTAACGTTCAAAACTTCCATTATCAGGGGAAATCATTTTTCCGTTATACTTATCCGCCAAATACTGTAATATTACAGATACCTCTGTCAATTCTCTACCATCATCGAGAACCAACAAAGGGACCGCATTTTTCTTATTAATAGTGTCTTCATATAATATCCCTTCTGAAGTGTAAACCTTATACCCATTACCAACTTTCTTTTTCTGAAGCCTGATTGATTCATGTTGAATGTTTAGTTCATTCATCACAATACGAACAGCTAAAGAACAAGAACCTACAATATAATAAAGTTTCATAAAAAAACCTCCAAAAATCAACTAAAAACAGACTGCTACAAACAAAAACGGCAATCAGTAATGCACTCAATATCCAGGGCAGTAAATCCCTTACTTTCAGGTTAAAAACTCGCCGGAAACCTCATTTTATCGTCATAAGTGCCACAACCTCCCGCAACTATTACGCTCCCGACGATAACATCCATGGTCAGGATATTTTTAAAACGATGATTCATTTTCCTAACCATCAAGGATAAGTGATGTCATTTTCCCAAAACTCATCGATAATCCACCATTTTCTGCCTGCAATATTTCCCTTCAGAAATTACTAGTTAAGACATTCTGACAATCCCTTCTGGGATAGGTTATTATTATGCATTAGCACCACCATCAACAGTAACCAAAGCACCAGTCATAAATGTTGAAGCACTACTGGCAAGAAACACAACTACATTTGCTATTTCTTCTGGTGTACCTAATCTTTTCAACGCTGGCGTTTGATCTGCTCCTTGCAAACCAGCAGTCATGTCTGTTGCGATCGGCCCTGGTAAAACGGCGTTTACGGTAATATCTTTTGAAGATAAATCTAGTGCCCAGGCACGAGTTAATCCTGAAATTGCAAACTTAGTCATTATGTAAGCACTACAACCAGGAAATGCAGCTCTCTCACCAACCATACTACTAATGTTTATAATCCTTCCACCAGGTTTCATCTTTTTCACTGCCGCCTGAGTAAGACTGAAGACCGAACGAACATTAACCGATAACTGAAATTCAAATTCAGACTCATCAATATCACCTATCAAACCAAAAGCATTAAACACGCCTGCATTATTTACCAGTATATCAATCCCTCCAAATTTCTCGCTAACCGAATCAATTAGCTTAGACATGCTTGATGGGTTCTTTGCATCCATTTTTAAAAGCATTACATCAGAACCCATTGCTTTTATTTTATTTAATAATAGTTCGGCTTTCTCTTTTGAAGATGAATACGTTAATACTATGTTAGCACCTTTCTTCGCTAATTCAATTGCTATAGCAGCACCAATACCGCGAGAAGAACCAGTAACCAATGCAACCTTATTATCAAATTCTTTCATACTTGACCTTCTCATTAATCTTGGCAGTAATTAATTCGGATGTTACTTAATTTTTAAACATGTAATAATATAAATTGAAAACTACCTCGTAGTTCCAATATTTCCCTTCTTGCAAAGAAAAAACAGCTCAAGCAATTTTCAAATTATATAATTACCATAAAATCAGTAAAGTGCAATATTTAAAATTACACATTATATAAAATGGTAAATCCTTGGTACCCTGTATCGGTAATTCCCGGCAAACGAGATGCTGCTGCCTCTCTAAGCTTCTTCCGTAAAGCCATCAGGCAGCATAGCATGGTGAGCCGGAGGTGGTTGTCGACAGGAAGCCGTTTAACATATTGTTTTACATTGATAAAAATAGCTATTCCATTAGCTGTAGCCTACCGGAACAGGCGTTGCTGGCAACGGCGAGGTCTGAAGCTTCCGGGACAACGAGATCGGGCGTCAGCCCGGGGAGGCCCCCGTTAGGGAGACTCCCTTGCTACAACCATCATGCGTAAGTGTTAAGTGAGCACCGTATTGACGATTATTTATTGGTGAACTCTACGTTCCATGGCAGGCGTTCGGCAACTTTGTTCAACGGCCACTCCGGCAGTACGCTCAGGATATGGCGAAGGTAAGCCTCCGGATCGATGCAATTGAGCCTGCATGTCCCGATAAGACCATACAGCAGTGCTCCACGCTCGCCACCGTGGTCACTGCCGAAGAAGATGTAGTTCTTTTCCCAAGACAGACCGCTCGTAGCGCGCGTTCTGCGGCATTGTTATGTGTGCCTTGCAAGGCACGATCTTTCCGTCGGTGAAAGTCCGACCCGGCTAACTCTCGCTCCGGCCGGAAGTACAGGGGGCGGTCCAGGAGGTAACGAATGGGCTGAAGCTCTCCCTGAAACGGCTTCTTAAGGAAGTCAACAGGTTATGCGGTCCGTAACGTGAGTGAACACTGAGCAGGCCTCGAAATGCCGTCGTGGGTGCTGACACGCCATAATAACGGGGAAGGCCGACGATGACCGGGAAGAGAGTGAGAAATGCACCGGTCATACCCACCGGGGTAGTGGTGACAGCACGCATAACGATTGATCGATCGTGCAACAAGGGAAGTCCATAACGATGCCCGTCCGGCAGACGGGCAACGACGCCCCGTGAGGGGCTGAGTCGGTTGTTATGGATGGCGGATGGGGGTGTAGTAGTGAAGAGACTGAGTAATGCCAGAGGAGCGAAGGCCACCTGTTGCAGTACCAGTGTACCAAGCAGGAAGAGCCCGGGGATTGGCATCAGCCTAACAACTCCGCTCGAATCGGTTCAGAACCTGCAGAAGACACTACAGGCAAAAGCAAAGGGTAACGCAACGGCTAAATTCCACAGTCTGTGGGATAAGGTTTGCCGACCGGATGTTCTCGTGGAAGCTTACAGGCGATGCCGTCTCAACCGGGGAGCCCCCGGCGTGGATGGAGAGTCTTTTGCTGGCATAGAACAGCAGGGATTAGGGCAATGGTTGCGAAGATTAAAGCAGGAGCTGAGCACAAAGCAGTATCGTTGCTCGCCCCTGTTGCGTGTATGGATCCCCAAAGCCAACGGCGGACAACGCCCGTTGAGTATCCCGACAATAAAAGACAGAGTGGTTCAGACGGCGGTGTTACTCGTTATT
Organism: Enterobacter sp. JBIWA003; assembly: GCF_019968825.1. Lineage (NCBI taxonomy): Bacteria > Pseudomonadati > Pseudomonadota > Gammaproteobacteria > Enterobacterales > Enterobacteriaceae > Enterobacter > Enterobacter sp. JBIWA003. The sequence goes on from NZ_CP074171.1 coordinate 132,965, forward strand.
AACCCCGTTTTCGACACCGATCTGTCCCCACGGCAGTACGGTTTCAGAAGTCACATCGACGCCAAAATGGCCATACGCAGAGTCTACTTTAGCATCTCTGAACGCTTCGCCAGAGAAGTCGTTGATGCGGATTTATCTGACTACTTCAGTACGATCCCTCATGGGCAACTGATGAAATGCATCGCCCGGAGGATAAGTGATGGTAGCGTACTGGGGATAATCCGCCAGTGGCTCAGAGCCCCGGTAGTGGAACGGACCAGGCAGGGTGTCGAAATCCGGACCACAGCTGACCGTAACACTCATCGTGGAACGGCACAGGGTTCACCAATAAGCCCGTTGCTGGGAAACCTCTATTTCAGGCGATTTATTCTGGCATGGAATAGCGGGACTCCTTTCTGGGAGAAGAACAGCGAGATCGTCAATTATGCCGACGATCTGGTGATATTATGCAAAAGGGGAACCGGAGAACAGGCCATGACAAGGATGAAGCGCCTGATGGAACGGCTGGGGCTGACCGTTAACGAAAGTAAAACCCGGCTGGTCGCTCTACCTGAAGGGAATTTTGATTTTCTCGGATATACCATTGGCCGATTTTATGGCAAAGGTGGGCGCCCCTACTGGGGCACAGCAATATCCCGGAAAGCGATCAAACGGCTCAAACAGGAAATACACGCCCAGACAACATCACGCTGGAATTGCAAACCTGCCGCTGAGAGAGCGGAAAGATTGAATCCGCTCCTCAGGGGTTGGTCCAGTTACTTCAGTCAGGGTCCGGTGTTACAGATATATCGTGACATTGACAACTACACGGCGAGACGAGTCAGGATCTGGTTACAGCGAAGGAAGGGCCAGCGGGGAACGGGATATCGCCAGTACCCCGACCAGTACCTGTACGAGCAGTTAGGACTGATACGCCTGCTGGACCTTCCCCGTAACCGCCCGAACGCGAAGGTCTGATGTGCTGCAAGAGAGCCGGATGCGGGAAATCCGCAAGTCCGGTTCGATGAGAGGGATGTGGAAACGGAGTCACGCTCAGGACAGTAAGGCACCACCAATCGAAAGAGGTGGATTAACAGATATGCCTGAACTAAAACCACCGCGCCACATCTCTACTCTACCAGCTTCCGCAAGACCATCATCGCAGTAGTAGCACAGCGCATCCCACTGATTGAGCGTAAGCGTCACTAAATCCCCACCTGTTTTTGTGTTCGCGATGTTGCCATGATTTTGTTCCCGATAACCAACAAGGATCAGACTCATGAGAAACACCCGCATCCCCGCAGAATGGCACTCCCTTTTTGACGAACAATTCCGCTCTGGCCTCACTAAAACACAGTTCTGCCGCCTGCATGGCATCACGCGCTCCGCATTTTCAAATGCTTGGCTGCGACTCTCTGCCAGCGACGCCTCCATCACACCCTTCAGTTTCCGCACTCCCTCCCGGGACAGAAGAAAACAGGCCCGGGCCAGCCAGTGCAATCCTGCCTACGGGGAGTGTTATCTAAGCTCCGCCCGCAAACCTGCGGCTCACTCTCACCTTACACAACGCTACCCTCTCCCTGCCCGCCGATATCCCGCCACGCTGGCTGGCCACCCTGCTGCGGGAGATGGCACCATGAAGATGTTTGTCGAACCACCCGCTATCTGGCTTTATCCGGAGCATATCGACTTCCGCAAAAGCATCAATGATCTGGTGCTGATTGTGGACGCGCTGCTGCCCTGGAAAATCACCCTGCCTTAAACCCCGTAGCAGATCACTGTGGGGATTTAGTGACGCTTACCGAAAACATGTGGCACATGATCCAGAAACAGTTTGCCCTCGCGGGTCAGCCGCGTGCTTCGCGTGGTACGGGCGAACAGCACCACGCCCAGCTCTTCCTCCAATTCCTTGATGGCTCGTGACAGCGGAGACTGCTCGATATGCAGTTTCTCGGCTGCGCGGGCGAAGTGCAGCTCTTCGGCTACGGCAAGAAAGCAACGAAGATGGCGAAGTTCCATCGCTGAGTTCCATCTACGGTTACTTCACACCGATGCACCACCATCAACGACCAAATCGTGTCCTACCGTGTACGCCGCGCCCTCAGAGCACAACCAAAGCACGGCGGAAGCAATTTCCTCCAACTTTGCGACCCGCTTAGAAGGGTTCACTTGCGCCATGCGGGCGTCACGCGCAGTCCGGTCTTCACCAGGTCGGAAGGACATCGGCGTATCGACAGGACCAGGGCTGACGCTGTTGATGCGGATACCGCTGCTGATCGCCTCCAGTGCGGCCGTACGGGTCAGAATGGATACGGCAGCCTTAGATGCCGCGTATGCACCCGTTCCGGGTCGGATCAGGTGGGGGCCGACATTCGATGCAATATTCACGATGGAGCCACCGCCGCCTTGCCGTTTCATGGCAAGAATTTCATGTTTCATGCAGAGCCAGGTGCCGATCACATTGGTATCGAGAAGCGTTCTGAAGGCATCGACTTCGGTTTCGTCCACAGCACCCATCCGGAACACGCCGGCCACATTGACGGCGATGTCAAGCTGCCGCGGCCCTGCCAGCACCTGAACCATCAGAGACCGCACACTTTCTTCATCCGTTGCATCACTCGGGACGGCCAGCCAATTACGCCCATCCGGATCGATCTCCCGGCCCGTCTGTTCAAGCTCCGCGATTCTCCGGCCTGCGAGAACAATGCGAGCGCCTTGCCTAGCCAAGGCGATGGCGATCTGACGCCCGATACCCGAACCCGCGCCAATGACCAGCGCGTTCTTTCCCGAAAAAGAATCTGTCTTCATAGCAACTCCTTTATACTCCCAAACACACATCCGTCGTCCGCTTGACGCTGAAATGCCGGAATCTCAAATAAGGCGACAGGCTCAGCAGGCCTAGCGTAGCCAATGCAACGCCTATCCACAAGGGGGATCGCAGCCCATAACCATCATTGATCGCTACCCCGCCGACCCAGGAACCGAACGCGAGTCCAACAGTAATCAGCAATGCGTGCATGGTGTTCACCAGCGGCCCAAGCGAAGCAGCACGCATGACGCGAACAACCATTGCCGGATTCAGCGATACCCCGGTCAGGCCGATCACCAGGAATGCCGTCACGCTGATCGTGGCGCTGTGCGCAAACAGGGCGAACGCGCCCAACCCCATAGCCAGGATGCCCAGGCCGACCGTTAGCACCGCCATAGTGTGACGGTCGGCCACGCGGCCGATGACGTTGGCCAGGCCATAGACGACCAGCAGCCAGGGAATGATTTGGGCCGAAAAGCCCGTGACCTCGGTGAAGATTGGCGATAAATAGCTGAAGGCGGTGAACGTCGCGCCGATGATGAGTGCACTGGTGGCATAGGCGGCCCACAATCCGCTATTGCGCTGCGACAGCAACTCGGCGCTCAAGCTCACCTGCGCTTGCCCCTTCGAGACTGACACACGGAGGCCACCACCGCCGTGCAGAGCATGGACAGCAACGCCACGGCCCAGAAGCTGGTACGCCAGCCATGCTGCAGCTCGATCAGGGCCGTCGCCAGCACGCTGAACACTGGTGCGAGCATCAGGCCCGCCAGCACGAAAGACGCCGCGCGACCGCGCGCTTCTGGAGCGACCAGCCCGGCGAAAATACTCAGCGATACGCCGAGGTAAGGCGGGCTGGCGATGCCCATGACCACGCTGCCAATGCTGCCCGGAACCAGCCACGTAGAGAACCAGCAACCAGAGCAACGCTCGCTTGTCGGGAATGCGCAATGCGAACAACAGAGCCGTCAGCACTGGGCCACCGATGTCCATGCCCAGTGCATACCAGGAAATCAGGTAGCCGATTTCCCCGACGGAGACGCTCAGCGCCACCGCCAGCGACGGCATCATGCCGGCCACCATGAACTCGGCTGTGGTCAAGGCGAAAATCGTCAGGCCCAGCAGACAAACAACGAAGGGGACGGGCTATTTCGGGGTCATATTTTTAACATTCATTACATAATTGGGGAAATAAAAAGGCTGTCACGGCAGGGTAGTGGTGAGCCTCACAGCAGGGCGAGCGTACCTTCCATCACATCTTCGAGGAACGCGCGCTCCTGCATCGACCGGCCCAGAACGCGCAAGCCGTAGTAACTGCTCAGAAAGGCGCGCGCCAGCGACCATGGCGACCTCTAGGAAGACACCTCTCCGTTGCGCTGACCCACGGCAAACAAATAGCACAGCTCCTGCTCCAGCCGATTCACATAACCCCGGCTGATCTGCACGACCACCGGGTCTTTGCTGGAACGCTCCAGAGCGGCGAACAGCGCCATGCAACCGCGCTGCTTGACCGGATCAAGGTCGCCCTCAATGCCCCACAGCATGAGGCTGCGCAGGCGCTCCTTGACTGCGCCGGGGTCATTTAGAATCTGCGACTGCGCAAGAATGCCCTGTTCCTGATAGCGCTTGAGTGCCTCGTGGTACAGCCCCTGTTTGCTGCCGAAGGCGTTGTAGAGGCTGCCGCGTCCAAGGCCGGTACGCTCGACCAGCTCTTGCGACGAAGTGGCCTGATAGCCGTTCGACCAGAACACGTCCATAGCCGCCTCAATGACGGCTTCATCGTCGAATTCCCGGGGTCTTCCACTCATGACGTAACTCTGAATACTTGGTCTGCGTGTGCAGGTGCGTGACCTCGCTGAGGTTATAGCCAATAATGGAACGATCAGTCAAATATAAATTTGATGAGCTGGGGACATGAGACGGCTTGCCGCGTCATCTGGAAACTAGCCACCAACGGCCGGCCCCTGCTGCCGTCCAATCTCCCACGACACGCCGCCGCCGCGCACTGTTGCGGCAAGTTGCTGTCCCAGCCGCTGTTCGATCACTGGCCGCCACGGAACCAGGCTGAATCCCATGCCATCGTCCAGCATCGCGTAGCGCCCGCTGGCGAGCATGACGGAGTGCCGGTAGATGCCGGCCACGCGCTGCCTATCGGCCACCGGAAGATGCTCCAGACCTGTTTCGGCGGCAATGTCCTTGGCACCCTGCGCCAATTCCCGATTGCGCAGCATGCCCAGCAGGTTGCGTGTGAGGATGACGCGCTGCGCCAGTCCCTGTTCAGACGACGCCCATAAGTGTGAATCGCGCAGAAAATACCGATATCCAGTGCCCTTTTGCCGGCGGCGTACAGGAGATTATCGACGGCGAGGCGGCAGAGGTCGTTGAGCAGCTAGCGGTTGACCGATGGCGGGGGGGGGCAATTTGCAGCCGACAGGCTGCTTAGTTCACCGGTCCTCCAAGGCCGCTCCAGAACTGGCGGCAGCTCTCGGCAGCGACTACACCATCACACCGGATATCGTGGTGGTACGCGAAACAGAGGACGACAGCACCATCTTACGCCTGACCGCGGTGTTCAGCCCCTGCATCCAGAAAAGATGTCTGTCCTTCATTTCAGGGGGGTATGGTCGCATTTGACTGGTCAGATATACTTTTTACGGAGGGAATGTGGCAGTTACCGCCATGAATGGCAGCATAAAACCCTCCTTGCAAGACGATTGCTTTGCGTTATTTTACTGAATAACAAAGGTTTTTATGGAATGAATCAATGCAGCCATATCGGTTATATTCAGTCCTTTGTTTCCATTTTAAAAGATAATGCGATTGTGTAAGGGTTATATCGACATGGATGTTCAGCGTCGCTCACGGATACGTAAGCATTCTTTTTGTGTTGTCTGTATTTCAGCGATGTTGTCCGGTGTTGTCCCCGTCTCTGCGGCACCCACTGGCGATGAACCTTTTATCCTGCAAAACCTGCTTCAACAGGATGCCACACGGCAGTTTCAGCTGCAGGAGCAGCAGCAAAAAGCCCGAGACGAGGCTCTTACACCAAAAGCACCGGATATCCGTCTTTCTGAGAAAGCGTCCTCTCCCTCTCATCTTGTTTTCCCCACAGAAAAAACCTGCTTCAATATCGATCGCGTGGAACTGAGTGGTCAGGAAGCCTTGCCACGCTGGTTACCGTTACAACGCATCGCCAATCAGACGCAGGGCCAGTGTCTGGGCGGCAAGGGCATCAATCTCCTGATGAGCACGATGCAGAATCGCCTGGTGGACCACGGCTATATCACCACCCGCGTGCTGGCCCCGCAGCAAGACTTAAAACGAGGGACATTGAAGCTGAACATCCTGCCTGGTTTCATCCGTCAGGTGAAACTGACGCCGGACAGCGGGAGCTATATCACGCTGTTCAATGCGTTCCCGCCGCGATCCGGTCAATTGTTGGATTTGCGCGGCATTGAGCAAGGCCTGGAGAACCTGCAGCGCCTGCCGACCGTACAGGCCAGGATGGAAATTGTCCCCGGTGAAAAACCCGGCGAAAGTGATATTCAGCTCAACTGGCAGCAGGCCAAAATATGGCGGCTGGGTGCGTCGCTGGACGATTCCGGCACCCGCAGTACCGGGCGTTACCAGGGCGGATTGACCTTCTCGCTGGATAACCCGCTGTCGCTCAGCGACCTGTTCTACATCTCCGGTACCCGTGCGCTGCAACCCGGTAATGACAAGGGCAGCAATAACCTCACCGCCCATTACTCGGTGCCGTTCCGCTACGCGATGCTGTCGGTGACTGCCAACGACTACAACTATCACCAGACCGTGGCCGGGCTGAATAGCGATTACCGTTACAGCGGCGACAGCCAGAACCTGACGGTGCAACTGAGCCGCGTCCTGCACCGTAGCAGCAATCAGAAAACTACCTTCACCTACGATATCCTGACGCGCGGGTCGAAGAACTACATCAATGACACCGAAGTGGAAGTACAGCGCCGCCGCACTGCAGGCTGGCGTATGGGGCTGCAACACCGCCACTTTATCCAGCAGGCGACACTGGACGCCGGTATCAGCTATCAGCGTGGCACCCGCTGGTTCGGGGCATTGCCTGCGCCGGAAGAGTCGTATGGCGATGCCACTGCACTTAGCAAGATTATACAGCTTTCCAGCCAACTTAATGTGCCGTTTGCGCTGGGCAAACAGACCTTCCGTTACAACGTTCAGTATCAGCGCCAGATGAGCAGCACCCCGCTGACGCCGCAGGACCAGTTTGCCATCGGCAGCCGCTTTACGGTGCGCGGTTTTGACGGAGAACGTACTCTCAATGCCAGTGCGGGCTGGTCGGTGCGCAATGAGCTGGCCTGGAGCACGCCAGTGCCGAACCAGGAACTGTATCTGGGGGCAGATTACGGTCACGTCAGCGGCCGTGGCACCGAAAACCTGGCGGGAACCAACCTGGCCGGTAGCGTGCTCGGTATGCGCGGCAGCGCCTTAAAGACGCGTTATGATCTGTTTGCCGGTGTACCGCTCTCCAGACCGGATGGCTTCAAGACCAGCCCGTTGACGCTGGGCTTTACCCTGAACTGGGATTTCTGAGGGCAGGACTATGCAGACAGGTGCTTATGACGTCCATGCGCCGTTGATGTTAGGTGGGGATCTCAGTGAAGCCGAGGTGCTCGGGGCCGCCGTGTGGCTGTGGATGCACTCGTCACAGCACCGGGATCTGCCATTGCATGCGTTGCCCACGGTATTGTTGCCGATTATCAAACACCAGCACTATATGCTGGTCAGCCGGGGTACACAGCCGCTGTTTTTCCTCAGCTGGATGTGGCTGAGCGCGGAGGCGGAAGCGCGCTATCTCACGCAACCGGCCATTCTGGTGAAGGAAGATGACTGGGCCAGCGGCGATCGCCTGTGGCTCCGTGACTGGATCGCGCCGTTTGGCGATGTCCGGGTGATGCGCCGCCTGGTAGGGGCCGTGCTGTTCCCTGAGCACTGTTTTCGTTCCCTTTATCACCGTGGTGCACAACGCGGTAAACGCGTGATGAATTTCAAGGGTGACCAGGTCAGTCACCCACAGGCCCGCGCCTGGCGTGTGGCCAACCCATTATCTGTTTCTCTTCCCGAATACCCGCAAGACCGGTCAAGGATGTTACCGTGAACAAGAATCTCTATCGTATCGTTTTTAATACCGCCCGTGGCATGCTGATGGTGGTGCCCGATATCGCCGGGGCTGGCCGTGCGGGGGCCGCATCGTCGCCGTCGGGTACCGGTCATACCCTCAGCCAGATGATAGGTAAAGTTCATGGACTGAGTTTTGCGGTGCTACTGGCCCTGGGGGCTATACAGCCGGTGCAGGCCAACATCGTGGCCGATGGCAGTGCACCGGGTAACCAGCAGCCGACCATTATCAGCAGTGCCAACGGCACGCCACAGGTCAATATCCAGACGCCAAGCGCAGAGGGCGTTTCGCGCAACGTCTACAGTCAGTTCGACATCGATAACAAGGGCGTGGTGCTCAATAACAGCCACCTCAACACCCAGACCCAGATCGCTGGCATGGTCACCGCCAACCCGTGGCTGGCAAAAGGCGAAGCCAAAGTCATTCTCAATGAAGTCAATGCCAGTAACCCAAGCCAGTTGAACGGTTTTATCGAAGTGGCCGGGCAGAAAGCGCAGGTGGTGATCGCCAACCCGGCAGGTATTACTTGTAGCGGCTGTGGATTTATCAACGCCAACCGCGCCACGCTCACCACCGGTCAGGCGCAGATGACCAACGGCCAACTGACCGGCTATAACGTCGAACGCGGTGAAATCGTCATACAGGGCAAGGGGCTGGACAGCAGCCTGCAGGATCATACCGATCTGATTGCGCGTTCGGTCAAAATCAATGCCGGGCTGTGGGCCAACGATCTGGCGGTGACCACCGGGCGCAACGAGGTGGATGCCGCACATCAAACTGTCGCAGCAAAGACCGCTGACGGCGACCCCCGTCCACAGGTGGCGGTGGATGTGTCACAACTGGGCGGCATGTACGCCAATAAAATCCGCCTGCTGGGCACCGAGGCCGGGGTGGGCGTGCACAATGCCGGGGCGCTCAATGCCATCGCTGGTGACGTGGTGGTCAATGCGGATGGGATGCTCACCAACAGCGGGGCGATTAACGCTTCTCAGGCCGTCCAGGTGACGACCACCGGGGATATCAATAACAGCGGCAAGCTGTACGCCGGGGCAGATACCCAGGTGCAGAGCCGCAGCGCACTGACCAACAGCGGCATTCTGGCCGCACAGGGCAACACCACACTTACCACAGCCAGCATTAACAGCACCGCACAAGGGGTGTTGGCAGCAGGGATGGCCAGCAATGGGAAACTCGGTAGCAGCGGTAACCTGACGCTCAACAGCCAGGGTCAGCTCAACGCCAACGGCCAGAACTCCGCAGCAGGGCAATTGTCCGCTACCGGCACCGCGCTGGATTTCAGCGGCAGCCAGACCTACGGCAACAACATCGTTCTCCAGGCCACGGTGGGTGATATCCGCACCGCCGGGGCCAATCTGGCGGCCACACAAACACTCTCTGCACGTACCGGCGGGATGCTCAATAACGACGGCGGTAAACTCAGTGCCGACCAGCTTTCCCTGACTGCCAATAGCTTGTCTAACCAGCAGGGTACCGTGCAGCAGCTCGAGCAGCAGGATCTGACGCTATCCCACGTCAGCAGCATCAACAACCGTGCAGGTACTATCGCCAGCAACAGTAAAAACCTGACGCTCAACACGGCGAATCTCAACAACCAGCAAGGCACCCTTGTGCATGCTGGTGACGGTGCGCTGATCATTCAGGCTACACAGATGAACGGTGATAAGGGCGCGGTACTGTCCAACGGCAGTCTGGCGCTCAGCGGTACCCAACTGCAACTGGATAACACCACCACCCAGGCGGGAAATATTACCCTTAATGCCGGTAGCCTGTCGCACCGTGGCGGGCAGATGACTCAGACCGGCAGCGGCACGTTGAACCTGAATGTTACCGACCTGCTCGACAATCAGGAAGGGGAAATCTTCTCCAACGGTGCGTTATCGCTGACGGCGGGAACCCTGAACAACCAGCAAGGCCAGCTGATTGCTGCCGACAAGCACGATGTAACGCTGACCCTGGACGGTGCGCTCTACAACCGCGATGGTCTGATTGCCGCCGATGGTCGTTTGATCTCGCTCAGCGGTGCGGTGGATAACACCGGTGGGCTGATGCAGGCGGGTTCCACCCTGAGTCTGAACAGTCGCGGAGCCGAGGTGCTGAACCGCAACAGCGGCGCACAGGGCGGCATTGTCAGCGCAGGTGATATGCAGCTTGCGACCGGCAACCTCGACAACCGCAACGGCCAGATTGCTGCCAGCACCCTGAATGCCCGGACCGGCACACTCAATAATGCCGCAGGCAAAATCCTGGCAGACAAGGGGCTGACGCTCAGCAGCGGCGTTCTCAACAACCAGGCGGGGAACATTCAGTCCGGTGCGGTACTGACGCTGAACACGCACGGCCAGACACTCGACAACTCGGCAGGTGGGTTGATCGGCGCAACTGGCGCGCTATCGCTTGCCAGCGGTGCAGTGGATAACCGTCAGGGCAAACTGGTGGGCGGTGGCGATACGTTACTGCGCACCGGCTTACTGGATAACCGGGGCGGCCAACTGGCTTCCCTCAGTAATCTGTCACTGTTTAACACCGGGCTCCTGAACGATGACGGCGGCTTGCTGCAAAGCGCTGCTGATTTGGCGATTGACACCCAGGGGGGGACCCTCATCAACACCCGCAGCGGTGACCAGGGGGGCATCACCAGCCAGGGTTCGCTGACGCTTAAAACCGCTGCGCTGGATAACCAGCAGGGTGTTCTGATCGGTAATCAGCAACTGACCCTGACCTCCGGGGCCGTCAATAACCAACAGGGCCAGATCGCTGCACTGGGCAGTATCAATGCCCTGACGCAGGCGCTGAATAACGCCTGGGGTACCTTGCAGTCCGGGCAGAATTTACAGTGGAATACTCAGGGGGACGGGCTGGATAACCAGCACGGCACCTTCAGTGCGCAGGGTGACCTGTCGCTGACCTCCGCAGATGCGAATAACCAGTATGGGCTGCTGGCTTCCGGCGGGGCGATGGCGCTCAATACCGCCGCGTTCGATAACAGCCTGCAGGGTAACCTGTTCAGTAAAGGGACACTGGATCTCACAGCCAGCAACATCAATAGCCAGCAGGGCCAGATCCAGGCGCTGGGTAATATGGCGCTTAACGCGGTTCAGTCCGTTATCGACAACAGGGCCGGGCTGATCCAGGGGGCACTGAAGGTCACCCTGAACGCTGCCACTATTCTCAACCAGAATACCCTCGGTGCACAAAATGGCATCCAGGGCGGCAGCCTGACGCTGAGTGCGCAGGATGTTGATAACAGCCAGGGTGCATTGCGCGTCGATGATGCGCTGACGCTTAATCTGAGCGGCAGCCTGAACAACACCTCGGGGCTGTTGAGTGCGCAGAATAGCCTGCACACCCTGGCCCAACAAGTCACCAATAGAGCCGGTGCCATGGAAGCGGGTCAGCAACTGAATCTCACCAGTGGTTCTCTGACCGGCGACGGCTCGCTGTTGTCGCTGGGGGACATGTCGCTCACGCTGGTGCAGGATTTCTTCAATACCGGGTCAGTCCAGGCAGGTCATGACCTGGGCTTGACCACCAAGGGTACTCTGACCAACCGGTCGCTGATCCAGGCGGGTAACAAACTTGATCTGGTCGCCACCAACCTGTTCAACAGTACCGCTGCGGAAATCAGCGCAGGTACCACGCAACTCACCGCCACCCAGACCCTGACCAACTATGGCTTGATTGACGGTTTTTATACCCGCCTCAACAGCACCGCCGTCAACAATATCGGCAGTGGCCGTATTTATGGCGATGCGTTAGCTATCCAGGCGGGAACCTTGAACAACCAGGCGGAGAACGGCCAGGCGGCGACGATTGCCGCGCGTCAGCGCCTGGATCTGGGGGGCGGCACCCTCAACAACTACGACCATGCGCTGATTTACAGCGACGGCTTTATGACGATTGGCGGGGCGCTGGATGGCAGCTATCAGGCCATCGGCCAGGGCGGGGTACTCAACAACCACAGTTCCACTATTGAATCTGCCGGGGATATGGCGCTCAATATCGCGCAAATCAACAACATCAATGACCATTTCTCGCTGGAAAGCGTGCTGGTTTCCCAGGAGCACGTTTCCGAGTACGAAGTGGCGCGTCTGAATAACGGCGTGCGCTATAACGACAAAGACTACACCATTTATATCTACAAGGACGAAGTCAATATCCTGTGTATCGAAGGGGTGATCTGCCACACCACCGACGGAGACCGTTTTACCCGCTACGACTACACCCGCACCATCACAGAAGATCGGGTGAAAGAGTCTGACCCTGCCAAAATCCTGGTCGGGGGCAATCTCAGCATCAATGCGGGCAGCGTGCTGAATGACAAGAGCCAGATCATCGCCGGTGGGGCACTGGCGCTCCAGGGCGGATCGCTGAATAACGTCGAGGTGGAGGCCAACCGCCAGATCAACGATGTGGGCACCGCTACCTACTATTCACGCCATCAGAGTAAAGGCGGAGACTCTTCCAATGTCGATGTGACCGCCTATAAACCACCGACGGTGATCCAGGCCATCACCCTGAAACCGAGTACGCTGGCAGAATACACCCAGAGCCAGGGCAGCAATCTGGTGATTGATGCCCAGCAGCAGGCCGATATTAATGGCGATATCCAGGGGGCAGTGGGCATTAATGCCACGCCAATTGCCGGGCCGGGCGCAGGTAACCTGTTGCCGGTGGTGCCGGGGGCGATTACTCTGCCAGCAGGCAAAACCTTCGAGGTGAACCTCGGGGACTCCGGTAAGGTGGTGCGTCTGGTGGGACCAAACACCCGCCTGCCGGACAACAGCCTGTTCCGGGTACGACCGGACAGCAGCCCGTATCTGGTGGAAACCGATCCGCGCTTCACGGACAAGAAACAGTGGCTGGGCTCGGATTACATGATGAACGCCTTCACCACCGATCCGAACAACGTGCTGAAACGCCTGGGGGATGGCTATTACGAGCAGCGGCTGATCCGTGAACAGGTGATCGCTCTGAGCGGTAACCGTTACCTCGACGGCTTCCAGAACGACGAAGAGCAGTACAAGGCCCTGATGAACAACGGGGTGGAGTTCGGCAAGAAATACAATCTGACGCTGGGTGTGGCGCTCACCGCTGAACAGATGGCCTTGCTGACGGGCGATATCGTCTGGATGGTGGCGCAGACCGTGCCCCTGCCGGACGGAAGTACCCGTCAGGTACTGGTGCCACAGGTGTATGCCTCCGTCAAGGCAGGGGATCTGGATGGCAGCGGCGCACTGCTTGCCGGAAAAACCATCGGCCTGAACCTGAGCGGCAATCTGACTAACAGTGGGCGCATCAACGGCCAGCAAAGTACGCAGATCCTGGCAGAAAACATCAGCAACCTGGGCGGCCTGATCCAGGGGAACGATGTCGCGCTGAAGGCGCGGACCGACATCAGTAATGTCGGTGGGGTGATCGCCGGGCAACAAAGCCTCACCGCAACCGCCGGGCGGGATATCAACGCCACCACCACCACCCGCAGCGCCAAGAGCGCCGGTGGCGATTTTGCACGCACTACGCTGGATCGCGTCGCCGGGCTATATGTGCAGCAGCCGGATGGTACGCTGGCATTGCAGGCAGGGCGCGATGTGAATCTGACGGCGGCGCAGATTGTGAATAGCGGGGAAGGCGGCAGCACCTCCATCACGGCAGGGCGTGATCTCAACCTCAATACGGTGACTACCGGCAGCACAGACAACCTCAACTGGGGCGACAACTGGCAGCACCACTCCAGCAGCCAGCAGGTCGGCAGTGAAATCGTCGGTGCAGGTAACGTGCAACTGGGAGCCGGACAAGATGTGAATATCACCGCAGGCAACGTCTCTGCCGGTGATAAGCTCAGTGTGGCGGCAGGTAACGATATCAACATTCAGCATGGCGTTGATACCAACACGCTGGACCAGCATTACAAGGCGACCGGCAGCAGCGGCATGCTCTCGAAAACCACCACCGAGTCGCGGGACACCATTAGCCAGCAGACTGTCAATGGCAGCCAGTTGAGCGGCGACACGGTGAGCATGCAGGCTGGACGTGATTTAACCGTCACGGGCAGCAGCGTGGCGGCTACGCAGGATGTCAATTTAACCGCCGGTAACAACCTGAACCTGCAGGCGGCGACCGAACAGCGCGATGAAACCCATATGCTGCAGGAGAAGAAAAGCGGCCTGTCCGGCACTGGCGGCATTGGCTTCAGCTACGGCACCAGTGACACCAAAACCACCGATGATGGCAAATCCCGGACCAGCGTCGGCAGCACGGTGGGCAGCACCCAGGGGAATGTCACGTTGAATGCGGGTAATAGCCTGACGGTACAGGGTTCTGATGTGCTGGCCGGAAAAGACATCAACCTGACCGGCAAGGAAGTTAATGTCCTTGCCGCAGAAAATCAGAGCACCCGGAAGCATGTGGTGGAGCAGAAGCAAAGTGGCCTGACGCTGGCGCTGTCCGGTACGGTGGGCAGTGCCGTGAGTTCTGCAGTATCGAGCGCCAGTGACGCCAGCAAGGAGAGTAACGGGCGTCTCGCTGCCTTGCAGGGGATGAAAGCGGCATTGAGCGGGGTACAGGCGGCGCAGGCGAATGAAGTGCACAACGCCGGAGATGAAAATACCAGCCTGGTGGGGCTGAACCTCTCCTGGGGCAGCCAGTCGTCAAAATCTGAGCAGACTACGGTGCAATCGCAAAGCCAGGGCAGCACCCTGACCGCAGGCAACAATCTGAACATCCGCTCGACCGGCACCGATATCAATGTCCAGGGCAGCCAGTTGCAGGCCGGGAAGGATATCAACCTCAATGCGGCGCGGGACGTCAATCTGCTTTCAGCCCGGAACACCCAGACGGTGGATGGCAGGAGCGAAAGCCAGGGTGGCTCGGTGGGTGTGGGTGTGAACTTCGGCCAGGGCAAGAACGGCCTGACGCTGAATGCCAGCGTGAACAAGGGAAAAGGTTCGGAAAGCGGCAATATGCTGACCCATACCGAGACCACGCTGAACGCCGGTAACAACCTCAATATCACCAGCGGCCGCGACACCACCCTCACAGGAGCACAGGTGAGCGGTGAGAAGGTGACGATGGATGTGGGCCGCAACCTGACCTTAACCAGTGAGCGCGACAGCGACAACTACGACTCGAAGCAGCAGAACGCCAGCGCAGGCGGTAGCGTCGGTTTCGGTTCTGCCAGTGGTTCGGTCAATCTGAGCCGTGACAGGATGCACTCCACTTACGATGCGGTGCAGGAGCAGACCGGGGTGTTCGCCGGAAAAGGTGGCTTCGACATTACCGTGGGTGAGCATACCCAACTCAACGGGGCAGTTATCGGCTCTACCGCCACAGCGGACAAGAATAAACTGGATACCGGTACGCTGGGTTTCAGCAACATCGAGAACAAGGCCAGGTACGACGTTGAGCATCAGAGTGTGGGTATCAGCTCGGGTGGTAGCATCGGCGGGCAGTTCGCGGGGAATATGGCGAATGGTCTCCTGACCGGGGTGAATGGCAGCGGCAGCGCCAGTTCAACAACCCAGTCGGCAGTCAGTGATGGCACCATCACCATTCGTGACCAGGCCAACCAGAAGCAAGACGTGGCTGGGCTGAGCCGTGATGTCGAGAATGCGAATCCGGGTCTGAACAAAATCTTTGATAAAGAGAAAGAACAGAACCGGTTAAGGGAAGCACAGTTGATCGGTGAGATCGGTAGCCAGGCGGCAGATATTGCCCGGACGCAGGGGGATATCAACGGGCTGAAAGCGGCGAAAGAGAAGTACCCGGACAAGACAACTGAGCAACTTCGTGAAACCAAAGAGTATAAAGATGCCATGAAGCAATATGGCACCGGTAGTGCACTACAGCAAGGTATCCAGGCGGCAACGGCGGCCATTCAGGGGCTTGCAGGCGGTGATATGGCTAAAGCCCTGGCGGGAGCCAGTGCACCGTATCTGGCGGAAGTCATCCACAATATGACCACCAGTGCGGACGGCAAGATAGTGAACACCGAGGCCAACCTGATGGCCCACGCGGTTCTCGGTGCGGTGACAGCTGCGGTCAATGGCAACAGTGCATTGGCTGGAGCCAGCGGCGCAGTGATGGGGGAATTTATCGCCCAACAGATGTACCCCGGTATCGACCGCAACGACTTGACGGAAGAACAACGTCAGACCATCAGTGCGCTGGGTACCCTGGCGGCAGGACTGGTTGGTGGCGTAGTGGGTGATAGCAGTGCTAATGTTGTTGCGGGGGCACTGGCGGGTAAGAACGCTGTTGAGAATAACTTCCTCGGTGCCACATCCTCAGACAAACTCGACAAAGCCATTGAGAAAATCAGGAACGGCGATAAATCACTGGAAGCGGCTAATGACCTGCTGAAATTAGAAAATGCCGATAAACGCAGTGATGCTCTGGTATCCAAATTCACCAAAGATCCTTCAGAAATGACCAGCACAGAGCGTGCTGAACTGGCCGGGTATCTGCGTGTTTATGCCTCTGAAATGGAAAATACTTACGGGCCAGCGGTAGCACAGCAACTGGTTACAGGTCTGCTCTCTGGTCAGGATTACATGAAACGAGATCCTGACTCCGAAGCCATGTCTAAAGCCCAGAGCATCATGAACACCTGGGGTTATCATAAATCCAACGCCAGTATTGGTGATGCGCCTGTAATGTTCGGAGGCAGCGTGCTGGGACTTACAGTGAAAGGTATGGCAGCTAATGCCGCAATTGGTGTTGGAGTTAACTCTGCCGCTCAGTTTGCAGGAAAAGACCCCTTCAGTTATGTGGATGCGATAATGGCTGGCGTAACAGCAGCAGCGACAACAGGAAAAGGTATTATCGTCTCGACCCCTATCAATATGGGTGGTGCTGCAATAGGGAGTGGGATTAAAGGAGAAGACCCGACGAATTCGGTTATTGGGGCTGGCTTCGGGAGTGTGGTCGGTGGCGCTGCAGGTAAAGTAATTACTGATAAAGCAGCTGGTATCGTTAAAGATACTACAGCAGATTTAACTGGTACGGTTGGTGGTTCTGCTATAAGCGAAGTATTCGGTAATGGAACAAAAGAGTTGCTTGATCAAGCAGGTAAGCAAGATGAGAAAAAATAATCTAACTCAGTTTTTAATATTTGTTGGGTGTAATATTTTCATCTTTATAATAATAGTCTTTTTAGGTCGTTTACTAGCGACTGTTTTTGTTTTTCTCAAAATCGGTTCATTTTTATTTGACTGGAAAGAGACCGTTTTTATCTCGCTAGAAAAAGGAGTAGCTATAGGTTTTACTCTTGGATTAGGCTTGTGGATAAAAGCAAGGCTGCAAGAGCGTCAGAGCAGTAAAAAAAACTGAAAACTGCCAACCAAAATCTTTGCAGTGATCTCCGAATGATGCCAGACATAATTTATGGTGTTATGTTGAACAGTTTGAGGTGGTTTGCCTGTAGGTGAATGAAAATAATAATATAATTAAAATTACCTTCTCCCGGTAATACCTGAACCCATCCCGGCAGGCTATTTCACAATAGCCTGCTTCTCACCTCAAAATCCCCACACCCGTCGCAAGATTGCATCTTGCATGATTATTGTTTAAATTCAAATGGTTATCTGGAAAATGTTATGGTAATTTTAACGCCGGATAATGAAACAGAGTCGCCGACGACTCTACATAGACTCTGATTAGAGTACACTCTGGAGTCTGATTAGAGTATGCCCACATGTAGCAAGGCTTTAAGTAGAGTGTACTCTAGAGTGCACTCTGATTTTTACAGGGAGTAGAGTCGTCATTTTTTAGACAGTGAATCCCATAAATATTATTGACGACTCTAATCCGACTCTACGAAAAAGGTGAATAATATTCGTATAAATAAATCTCAAAAATCCTTTAAATAATAATTTTACAGTAAGGTGTTATTTATACTTCAGGATAATGACAGCGTGAATCTGCAGTTGATAAATTTTCCATTGCGAGGCTTAAATCAACTCAGCGCTATTTGGTGTAACTCATGGAAATAATAAAAGGCAGTAATGAAATTTAATGCAACTTAACGAAAGTTCCCTGATATGGTTTTTCGTTACATTATCTGACAGAGACACGTTACAGACTGTATACAGCTGCACGCCAAAGGGGAATCCTTTAAATTTCCCTGACGCCTCGCGTTGCTCGTTGTCCAACGCTTCACACCGCCAGATTAAAATCTGTCAGTGTTCGTCGTTTTTATTATTGGATATCAGATGTAGCAGGGGAGGGATAAACAGCGGAAGGATCATACTGATGCAGAAGGTTTAAACGTATTGTTTTTATTACTGTATTAAAAATAAAAAAAGGCTCCCCAAACCATGCACTGATCGCGCATAGTTATTTTTTTATTAACTGTCGGTCTTCAGATCTTTTTAACTGTCGCTTTGCCTACTCTGGCAACAGCTTGCGTGACCTGACTCTTTACAATCATTGCATCCAGTACCGCTTTGGCGATCTCCCTGTCTTCATCAGACATTGCCGCAACGGCTTCAAACCGAAGCTTCATGTCATCTTCTGGCTCACGTTCCCCCGGCTCAAACAGGAGAAAATCAGAGGTGACATGTAAAACAATCGCCAGCTTCTTGAGGGCGTCAGCAGTAGGTAAAGAGCTACCAGCTTCATAGCGCTTTATCTGCTGGACATGAATGCCTGTGGCATCGGACAGTCCCTGCTGTGTCAATCCTCGCTGCTTACGCAGTGCAACGATGCGTTGGGAAAAGCTCATGGTAGTAAACCAGTGATGAATGTTACCCATGATACTAACCCCTCCTGTTGAGCTGACTTGACGTAAGTATATTATAGTGTACTGTAAAAGTATATTGTATATATCTTGACGCATTTTACAGGAGTACGCTTATGGCCCGCATCCCGGTGCATGAACTGGATGAGCTGAAACGCCACGTCTCGTTGCTCACACTGGCCCAGTCGCAGGGCCATAAGCTGAAAAAACATGGGGCAGACAGCTACGTCTGCCTGTGCCCGTTCCATGACGAGAAAACGCCGTCCTGCGTGATCACCCCGGCAAAGGGGCTGTACCACTGCTTCGGCTGCGGGGCCAAAGGCTCGGTTATCGACTGGCAGATGAGCACCACCGGGCAGGGGCTTCGGGAGGCGGTGGCGTTCCTGAAAGCCCGGCTGGCGGGGACTGACGGTAACGCTTCTTCCTTAGCTGTCCCGTCTGTGGAGCCAAAAGCGACGCCAGCGCGTCAGCTGCTCGTCGATCTGGACGTGGACGGTCAGGCACTGTTGCGTCAGGTAACGGACTTCTATCACCGCAATCTGCTGGACAGCCCGGAAGCGCAGGCATGGCTGGCGCACCGTGGCCTGACGCATCCCGAACTGGTGAGTCACTTCCGGCTGGGGTTCGCGGGTACGCACGGTATCAGCGGCGATACGGGGCTGTTGCCTTCAACGACGAGCAAAGAGGGCCGTCGTCTGCGGGAACGTCTGGCCGCGCTGGGTGTGTTGCGTGAGCAGACCCGACAGGATCACTTCCGTGGCTGCGTGACAATGCCTGTAGAGGGATGGTCTGAATCTGCCATCGTGGCGCACCGTGGCAGAATGCTGCAAGTGTACGGACGGCGAACAATGGCCGATAACCAGATCAAGAAAGGATCTTCGCGTCACCTGTATCTGCCGTCGCCGCTGTGTGGCGTATGGAACGAAGCGGCGATGCGGGGTTCCTCAGACATCATCCTGTGTGAATCCCTGATCGACGCGATGACCTTCTGGTGTGCCGGGCTGCGCAACGTCACCACGGCTTACGGGGTGAACGGCTTCACCCCCGACCACCTGACGGCCCTGCGCTACCACGGCGTGAAGCGGGTGCTTATCGCGTATGACCGTGACGAGGCGGGCGACCGTGGCGCAGAGCGTGTGGCAACTGAACTGCTGGCATGTGGGCTGGAGGCGTGGCGGGTGCCGTTCCCGGCGGGGATGGATGCGAATGAATATGCGCTGAAAAGCGGCAGCCCGGAGTCGGCGCTGGGTCTGGCCCTGCAGCAGGCGAAGTGGCTGGGGCAGGGCAGTGGCCCCGGCGTGGTGTTCAGCCATGAATCCCCGCCATCGTCAGAGGTGGCAGGGACACCGGACAACGGCCCTTCCTTAGCCGTCCCGGCCTCCGCACCGTCAGCGAGCACGACAGGCACTGTGGCGCACGAGGTGAGCGCGTCCGGTGACCTGCTGCTGACCTGCGGTCCGCGCGTGTGGCGGGTACGTGGCTGGCAGAAACAGCGTCAGCCGGAGGTGATGAAAGTTAACGTGCAGGTGCGCGACAGCCTGAGCGGGGCGGTCCATGTGGACAGCCTGGATATGTACCATGCCCGGAGCCGGCAGAACTACGTCAGCACGGCGGCAACAGAGCTGGCCTGTGAGCAATCGGTTATCAAACGCGAATGCGGCCGCCTGCTGCTGTTGCTGGAGCAGAAACAGGACGAGGCGCGACAGTCTGAAGCCACCGACAACAGGACCGCCATCACGATGAACGCTGACGATGAAGCGGCGGCGCTGGCACTCCTGAAATCCCCGGACCTTGCGGCGCGTATCACCGATGACCTGGCGGCCTGCGGTGTGGTGGGTGAGTCCACCAATCTGCTGACCGGGTATCTTGCGGCGGTATCGCGCAAGCTGGATAAACCGCTGGCAGTACTTATCCAGTCCTCGTCGGCGGCGGGGAAGTCTTCGCTGATGGATGCGGTGCTGGGGCTGATGCCGGATGAAGAACGGGTGCAGTACAGCGCGATGACGGGCCAGAGCCTGTACTACCTGGGTGAAACCTCGCTGCAACACAAGATACTGGCCATCGCCGAGGAAGAAGGTGTGCGGCAGGCGGCGTATGCGCTGAAGCTGCTGCAGTCAGACGGGTCGCTGACCATCGCCAGCACGGGGAAGAACGAGCAGAGCGGCGAACTGGTGACGCGGGAATACAGCGTTCAGGGTCCGGTGATGCTGATGCTGACGACCACGGCCATCGACGTGGACGAAGAGCTGCTGAACCGCTGCCTGGTGCTGACGGTGAACGAGAGCCGGGAGCAGACGCAGGCGATACACGCGATGCAGCGCCACGGGCAGACGCTGGAGGGTCTGCTGGCGCAGAGTGAGAAACAGTACCTGACGACCCTGCATCAGAACGCCCAGCGGCTGCTGCGGCCGCTGAAAGTAGTGAACCCGTATGCGCACCAGTTAACGTTCCTCAGCGACAAAACCCGCACCCGGCGCGACCATATGAAATACCTGACGCTGATACAGGCGGTGGCGCTGCTGCACCAGTACCAGCGGGAGGTGAAACGTGCGACCCATCGCGGGCAGGTCATCGAGTATACCGAGGTGACAAAAGCCGATATCGCGCTGGCAACCCGGCTGGCGCACGAGGTGCTGGGCCGGACGCTGGATGAAATGCCGCCACAGACGCGCAAACTGCTGTTGCTGATACAGGCGATGGTCAGGGAGATGGCGGGTCGTCAGCAGTGTCTGCCGGGCGAGGTTCGCTTCACCCGCCGTGATATCCGGGCCAGTACCGGGTGGAGCGACAGCCAGCTTAAAAACCACTGTGTGCGCCTGGTGGAAATGGAATACCTGCTGCTGCACGGCGGGAGTCGGGGCCACCTGCTGCACTACGAGCTGCTGTGGGACGGCGACAACACACAGGCCCCGCACCTGTGCGGTCTGCCGGATGTGGGCGAGCTGATAAACGCGGCCTCAAAAACAGAGGGCAGCGAGCGCAAGTCTGCCTCTGATGGCGTAAGGTCTGGTTCAGGTCAGGGTCAGGTCTGCCCGTTGTCTGGTACAGAGCAGACAGCTCCAGGCCTCACGGTGCAAGGCCCGGAGCCACAACCGGACGGGCTGAACGAAAACGCAGTAAAGAGTGATAACCCGCAAGCGCCGCATCACACTACTGCCCCCCATCATCACAGCGATAATCACCACAACAGCGCCTTCGCAGCGGCGGTAACGCATGGCTAACCGAAAACGGCGTGGCAGTCTGCTGACGGTCGATGACGTGTACCGTCAGCCTGTCGGCCCGGCCTCAGACCCGAAGAGCCTGTACGCGCTGCTGCTGCGGTTCGTGGCGTGGCGGCGGGAGCGCAACTGGTCAGAGACGACGCTGAAGGTGCAGACGCACCACAGCTACCGGTTCGTCCAGTGGGCGGCAGAGCGCGGGCTGCACCATCCGGCAGAGGTGACGCGTCCGGTGCTGGAACGCTACCAGCGCCACCTGTACCAGTACCGCAAGCGCAACGGCGAGCCGCTGACCACCCGGACCCAGCGCACGGCGGTGCAGCCCATCCAGGTGTGGTTCCGCTGGATGACGCAGCAGAACCTGATACTGGCGAACCCGGCGGCCGACCTTGAGCTGCCGAGGCTGGAAAAACGCCTGCCGCGCTATATCCTGAGCGTGGACGAGGTGGAGCAGGTGCTGGCGCTGCCTGACCTGAGCACGCCCGGCGGCATCCGTGACCGTGCGCTGATGGAGGTGCTGTGGTCAACGGGCATACGGCGCAGCGAAGCCGCAGGGCTTGAGGTGTTCAGCGTGGATGCAAACCGCCGCATCCTGACCATCGTTCAGGGCAAGGGAAAGCAGGACAGGGTGGTGCCGGTGGGCGAGCGTGCGCTGTGGTGGGTGCAGCGTTACCTGCACCACGTCCGGCCACAGTTACTGGTTAACCCGCACTGTAAGGCGCTGTTCGTGGCCCTTGATGGTGTGGAGGGGCTGACGCCCAACGGGATCACTAACATCGTCAGCCACCATATGAGAGCCTCCGGGCTGGTTGCGCAGGGAAGCTGTCACCTGTTCCGGCACGCGATGGCGACCCAGATGCTGGAAAACGGCGCAGATCTGCGGTGGATACAGGCGATGCTGGGCCATGTCAGCGTGGAATCGACGCAGATATACACGCAGGTGTCGGTGCGGGCGTTACAGGCGGTTCATGCCTCAACCCATCCGGCAGAGCGGGAAGCACGAATCCTGGATGACAACCTTGAGGACAATCATCATAATGACAACACAACTGACACCACGTGAGGTTATGGCGATGAGCAGCACTATCCACTTCCGAATCGACGAAGAAACCAAACGCCTGGCGATGCAGGCCGCAGAGCGCCAGCAGATGAGCCTTACAGAGCTGATGCGCCAGCGGGCCGAAGAGCTGGCCGCAGAAGAACGTCGCCATCAGAGCAGCGAGCATGAAGGCTGGCTGGAAACACAGATAGCCCAGGCGTTCAGCCGCCATGATGCAGGTGAAGGCGAGTACATCAGCAACGATGAAATGGAAAAGCGAATGAAGGCGCTGAAACAACAGGCCACGCGGGGTACGCTGTGACGGTCAGGGTTGAATGGGAAAAACGCGCACAGACTGACAGAGAAAACATCTTCCTGTACCTGAATCGGGAAGCCGGCGCACTGGTCGCCATCGCAGCCGATGAACGGCTGGCAGGCATGGCGGCTATCCTTGCGGAAAACCCGCTTGCCGGGGTGAAAGCCGGACGCTCAGAGAAGCAGCGTAAACTGGTGGTGCCGCACTTCCCGTTCATCATCGTGTATGTGGCAGAAAGCGCTCGTGTGCGCATCCTGCGTGTACTTCACACCTCCCGCAAAATAGCCGGACAATACAGCCAGAGCTGAGGTCCGCAGAGGCCTCTCCGGCCTTATCCCATCTATACCCGTATAATCCCGCTAACTCCCTGAACAGAAAATAAAAACGGCATAACTCATTAAAACAAAGATGGGTTATGATGCTGTATGCCAAAAAAGCTGACACGTCTGATGAGCCTGTTACTGTGCCTGGTGATCTTCACCGGGGCGGTAGCGTGTTCGGGCGAAAAAGGCGCGTCGGGGCAAAAAGTCGGCGGGCAGGAAGTACAGCAGGCAAAAGCGGCTGTAACTCACGGAAAGGAGAGGGAAAAAACGTGTTCATCGCAGCAATGTGTACCGGAACGAGTTGTTGTTGAGAATAACTCGCTCAGCTTTGGTGATGGTTTTGAAAGCAATGCTGCGGCGGCTACATCATGGAACAAGTACGCGGTGGACAATAATCTGACACCGGAACAAAAGCAGGCCGGGCTGGATAAGATAGCGAAAGGTGATATGCCGGACAGCACCAATATCACGAAAGTGATCGTGGATGGCTACCAGGATGGTGTGATGATTGCCGGTGCATGGTATCTGGGGCCTGCTGCGTCAGCAGGTAAAGTTCTTAGTGGCGGGCTTCTTGGACTGGCGGCCAATAGTGGTTATCAGGTCTATGATTTAAACCAGCCGCAGAATGCGAATAAGTCGTGGGACTATCTGGGAAGCGCGACCTCATTTACAACAGGCATGATGGCTCCCGGTCGTGGTGTCCTTGCGAACACAGGTATCGCAATGGGGGGGGCATTCTTTACTGATGGTCCAAATACAGTGTCACTTGCCGGAGCTGCACTCGGCGGGCTGGCCGGTGGTTCATTCGGGAAATTTGCGCCAGTTATTGTGGATAAACAGATTGGTAAAGAGCTTCCCGGATTTGCTTATGACATTGGTGGTTCATTTATATCTGAGTTTACTGGCGGTGCAATAAAAGATGCATTAAAGCCATCTGAAAACAAAGGAGATAAAAATGCTAAGTAACTTATTGAAATCATTTGTTTTGTTTATCTACTGCTTTGTTTTTTTTATGGTGATGGGTTTTTTATTCAGAGCGGCGGTAGCACTATTATCTTATTACAATAATGGATACTTTAACTTTCCTTTATCCGAGGTTCAGAGAGGGGTTGTTTTTTCTTTAATCGCAAGTTGTGCTGTCTGGCTGTATGCTTTATTAAGCAAAATTATTGATTGGTACAACGCCAGAAAAAAAACATCTGACGAGCCGGATAGATGATTTTTGTTGTTGAGAATAACGCGCTCAGCTTTGGTGATGGTTTTGAAAGCAATGCTGCGGCGGCTACATCATGGAACAAGTACGCGGTGGACAATAATCTGACACCGGAACAAAAGCAGGCCGGGCTGGATAAGATAGCGAAAGGAGATATGCCGGACAGCACCAATATCACGAAAGTGATCGTGGATGGCTACCAGGATGGTGTGATGATTGCCGGGGCATGGTATCTGGGGCCTGCTGCGTCAGCAGGTAAAGTTCTTGGTGGCGGGCTTCTTGGACTGGTGGCCAATAGTGGTTATCAGGTCTATGATTTAAACCAGCCGCAGAATGCGAATAAGTCGTGGGACTATCTGGGAAGCGCGACCTCATTTACAACAGGCATGATGGCTCCCGGTCGTGGTGTCCTTGCGAACACAGGTATCGCAATGGGGGGGGCATTCTTTACTGATGGTCCAAATACAGTGTCACTGGCCGGGGCTGGTATTGGTGCTGGTCTGGGTGGGGCATTTGGGAAGTATGCCCCCACAGCCGTGGGGAAAATCTTAGGGAGTGACCCTGTGCCGGGCTTTATTTATGAGCTTGGCGGTGGTGCTGTCTCTGAGTTTACCAATGGAATTATCAAGGATCTCAATAATCCTCAAACTCCTGAAAAAAAGGAGAATAAATGAGAATTTTGTGGAATTATTTAACTCTCCTTCTGTACTGCTGCCTGTTTTTTACAATAGCGTTACTTGGAGTCGGTTTGGTTGTATCTCTGTTTTTTTCTCTCAAAAATGATGGTTTTTTATTCCCAATCAATCAAATAAAAAGGGCTTTTTATTTTGGTGCTATTACCGGGTTTACTGCATGGGTTGGGATTGTTTTTTCTAAATTGATAGCCAGATATAAATCAAAGAAAACACCGCCTAACTCTGAGTGACTTTTGACATAACGCAGACAGTACAGTTGCAGGCATCTGTAGGGTTCCAGACATAACGCAAATTATGCGTGGTTCGTTGTTCTGAACTATGCATAATGTCTGGCATTATATTGAACCGTTGGAGGCTGTTTGCCTGTAGGTGAATGAAAAGAATAATATAATTAAAATTTCCTTCTCCCGGTAATACCTGAACCCATCCCGGCAGGCTATTTCACAATAGCCTGCTTCTCACCTCAAAATCCCCACACCCGTCGCAAGATTGTATCTTGCCTGATTTGTCATTAAAAAAAATGGTTTATGAAACTTTTAAAGTGGTATTTTTTAACCTGGGATGAATTTATGAATCGCTTACGAATCGTACATGAATCGTATCCGATTCGAATCTAGATTCACATGTGATTCACTTCATTTAAATCAGTGACTTAATGCGATTCGAATCCAGATTCGAATCGCCATTTACGTTATATGTGAATCGTCATTCTGGAGCCTGTGAATCGTTAGTGAATCACCATATTTAATTGTGTGAATCGTTTCTGAATCACCACTTCCACGAGGTAAATAAATTTTAAATAAAAGCAAGCACCTACAAAAATAAATTATTTTGTGTAAGTGTGACATGTGTAAATATAATTCATGCGACATGGTGCCTTAAGGTGCTAATCACACCTGCAAGTAACAGGGGAAGCTGCCGAATAAATTTCGGGGGCAACGGGTAAGTAAATAAGCTATGCTGGACATATTACCTGACGCCTCGCGTTGCTCGTTGTCCAACGCTTCACACCGCCAGATTAAAATCTGTCAGTGTTCGTCGTTTTTATTATTGGATATCAGATGTAGCAGGGGAGGGATAAATAGCGGAAGGATCATACTGATGCAGAAGGTTTAAAAGTATTGTTTTTATTACTGTATTAAAAATAAAAAAAGGCACCCCAAACCATGCACAGATCGCGCATGGTTATTTTTTATTAACTGTCTTGTGTGACGGCCTTTTTTAACCGTCGGTCACTTCACTCTTGAAGACCAGCGTTCTGCTTCGTACTTGATGATCATTCCTTCCAGAAGCTGCTTGATAACCTGTTGCTGCTCCGGGGCCATATGCGAAATGGCCTGAAACTGTAACGCCAAATCAGCATCCGGAGCCAGCTCATCAGACTCGAATATCAACGAATCAGTGGTGACGCGTAAGGTCTGTGCAATCTTCTTAATCGCATCCAGCGAAGGCTGGGAGCTTCCAGCCTCATAACGTTTTATCTGTGTGACATGCAGGCCTATAGCATCCGCCAGTGCCTGCTGAGTCAGACCCTTACTCTTGCGGAGATGAATCAGACGATCGGCAACACTCATTGAATTTAACCAATAAGAAAACAATGCAGTCATCATATCCCCCTAAAAATAATCATCTTGACATTGGTAGCATATGGGATACTAAAATAAACCACAACAGAATCTTGACGCATTTTTGCAAGGAGTACGCTTATGGCCCGGATCCCGAAGCATGAACTGGATGAGCTGAAACGCCACGTCTCGCTGCTCACACTGGCCCAGTCGCAGGGCCATAAGCTGAAAAAACATGGGGCAGACAGCTACGTCTGCCTGTGCCCGTTCCATGACGAGAAAACGCCGTCCTGCGTGATCACCCCGGCAAAGGGGCTGTACCACTGCTTCGGCTGCGGGGCCAAAGGCTCGGTTATCGACTGGCAGATGAGCACCACCGGGCAGGGGCTTCGGGAGGCGGTGGCGTTCCTGAAAGCCCGGCTGGCGGGGACTGACGGTAACGCTTCTTCCTTAGCTGTCCCGTCTGTGGAGCCAAAAGCGACGCCAGCGCGTCAGCTGCTCGTCGATCTGGACGTGGACGGTCAGGCACTGTTGCGTCAGGTAACGGACTTCTATCACCGCAATCTGCTGGACAGCCCGGAAGCGCAGGCATGGCTGGCGCACCGTGGCCTGACGCATCCCGAACTGGTGAGTCACTTCCGGCTGGGGTTCGCGGGTACGCACGGTATCAGCGGCGATACGGGGCTGTTGCCTTCAACGACGAGCAAAGAGGGCCGTCGTCTGCGGGAACGTCTGGCCGCGCTGGGTGTGTTGCGTGAGCAGACCCGACAGGATCACTTCCGTGGCTGCGTGACAATGCCTGTAGAGGGATGGTCTGAATCTGCCATCGTGGCGCACCGTGGCAGAATGCTGCAAGTGTACGGACGGCGAACAATGGCCGATAACCAGATCAAGAAAGGATCTTCGCGTCACCTGTATCTGCCGTCGCCGCTGTGTGGCGTATGGAACGAAGCGGCGATGCGGGGTTCCTCAGACATCATCCTGTGTGAATCCCTGATCGACGCGATGACCTTCTGGTGTGCCGGGCTGCGCAACGTCACCACGGCTTACGGGGTGAACGGCTTCACCCCCGACCACCTGACGGCCCTGCGCTACCACGGCGTGAAGCGGGTGCTTATCGCGTATGACCGTGACGAGGCGGGCGACCGTGGCGCAGAGCGTGTGGCAACTGAACTGCTGGCATGTGGGCTGGAGGCGTGGCGGGTGCCGTTCCCGGCGGGGATGGATGCGAATGAATATGCGCTGAAAAGCGGCAGCCCGGAGTCGGCGCTGGGTCTGGCCCTGCAGCAGGCGAAGTGGCTGGGAACGGGTAATGGCCCCGGCGTGGTGTTCAGCCATGAATCCCCGTCTTCGTCAGTAACGGCGGGCATACCGGACAACAGCCCTTCCTTAGCCGTCTCAGCCCCCGCACCGTCAGCGGCCACGACAGACACGGTGGCGCACGAGGTGAGCGCGTCCGGCGACCTGCTGCTGACCTGCGGCCCGCGCGCGTGGCGGGTACGGGGCTGGCAGAAACAGCGTCAGCCGGAGGTGATGAAAGTTAACGTGCAGGTGCGCGACAGCCTGAGCGGGGCGGTCCATGTGGACAGCCTGGATATGTACCATGCCCGGAGCCGGCAGAACTACGTCAGCACGGCGGCAACAGAGCTGGCCTGTGAGCAATCGGTTATCAAACGCGAATGCGGCCGCCTGCTGCTGTTGCTGGAGCAGAAACAGGACGAGGCGCGACAGTCTGAAGCCACCGACAACAGGACCGCCATCACGATGAACGCTGACGATGAAGCGGCGGCGCTGGCACTCCTGAAATCCCCGGACCTTGCGGCGCGTATCACCGATGACCTGGCGGCCTGCGGTGTGGTGGGTGAGTCCACCAATCTGCTGACCGGGTATCTTGCGGCGGTATCGCGCAAGCTGGATAAACCGCTGGCAGTACTTATCCAGTCCTCGTCGGCGGCGGGGAAGTCTTCGCTGATGGATGCGGTGCTGGGGCTGATGCCGGATGAAGAACGGGTGCAGTACAGCGCGATGACGGGCCAGAGCCTGTACTACCTGGGTGAAACCTCGCTGCAACACAAGATACTGGCCATCGCCGAGGAAGAAGGTGTGCGGCAGGCGGCGTATGCGCTGAAGCTGCTGCAGTCAGACGGGTCGCTGACCATCGCCAGCACGGGGAAGAACGAGCAGAGCGGCGAACTGGTGACGCGGGAATACAGCGTTCAGGGTCCGGTGATGCTGATGCTGACGACCACGGCCATCGACGTGGACGAAGAGCTGCTGAACCGCTGCCTGGTGCTGACGGTGAACGAGAGCCGGGAGCAGACGCAGGCGATACACGCGATGCAGCGCCACGGGCAGACGCTGGAGGGTCTGCTGGCGCAGAGTGAGAAACAGTACCTGACGACCCTGCATCAGAACGCCCAGCGGCTGCTGCGGCCGCTGAAAGTAGTGAACCCGTATGCGCACCAGTTAACGTTCCTCAGCGACAAAACCCGCACCCGGCGCGACCATATGAAATACCTGACGCTGATACAGGCGGTGGCGCTGCTGCACCAGTACCAGCGGGAGGTGAAACGTGCGACCCATCGCGGGCAGGTCATCGAGTATACCGAGGTGACAAAAGCCGATATCGCGCTGGCAACCCGGCTGGCGCACGAGGTGCTGGGCCGGACGCTGGATGAAATGCCGCCACAGACGCGCAAACTGCTGTTGCTGATACAGGCGATGGTCAGGGAGATGGCGGGTCGTCAGCAGTGTCTGCCGGGCGAGGTTCGCTTCACCCGCCGTGATATCCGGGCCAGTACCGGGTGGAGCGACAGCCAGCTTAAAAACCACTGTGTGCGCCTGGTGGAAATGGAATACCTGCTGCTGCACGGCGGGAGTCGGGGCCACCTGCTGCACTACGAGCTGCTGTGGGACGGCGACAACACACAGGCCCCGCACCTGTGCGGTCTGCCGGATGTGGGCGAGCTGATAAACGCGGCCTCAAAAACAGAGGGCAGCGAGCGCAAGTCTGCCTCTGATGGCGTAAGGTCTGGTTCAGGTCAGGGTCAGGTCTGCCCGTTGTCTGGTACAGAGCAGACAGCTCCAGGCCTCACGGTGCAAGGCCCGGAGCCACAACCGGACGGGCTGAACGAAAACGCAGTAAAGAGTGATAACCCGCAAGCGCCGCATCACACTACTGCCCCCCATCATCACAGCGATAATCACCACAACAGCGCCTTCGCAGCGGCGGTAACGCATGGCTAACCGAAAACGGCGTGGCAGTCTGCTGACGGTCGATGACGTGTACCGTCAGCCTGTCGGCCCGGCCTCAGACCCGAAGAGCCTGTACGCGCTGCTGCTGCGGTTCGTGGCGTGGCGGCGGGAGCGCAACTGGTCAGAGACGACGCTGAAGGTGCAGACGCACCACAGCTACCGGTTCGTCCAGTGGGCGGCAGAGCGCGGGCTGCACCATCCGGCAGAGGTGACGCGTCCGGTGCTGGAACGCTACCAGCGCCACCTGTACCAGTACCGCAAGCGCAACGGCGAGCCGCTGACCACCCGGACCCAGCGCACGGCGGTGCAGCCCATCCAGGTGTGGTTCCGCTGGATGACGCAGCAGAACCTGATACTGGCGAACCCGGCGGCCGACCTTGAGCTGCCGAGGCTGGAAAAACGCCTGCCGCGCTATATCCTGAGCGTGGACGAGGTGGAGCAGGTGCTGGCGCTGCCTGACCTGAGCACGCCCGGCGGCATCCGTGACCGTGCGCTGATGGAGGTGCTGTGGTCAACGGGCATACGGCGCAGCGAAGCCGCAGGGCTTGAGGTGTTCAGCGTGGATGCAAACCGCCGCATCCTGACCATCGTTCAGGGCAAGGGAAAGCAGGACAGGGTGGTGCCGGTGGGCGAGCGTGCGCTGTGGTGGGTGCAGCGTTACCTGCACCACGTCCGGCCACAGTTACTGGTTAACCCGCACTGTAAGGCGCTGTTCGTGGCCCTTGATGGTGTGGAGGGGCTGACGCCCAACGGGATCACTAACATCGTCAGCCACCATATGAGAGCCTCCGGGCTGGTTGCGCAGGGAAGCTGTCACCTGTTCCGGCACGCGATGGCGACCCAGATGCTGGAAAACGGCGCAGATCTGCGGTGGATACAGGCGATGCTGGGCCATGTCAGCGTGGAATCGACGCAGATATACACGCAGGTGTCGGTGCGGGCGTTACAGGCGGTTCATGCCTCAACCCATCCGGCAGAGCGGGAAGCACGAATCCTGGATGACAACCTTGAGGACAATCATCATAATGACAACACAACTGACACCACGTGAGGTTATGGCGATGAGCAGCACTATCCACTTCCGAATCGACGAAGAAACCAAACGCCTGGCGATGCAGGCCGCAGAGCGCCAGCAGATGAGCCTTACAGAGCTGATGCGCCAGCGGGCCGAAGAGCTGGCCGCAGAAGAACGTCGCCATCAGAGCAGCGAGCATGAAGGCTGGCTGGAAACACAGATAGCCCAGGCGTTCAGCCGCCATGATGCAGGTGAAGGCGAGTACATCAGCAACGATGAAATGGAAAAGCGAATGAAGGCGCTGAAACAACAGGCCATGCGGGGTAAGCTGTGAGCATCAGGGTTGAGTGGGAAAAACGCGCACAGCATGACAGAGAAAACCTCTTCCGGTACCTGAACCGCGAGGCGGGGGCAATGGTGGCTATCGCGGCTGACGACCGTCTGGCGGGTATGGTCACTATCCTTGCGGAAAACCCGCTTGCCGGAGTGAAAGCCGGAGGCTCAGAGAAGCAGCGTAAACTGGTGGTGCCGCACTTCCCGTTCATCGTAGTGTATGTGGCAGAAAGCGCTCGTGTGCGCATCCTGCGAGTACTTCACACCTCCCGCAAGATAGCCGGGCAATACAGCCAGAGCTGAGGCCCGCAGAGGCCTCTCCGGCCTTATCCCGGCTGTCCCCGTATAATCCCGCTAACTCCCTGAATAGAATCTCAAAACGGCATAACTCATTACAGCAAAGATGGGTTATGATGCTGCATGCCAAAAAAGCTGACA
The DNA here is from genome assembly GCF_019968825.1 of Enterobacter sp. JBIWA003. Lineage (NCBI taxonomy): Bacteria > Pseudomonadati > Pseudomonadota > Gammaproteobacteria > Enterobacterales > Enterobacteriaceae > Enterobacter > Enterobacter sp. JBIWA003. The sequence goes on from NZ_CP074171.1 coordinate 165,089, forward strand.
CGTCTGATGAGCCTGTTACTGTGCCTGGTGATCTTCACCGGGGCGGTAGGGTGTTCGGGCGAAAAAGGCGCGTCGGGGCAAAAAGTTGCAGTGCCGGAAGTACAGCGTGCAAAAGCGGCTGTAACTCACGGAAAGGACAGGGAAAAAACGTGTTCATCGCAGCAATGTGTACCGGAACGAGTTGTTGTTGAGAATAACTCGCTCAGCTTTGGTGATGGTTTTGAAAGCAATGCTGCGGCGGCTACATCATGGAACAAGTACGCGGTGGACAATAATCTGACACCGGAACAAAAGCAGGCCGGGCTGGATAAGATAGCGAAAGGTGATATGCCGGACAGCACCAATATCACGAAAGTGATCGTGGATGGCTACCAGGATGGTGTGATGATTGCCGGTGCATGGTATCTGGGGCCTGCTGCGTCAGCAGGTAAAGTTCTTAGTGGCGGGCTTCTTGGACTGGCGGCCAATAGTGGTTATCAGGTCTATGATTTAAACCAGCCGCAGAATGCGAATAAGTCGTGGGACTATCTGGGAAGCGCGACCTCATTTACAACAGGCATGATGGCTCCCGGTCGTGGTGTCCTTGCGAACACAGGTATCGCAATGGGGGGGGCATTCTTTACTGATGGTCCAAATACAGTGTCACTTGCCGGAGCTGCACTCGGCGGGCTGGCCGGTGGTTCATTCGGGAAATTTGCGCCAGTTATTGTGGATAAACAGATTGGTAAAGAGCTTCCCGGATTTGCTTATGACATTGGTGGTTCATTTATATCTGAGTTTACTGGCGGTGCAATAAAAGATGCATTAAAGCCATCTGAAAACAAAGGAGATAAAAATGCTAAGTAACTTATTGAAATCATTTGTTTTGTTTATCTACTGCTTTGTTTTTTTTATGGTGATGGGTTTTTTATTCAGAGCGGCGGTAGCACTATTATCTTATTACAATAATGGATACTTTAACTTTCCTTTATCCGAGGTTCAGAGAGGGGTTGTTTTTTCTTTAATCGCAAGTTGTGCTGTCTGGCTGTATGCTTTATTAAGCAAAATTATTGATTGGTACAACGCCAGAAAAAAAACATCTGACGAGCCGGATAGATGATTTTTGTTGTTGAGAATAACGCGCTCAGCTTTGGTGATGGTTTTGAAAGCAATGCTGCGGCGGCTACATCATGGAACAAGTACGCGGTGGACAATAATCTGACACCGGAACAAAAGCAGGCCGGGCTGGATAAGATAGCGAAAGGAGATATGCCGGACAGCACCAATATCACGAAAGTGATCGTGGATGGCTACCAGGATGGTGTGATGATTGCCGGGGCATGGTATCTGGGGCCTGCTGCGTCAGCAGGTAAAGTTCTTGGTGGCGGGCTTCTTGGACTGGTGGCCAATAGTGGTTATCAGGTCTATGATTTAAACCAGCCGCAGAATGCGAATAAGTCGTGGGACTATCTGGGAAGCGCGACCTCATTTACAACAGGCATGATGGCTCCCGGTCGTGGTGTCCTTGCGAACACAGGTATCGCAATGGGGGGGGCATTCTTTACTGATGGTCCAAATACAGTGTCACTGGCCGGGGCTGGTATTGGTGCTGGTCTGGGTGGGGCATTTGGGAAGTATGCCCCCACAGCCGTGGGGAAAATCTTAGGGAGTGACCCTGTGCCGGGCTTTATTTATGAGCTTGGCGGTGGTGCTGTCTCTGAGTTTACCAATGGAATTATCAAGGATCTCAATAATCCTCAAACTCCTGAAAAAAAGGAGAATAAATGAGAATTTTGTGGAATTATTTAACTCTCCTTCTGTACTGCTGCCTGTTTTTTACAATAGCGTTACTTGGAGTCGGTTTGGTTGTATCTCTGTTTTTTTCTCTCAAAAATGATGGTTTTTTATTCCCAATCAATCAAATAAAAAGGGCTTTTTATTTTGGTGCTATTACCGGGTTTACTGCATGGGTTGGGATTGTTTTTTCTAAATTGATAGCCAGATATAAATCAAAGAAAACACCGCCTAACTCTGAGTGACTTTTGACATAACGCAGACAGTACAGTTGCAGGCATCTGTAGGGTTCCAGACATAACGCAAATTATGCGTGGTTCGTTGTTCTGAACTATGCATAATGTCTGGCATTATATTGAACCGTTGGAGGCTGTTTGCCTGTAGGTGAATGAAAAGAATAATATAATTAAAATTTCCTTCTCCCGGTAATACCTGAACCCATCCCGGCAGGCTATTTCACAATAGCCTGCTTCTCACCTCAAAATCCCCACACCCGTCGCAAGATTGTATCTTGCCTGATTTGTCATTAAAAAAAATGGTTTATGAAACTTTTAAAGTGGTATTTTTTAACCTGGGATGAATTTATGAATCGCTTACGAATCGTACATGAATCGTATCCGATTCGAATCTAGATTCACATGTGATTCACTTCATTTAAATCAGTGACTTAATGCGATTCGAATCCAGATTCGAATCGCCATTTACGTTATATGTGAATCGTCATTCTGGAGCCTGTGAATCGTTAGTGAATCACCATATTTAATTGTGTGAATCGTTTCTGAATCACCACTTCCACGAGGTAAATAAATTTTAAATAAAAGCAAGCACCTACAAAAATAAATTATTTTGTGTAAGTGTGACATGTGTAAATATAATTCATGCGACATGGTGCCTTAAGGTGCTAATCACACCTGCAAGTAACAGGGGAAGCTGCCGAATAAATTTCGGGGGCAACGGGTAAGTAAATAAGCTATGCTGGACATATTACCTGACGCCTCGCGTTGCTCGTTGTCCAACGCTTCACACCGCCAGATTAAAATCTGTCAGTGTTCGTCGTTTTTATTATTGGATATCAGATGTAGCAGGGGAGGGATAAATAGCGGAAGGATCATACTGATGCAGAAGGTTTAAAAGTATTGTTTTTATTACTGTATTAAAAATAAAAAAAGGCACCCCAAACCATGCACAGATCGCGCATGGTTATTTTTTATTAACTGTCTTGTGTGACGGCCTTTTTTAACCGTCGGTCACTTCACTCTTGAAGACCAGCGTTCTGCTTCGTACTTGATGATCATTCCTTCCAGAAGCTGCTTGATAACCTGTTGCTGCTCCGGGGCCATATGCGAAATGGCCTGAAACTGTAACGCCAAATCAGCATCCGGAGCCAGCTCATCAGACTCGAATATCAACGAATCAGTGGTGACGCGTAAGGTCTGTGCAATCTTCTTAATCGCATCCAGCGAAGGCTGGGAGCTTCCAGCCTCATAACGTTTTATCTGTGTGACATGCAGGCCTATAGCATCCGCCAGTGCCTGCTGAGTCAGACCCTTACTCTTGCGGAGATGAATCAGACGATCGGCAACACTCATTGAATTTAACCAATAAGAAAACAATGCAGTCATCATATCCCCCTAAAAATAATCATCTTGACATTGGTAGCATATGGGATACTAAAATAAACCACAACAGAATCTTGACGCATTTTTGCAAGGAGTACGCTTATGGCCCGGATCCCGAAGCATGAACTGGATGAGCTGAAACGCCACGTCTCGCTGCTCACACTGGCCCAGTCGCAGGGCCATAAGCTGAAAAAACATGGGGCAGACAGCTACGTCTGCCTGTGCCCGTTCCATGACGAGAAAACGCCGTCCTGCGTGATCACCCCGGCAAAGGGGCTGTACCACTGCTTCGGCTGCGGGGCCAAAGGCTCGGTTATCGACTGGCAGATGAGCACCACCGGGCAGGGGCTTCGGGAGGCGGTGGCGTTCCTGAAAGCCCGGCTGGCGGGGACTGACGGTAACGCTTCTTCCTTAGCTGTCCCGTCTGTGGAGCCAAAAGCGACGCCAGCGCGTCAGCTGCTCGTCGATCTGGACGTGGACGGTCAGGCACTGTTGCGTCAGGTAACGGACTTCTATCACCGCAATCTGCTGGACAGCCCGGAAGCGCAGGCATGGCTGGCGCACCGTGGCCTGACGCATCCCGAACTGGTGAGTCACTTCCGGCTGGGGTTCGCGGGTACGCACGGTATCAGCGGCGATACGGGGCTGTTGCCTTCAACGACGAGCAAAGAGGGCCGTCGTCTGCGGGAACGTCTGGCCGCGCTGGGTGTGTTGCGTGAGCAGACCCGACAGGATCACTTCCGTGGCTGCGTGACAATGCCTGTAGAGGGATGGTCTGAATCTGCCATCGTGGCGCACCGTGGCAGAATGCTGCAAGTGTACGGACGGCGAACAATGGCCGATAACCAGATCAAGAAAGGATCTTCGCGTCACCTGTATCTGCCGTCGCCGCTGTGTGGCGTATGGAACGAAGCGGCGATGCGGGGTTCCTCAGACATCATCCTGTGTGAATCCCTGATCGACGCGATGACCTTCTGGTGTGCCGGGCTGCGCAACGTCACCACGGCTTACGGGGTGAACGGCTTCACCCCCGACCACCTGACGGCCCTGCGCTACCACGGCGTGAAGCGGGTGCTTATCGCGTATGACCGTGACGAGGCGGGCGACCGTGGCGCAGAGCGTGTGGCAACTGAACTGCTGGCATGTGGGCTGGAGGCGTGGCGGGTGCCGTTCCCGGCGGGGATGGATGCGAATGAATATGCGCTGAAAAGCGGCAGCCCGGAGTCGGCGCTGGGTCTGGCCCTGCAGCAGGCGAAGTGGCTGGGAACGGGTAATGGCCCCGGCGTGGTGTTCAGCCATGAATCCCCGTCTTCGTCAGTAACGGCGGGCATACCGGACAACAGCCCTTCCTTAGCCGTCTCAGCCCCCGCACCGTCAGCGGCCACGACAGACACGGTGGCGCACGAGGTGAGCGCGTCCGGCGACCTGCTGCTGACCTGCGGCCCGCGCGCGTGGCGGGTACGGGGCTGGCAGAAACAGCGTCAGCCGGAGGTGATGAAAGTTAACGTGCAGGTGCGCGACAGCCTGAGCGGGGCGGTCCATGTGGACAGCCTGGATATGTACCATGCCCGGAGCCGGCAGAACTACGTCAGCACGGCGGCAACAGAGCTGGCCTGTGAGCAATCGGTTATCAAACGCGAATGCGGCCGCCTGCTGCTGTTGCTGGAGCAGAAACAGGACGAGGCGCGACAGTCTGAAGCCACCGACAACAGGACCGCCATCACGATGAACGCTGACGATGAAGCGGCGGCGCTGGCACTCCTGAAATCCCCGGACCTTGCGGCGCGTATCACCGATGACCTGGCGGCCTGCGGTGTGGTGGGTGAGTCCACCAATCTGCTGACCGGGTATCTTGCGGCGGTATCGCGCAAGCTGGATAAACCGCTGGCAGTACTTATCCAGTCCTCGTCGGCGGCGGGGAAGTCTTCGCTGATGGATGCGGTGCTGGGGCTGATGCCGGATGAAGAACGGGTGCAGTACAGCGCGATGACGGGCCAGAGCCTGTACTACCTGGGTGAAACCTCGCTGCAACACAAGATACTGGCCATCGCCGAGGAAGAAGGTGTGCGGCAGGCGGCGTATGCGCTGAAGCTGCTGCAGTCAGACGGGTCGCTGACCATCGCCAGCACGGGGAAGAACGAGCAGAGCGGCGAACTGGTGACGCGGGAATACAGCGTTCAGGGTCCGGTGATGCTGATGCTGACGACCACGGCCATCGACGTGGACGAAGAGCTGCTGAACCGCTGCCTGGTGCTGACGGTGAACGAGAGCCGGGAGCAGACGCAGGCGATACACGCGATGCAGCGCCACGGGCAGACGCTGGAGGGTCTGCTGGCGCAGAGTGAGAAACAGTACCTGACGACCCTGCATCAGAACGCCCAGCGGCTGCTGCGGCCGCTGAAAGTAGTGAACCCGTATGCGCACCAGTTAACGTTCCTCAGCGACAAAACCCGCACCCGGCGCGACCATATGAAATACCTGACGCTGATACAGGCGGTGGCGCTGCTGCACCAGTACCAGCGGGAGGTGAAACGTGCGACCCATCGCGGGCAGGTCATCGAGTATACCGAGGTGACAAAAGCCGATATCGCGCTGGCAACCCGGCTGGCGCACGAGGTGCTGGGCCGGACGCTGGATGAAATGCCGCCACAGACGCGCAAACTGCTGTTGCTGATACAGGCGATGGTCAGGGAGATGGCGGGTCGTCAGCAGTGTCTGCCGGGCGAGGTTCGCTTCACCCGCCGTGATATCCGGGCCAGTACCGGGTGGAGCGACAGCCAGCTTAAAAACCACTGTGTGCGCCTGGTGGAAATGGAATACCTGCTGCTGCACGGCGGGAGTCGGGGCCACCTGCTGCACTACGAGCTGCTGTGGGACGGCGACAACACACAGGCCCCGCACCTGTGCGGTCTGCCGGATGTGGGCGAGCTGATAAACGCGGCCTCAAAAACAGAGGGCAGCGAGCGCAAGTCTGCCTCTGATGGCGTAAGGTCTGGTTCAGGTCAGGGTCAGGTCTGCCCGTTGTCTGGTACAGAGCAGACAGCTCCAGGCCTCACGGTGCAAGGCCCGGAGCCACAACCGGACGGGCTGAACGAAAACGCAGTAAAGAGTGATAACCCGCAAGCGCCGCATCACACTACTGCCCCCCATCATCACAGCGATAATCACCACAACAGCGCCTTCGCAGCGGCGGTAACGCATGGCTAACCGAAAACGGCGTGGCAGTCTGCTGACGGTCGATGACGTGTACCGTCAGCCTGTCGGCCCGGCCTCAGACCCGAAGAGCCTGTACGCGCTGCTGCTGCGGTTCGTGGCGTGGCGGCGGGAGCGCAACTGGTCAGAGACGACGCTGAAGGTGCAGACGCACCACAGCTACCGGTTCGTCCAGTGGGCGGCAGAGCGCGGGCTGCACCATCCGGCAGAGGTGACGCGTCCGGTGCTGGAACGCTACCAGCGCCACCTGTACCAGTACCGCAAGCGCAACGGCGAGCCGCTGACCACCCGGACCCAGCGCACGGCGGTGCAGCCCATCCAGGTGTGGTTCCGCTGGATGACGCAGCAGAACCTGATACTGGCGAACCCGGCGGCCGACCTTGAGCTGCCGAGGCTGGAAAAACGCCTGCCGCGCTATATCCTGAGCGTGGACGAGGTGGAGCAGGTGCTGGCGCTGCCTGACCTGAGCACGCCCGGCGGCATCCGTGACCGTGCGCTGATGGAGGTGCTGTGGTCAACGGGCATACGGCGCAGCGAAGCCGCAGGGCTTGAGGTGTTCAGCGTGGATGCAAACCGCCGCATCCTGACCATCGTTCAGGGCAAGGGAAAGCAGGACAGGGTGGTGCCGGTGGGCGAGCGTGCGCTGTGGTGGGTGCAGCGTTACCTGCACCACGTCCGGCCACAGTTACTGGTTAACCCGCACTGTAAGGCGCTGTTCGTGGCCCTTGATGGTGTGGAGGGGCTGACGCCCAACGGGATCACTAACATCGTCAGCCACCATATGAGAGCCTCCGGGCTGGTTGCGCAGGGAAGCTGTCACCTGTTCCGGCACGCGATGGCGACCCAGATGCTGGAAAACGGCGCAGATCTGCGGTGGATACAGGCGATGCTGGGCCATGTCAGCGTGGAATCGACGCAGATATACACGCAGGTGTCGGTGCGGGCGTTACAGGCGGTTCATGCCTCAACCCATCCGGCAGAGCGGGAAGCACGAATCCTGGATGACAACCTTGAGGACAATCATCATAATGACAACACAACTGACACCACGTGAGGTTATGGCGATGAGCAGCACTATCCACTTCCGAATCGACGAAGAAACCAAACGCCTGGCGATGCAGGCCGCAGAGCGCCAGCAGATGAGCCTTACAGAGCTGATGCGCCAGCGGGCCGAAGAGCTGGCCGCAGAAGAACGTCGCCATCAGAGCAGCGAGCATGAAGGCTGGCTGGAAACACAGATAGCCCAGGCGTTCAGCCGCCATGATGCAGGTGAAGGCGAGTACATCAGCAACGATGAAATGGAAAAGCGAATGAAGGCGCTGAAACAACAGGCCATGCGGGGTAAGCTGTGAGCATCAGGGTTGAGTGGGAAAAACGCGCACAGCATGACAGAGAAAACCTCTTCCGGTACCTGAACCGCGAGGCGGGGGCAATGGTGGCTATCGCGGCTGACGACCGTCTGGCGGGTATGGTCACTATCCTTGCGGAAAACCCGCTTGCCGGAGTGAAAGCCGGAGGCTCAGAGAAGCAGCGTAAACTGGTGGTGCCGCACTTCCCGTTCATCGTAGTGTATGTGGCAGAAAGCGCTCGTGTGCGCATCCTGCGAGTACTTCACACCTCCCGCAAGATAGCCGGGCAATACAGCCAGAGCTGAGGCCCGCAGAGGCCTCTCCGGCCTTATCCCGGCTGTCCCCGTATAATCCCGCTAACTCCCTGAATAGAATCTCAAAACGGCATAACTCATTACAGCAAAGATGGGTTATGATGCTGCATGCCAAAAAAGCTGACACGTCTGATGAGCCTGTTACTGTGCCTGGTGATCTTCACCGGGGCGGTAGGGTGTTCGGGCGAAAAAGGCGCGTCGGGGCAAAAAGTTGCAGTGCCGGAAGTACAGCGTGCAAAAGCGGCTGTAACTCACGGAAAGGACAGGGAAAAAACGTGTTCATCGCAGCAATGTGTACCGGAACGAGTTGTTGTTGAGAATAACGCGCTTGGAAGTATTTTAGCTGCCGCAAACGCGAATAAACCAGGTACAACAGAAAACTACGCGTCAGGTACTCAGGCAGCAATTAAAGAGGCTTGTAGTGGAAATACTCCAGTATCCTGTGAAACGGCAATGGCAGCGGTAGGAAGCGCTCTTGCCTGGCCGTTATTGCCCGAGATGGCTGCTACCACTAGTCTGATCGGTGCGAGTGCAAATGCTGGTGTAGGCTTACTGATTAATGGTGAAGTGAATCCGAATGATGTAATCCTTGGTTACTGGACAGGTGCATTGACAGCAGGAACTGGTTTATGGGGCACAATGGCGGTGAATGCTGGTAGTGGAGCCACGTCAAGTTATCTTAAAGGTGATGATCCGCTGAAAGGCGGAGCGATCAGTGGTGTTGCGTCCGGTTTTGGTTATGGTGCCGCTAAACTTGTTGAGGTTCCGTTTGATAAGCTCCTTAACCCAATGAAACCATGGAAAGATTGGCTCTGGACGGATGTCGGAATGGGGATATCGAAGCCTTTACAGTTAGAGCCATTACCTGGGGTTGCTGGAAATATATTTGGTTCAGGTACAACTGAAGTCTCTAATGATCAAGCAGGTAAATGGGTTAAAGATCATTCGGAGAGCAAAAAATGAGGTCTAGCAAATTTAAATACTTATTTGTTTTTTTATATCTCAACTTAGCCTTAATGCTTATTTTCCCATTATGGTTCATGCTTGTGCAAGTTGGAACTGAATTATGTTACTCGCTGTATTATAGTGGGGAGTTTAGTTTCTCAAATATTCATTTTAATAAAACAATAAAAGCGGGTGTATTCTGTGGAGGACTTGCAGGTTCAGGTTGTTGGTGTATCTATTACCAGCACTACAGGAAAAACAAGAACAGATAGGATACAAATCCTAGACCTTGCGGCTGGGGTTAAGTTGAGAATAACGCGCTTGGAAGTATTTTAGCTGCCGCAAACGCGAATAAACCAGGTACAACAGAAAACTACGCGTCAGGTACTCAGGCAGCAATTAAAGAGGCTTGTAGTGGAAATACTCCAGTATCCTGTGAAACGGCAATGGCAGCGGTAGGAAGCGCTCTTGCCTGGCCGTTATTGCCCGAGATGGCTGCTACCACTAGTCTGATCGGTGCGAGTGCAAATGCTGGTGTAGGCTTACTGATTAATGGTGAAGTGAATCCGAATGATGTAATCCTTGGTTACTGGACAGGTGCATTGACAGCAGGAACTGGGTTATGGGGCACAATGGCGGTGAATGCTGGTAGTGGAGCGACATCAAGTTACCTTAAAGGTGATGACCCGTGGAAAGGTGGAGCAATCAGCGGCATAGCATCTGGGTTGGGTTATGGCGCAGGTAAATTGGTTGAATTGCCATTTGATAAAGTCCTTAATCCAATGAAACCATGGAAAGACTGGATCTGGACAGATGTCGGGATGGGAATATCAAAACCACTGCCGATTAATCCAGTGCCCGGCGTTGCTGGCAACATAACTGGTTCAGTCACAACAGAGTATGGCAATGATCAAGCAGGAAAAGCAACGGAGGGGCAGAAATGAAAGTTTCACTCTCAAAATGGCTTTTGATCTTACTCTACTTAGTAATTGCTTTACCTATTGGAATATTTATTACAACGGTTGCCACTCAAGTTGTAATAAAATTGTTTTATTTTATTACTAGCGGATTGTCTGTGGATTTATTATCCATCGATTATGTGAAAATTTTGAAAGGCAGCGTTGTTGGTGGTGTTATTGGAGCTATAGGTTGCTGGTTTGTGTACTACCAGCACTATAGGAAAAACAGACGCAAATAACGCTATCGGAGTGAGTTGTTGTTGAGAATAACGCGCTCAGCTTCGGTGATGGTTTTGAAAGCAATGCTGCGGCGGCTACATCATGGAACAAGTACGCGGTGGACAATAATCTGACACCGGAACAAAAGCAGGCCGGGCTGGATAAGATAGCGAAAGGTGATATGCCGGACAGCACCAATATCACGAAAGTGATCGTGGATGGCTACCAGGATGGTGTGATGATTGCCGGGGCATGGTATCTGGGGCCTGCTGCGTCAGCAGGTAAAGTTCTTGGTGGCGGGCTTCTTGGACTGGCGGCCAATAGTGGTTATCAGGTCTATGATTTAAACCAGCCGCAGAATGCGAATAAGTCGTGGGACTATCTGGGAAGCGCGACCTCATTTACAACAGGCATGATGGCTCCCGGTCGTGGTGTCCTTGCGAACACAGGTATCGCAATGGGTAGGGCATTCTTTACTGATGGTCCAAATACAGTGTCACTGGCCGGGGCTGGTATTGGTGCTGGTCTGGGTGGGGCATTTGGGAAGTATGCGCCAGTTGGCGTAGATAAAGTATTAAACGGGAATAACATTCCTGATTTTGTTTATGATGCTATCGGAGGTGTTGGTAGTGAGTTTATTAACGGATTCTCGAAAGAAGCATTAAACAATCCATCTGAAGAAAAATCAGGGGCTAAAAAATGATTAGTTACTTGAAGCTATTCATCTATGCCTGTGTTTTCTCTATCGGAGTTTGTTTGGTACTGGGTGCAGGGGTAGCATCATTAATTTATTTCAGTAAGGGATATTGGTTTTTCCCTTTACATCAAATCAAAAGAGCTTTGGTTTTTGGAACAATTGCAGGCACGGCGATAACAGTTGCCGCTGTCGTTTTTAAACTAATTGATGTATTTAACGCTCGTAAAAAGACGCCATCAGATCCTAAAGAATAAAATTAATCCCGCCCTTTCGCTGGCGGGATTTTTGCTCACTAATTACTGAATCCTGCCCGGCGGACAATTTTGTCTAAACCTGCTTCTTAACTTCAAAGTCCCACACACCTCGCAAGATTGCATCTTGCCTGGTTTTTCTTTGAAATCATGCTGTTATAGTTTTTTTAAGACTGCAAAGTCATTTGCATCATTGATGCATAGAGTATATATATACTCTATGCAGAGTATAATTAGAGTATATATATACTCTTTTTATACTATACATTTAAAATCAATTATATAGATAGAGTGCACTCTAGAGTATACTCTGGTTTTCCGAGGGGGTGTACTCGTTACTATACTCTGCAAAAATAAATGATATACTCTGAACATACTATGGATAATTTTCCGAATTTATATTTTAATAAGATTCTAAATCTGTAAGGAAAAGCAAAGAATGCCACGGATACAAACATTTGTCAGTAATCAGGTCAGGGAAGAAATAGATGCGATTATTACTGAGCGCAGGCAGGAAGGAGCAACGGAGACTGATGCAACAGTTTCGTCAATAACTTCCATGTTAGTAGAGCTAGGGCTCAGAGTTTATCGTATTCAGAGAGAAAGGAAGGAAGGCGGTTTTAACCAGATGGAGTACAACAAGGTTATGCTGGACAGTTTGGTTAGAGTCAGGGCTATGTGTAGTGAAATTATGAGAATGAATATGCTTAGTGAGGAGTCTGTAGCTAGTGGTAAATTTGACGGACAAACTATTAAGCTATTTATTGATAAGGTTGCTAAAGAAAATGTTGGAATTTTCTTTCCGGATGATGAAGGTTAAGGTTAATAGAATGGAAAGTCCATTGTCAGTTATTGACAATGGACTATGGTATTTATTTTATGATGGCTTTAGATATTACAGAAAGAAGTTCCTCTGAATGCACAGGTTTTGAAATAACTTTAGTGTTCATTACTTTAAATTTTTCTGCGTAAGCACTTATGAAAACGAAGGGGGTTCTCATGTTAGGGCCTTCATTATCTCTTATATGTTTAAGTAATTGATCGCCGGTAATGACTGGCATTTGCAAATCACATAAAATTATATCATATGGTTTTCTTGCAAGCTTTTCTAGTGCTCGAGTAGGGGAGGTTGATGTTTCACATATATGGTCATAGGTTGATAACATTTCAGCTATTGTAAAACATGATAGTTCATTATCATCTATAACAATGATGTTTAGGTTGGCTGGCACTGGATAATCTATTTGTTTAAGTGAAGTGTTTTGAAGATCAACTGATTGTTCAACAATGACTGGTAATTTTACAATCAACTCACTGCCTATCCCCTCTTCACTTTTTACTTCAATTTCGCCTTTTAAGGCTTTCACAAGCCCGTCAACAATTGCAAGACCCATTCCGAAGCTAGGAATTTTAACTTCACAGGGCGATAACATCGACAGGATAATGGAGTCGTTTGAAGGCTTTTCGGATCAGAGACATGACTGGTTACTTGAGAAAATAAGGGGGATTTTGCCAGCCCCCTCCCTTAATGCAACAGAACCTATGTTATTACTCCACTCGATAGAAGAGCTTCGACACAATTTGCCACTGCCCGTCAACTTTCATAAGATTCAAATAATCGATCATAATATTGTCGAACAAACGTAAGCGGACCTTAGCCAGTGCCATATCCGATGCCAGAACATCGATCATTAACACTTCATCAGAACGTGGAAATCCACCTTCTTCCGGTGATTTTCGTCCTTTAACCATTTTCCGGTATTCGGATAATGGACGTACTATTGTGTTACCTTGTTGCTGTGAATAGAGCACACAATCACGGTGGAACACCCGATCAAATAGCGATAGATCCTGATGTTGAAGCACATCAAAGTATGAACCAAGAAACTCCTGAATTTCTTTAATAACCATTTATATAATTCCTCTGACATGAAAGAATTGCAATGCCACCAAAGTATAGCTTTGCGGCCTAGAACTATGTGTGACATATTTTCTTTTACGCGGTTAGGAAAACTAACATGAAATCAAAACTCCCTCCTTTAACGGCACTTCGTGCCTTCGTTGCTTTAGCACGTCTGGGCTCGGTTGGTGCTGTTGCTGATGAATTACATGTGACACACAGTGCGATCAGTCACCAGATGCACGCCCTTGAAAATTATCTTGGTATATCACTGGTAAACCGTACCGGCCGCCGGACTATCCTCACTGATGAGGGGCGAGTTTATGCGTACCAGATTAGTCAAGCACTGGAGAATATTGTCTCTGCCACCGAGCACCTTCGATACCAAGTAGGTAGCCAGTATTTGAGGATATCTGTCTTACCCTCCTTTGCCATGCACTGGTTAGTACCTAGGTTGTCTGACTGGCTAGCCTGCAACCCCACTATTACTCTCAATCTTGAGGCGTCGACGGATCTGACCGACTTTGATACTGGGCCAGCAGATTGTGCAATTCGCTTCGGACACGGTGAATGGCCAAATATGCATATCCACCGACTTATGGGGGATTCATTGTTGCTGGTTGCTGCTCCGCGGCTATTCTCTACTGGTGGGCTGCAAACTGTGGAAGAAGTCCTTGCATTTCCTAGGTTACAAGCCACCGAGAGTTGGTCAACATGGTTGTCCGGAAGAACAGAGGCGTGTACGTTTGACGCCCTCCCACCTTCATTACTTTTCAGCGATTCGACACACATGCTGGAAGCTGCAAGAACAGGAATGGGCATAGCACTCACCCGCCGCTCAATTGCTTCAGGTCTGCTAGAACGTGGAGAACTTGTTCAGGTAACAGCTATCGAAGCTACACACACATTCAGCTACTATCTAGTCTGGCCTCACCGCTCACACAATTGGGGCACTCTGGAGCGTTTTTCTAAATGGCTTGACGATCAGGCAAAGAATTTTGTGGACCACTTCACTGCGGCAAACGACTGAATAGCCAAGGTATCTGAAATTTCTTTTTCCCATTGAGGCACCAGTTAGAGAATCCAAACAGAGAAACGGCTGGCAGAGCTGGAAAACCGTCTGGAGGCGGCCAAAAACTGCCTGAACGACGACAAACCGGTCCTGGATGCGCCAACAGATGCTGAGGTTGCGCCACAAACGACGCCAGGAAAAACCGCCCGCAACACCACCCGAAAACCGCTGCCAGCCGACCTGCCACGGGAAACGCAGACTCTCCTGCCAGCGGACAGCGTCTGCCCGTCCTGTGGTGGAGAACTGAAGGTGATGGGAGAAACTCTCTCTGAACAACTGGAAATCATCAATACCGCCTTTAAAGTTATCGAAACGGTCCGGCCAAAACTGGCGTGCAGCCGGTGCGACGTGATCGTGCAGGCACCGCTCCCGGCCAAACCAGTAGAAGGCAGTCGTGTGGGCAGCAGCGTGCTGGCCCGTATCCTGGTTGGAAAATATGCAGAACACATGCATCGCCAGTTGCGCCGGTGTCAGGAACACTTTGCCATCGCGGGCTGACGGCCAGGCGAAGCGGCCGCGCTCCAGCCGTTTGGTCAGCAGGCACAGCCCGTCACCGGTAGACCACAGCAGTTTGATCTGATTGCCGCTGCGGCCCCGGAAGATGAAGACGTGGCCGGACATCGGATCGTCTTTCAGCGTCGTCTGCACCTTTGCAGCGAGACCATTGAAGCCGTTACGCATGTCGGTGATACCGGCAACCAGCCATATTTTGGTGCCTGTTGGTAACGGGATCACCGTTTGAGCTCCTGTATCAGCAGGGTCAGGAGCTTTTCGCTGACAGTGCCATTGAGACGGAGCGTTCCGTGCCGGAACGTTACCTCACAGCTGATACTGAGGGTTTCCGGGGCCTCCACGAGTGGCTCTGACTGTACGGCAGCTGCATCGAGAGTCACAGGAAGTACGGCGCTTGTCCGGGCAAAAAGGCGCGGTGTGGATGTGGCCGTGGTGCTGGACTGGAAATCAAATGCCGGAAAGAACAACAACGCGAGTAAGGCCGCGATGAACCTTCTGGCTGGTGCGGGCATTCCGGTTCGTACAGTCAGTACTTACAAAATTCTCCATGACAAAGTGATCGTCGCTGACGGGCGCAACACCCAGGTCGGCTCCTTTAACTTCGTGCGACACGTACACGCCTAACAAACGTGACTGTCTGATTTATCATTGTTAAACCAATAGCTTATTGAGCATTGTTAGTTAACCAGTTGTGCGACCAACTGTAGCCTAAGAGGACAGGCAGTGCTGGTAACGGAACTGTCTGGAGCTCCTCTGACAACGTACTCCCCTGGCAGGGTGCCTCATCATTGTGAAATGTGGGGCAGAAGCTCTCAGCCGAAAGAGGGCCAAGAGGCAAGGCTGGTCGGTATGGGCAACATGAGTGAATTGCTGATAAATGTCGTCAACGAAGAAGATGCCAAACGGCTGACAGGCATTAACCAAAAGGTAAAGGTGGCTGGATGTTTCATTGTAGTTTTGGGACACGTCGCCAGAACAGCCCCCGGCAGATAGGCAAGCCCATCAGAAACGTGGTAAGCCCGTATTGCTGCCCTAAGGGCAGGCAAATCGTAAGAGACGCTGTTGGCAGTGCGGGTAGAGGAGGATGGAAAAAGCGAATGCGTGACTGTAATGGTGACGATAGGGGTTCAGACTTTGCCCTGACGCTAAAGCGTGCCCACTTCCATCTGGTCTTTCATTGCAAAACTATTGGTTAACTTCTCAAATAAGGGAGAGCAGCATGGTAGCGTCCGTCAAAACATACGGATTGAACCGCACCGGGTTTCCGGGAGACTAAACTCTCAGTGAAAAAGGAGATCCGACATGGCATCAAAATCAGCAAACCGTTACTCCCCGGAATTTCGTGAACGGGCAGTCAGAATGTTGCTGGACCAGCGTGATGAGTACCGTTCTGAACACGCGGCTATCCATTCTCTTGCCCCTAAAATAGGCTGCAGCACCGACACCCTGCGCACCTGGCTTCGTCAGCATGAGCGGGATGCAGGCGGAGGTGACGGTGGACTTTCCACCTCTGAGCGCGAACGTCTCAAGGAGCTGGAGCGGGAAGTCCGGGAACTGCGGCGCAGCAACGATATCCTGCGGCAGGCTTCCGCTTATTTTGCGAAGGCGGAGTTCGACCGTCTGTGGAAAAATAATACCGCTGCTGGATACCCTCAGCAGGAGCCACGGGGTCGGACCGGTATGCCATGAGCTGGATATCGCCCCGTCGACATATTACCGGCACCAGGAGCAGCGTCAGCATCCGGAGAAGCGTAGCCTGCGGCAGCAACGTGACGACCAGCTGAAAGTGGAGATACAGCGCGTGTACGACGAAAACTACAGCGTCTATGGTGTTCGCAAGGTCTGGCGTCAGTTGCAGCGGGAAGGCTTCAGCGTGGCCAGATGCACCATCGCGCGGCTGATGAAGGCTATGGGGCTGGCCGGTGTGCTCCGTGGTAAAAAAGTGCGCACGACAGTCGGTCGTAAAACGCAGGCCGCTCATGACAGGGTCAATCGCCAGTTCGTCGCTGCCCGTCCCAACCAGCTTTGGGTGGCAGATTTTACGTATGCCAGCACCTGGCAGGGCTTCGCGTACGTGGCGTTCATCATCGATGTGTTCGCCGGCGTCATCGTGGGCTGGCAGGTGTCATCCTCGATGGAGACGACATTCGTGCTGGATGCGCTGGAGCAGGCGCTGTGGGCCCGTCGTCCGTCAGGCACAATCCATCACAGCGATAAGGGATCGCAATATGTGTCGCTGGCGTACACGCAGCGGCTACAGGAGGCGGAACTGCTGGCCTCAACGGGCAGCACGGGGGACTCCTACGACAATGCAATGGCGGAGAGCATCAATGGCCTGTACAAAGCGGAGGTGATACACCGACAGAGCTGGAAAAACCGTACAGAGGTTGAGCTGGCGACGCTGACATGGGTGGAGTGGTACAACAATCGTCGGCTGCTTGGGCGACTCGGCCACATACCACCTGCTGAAGCAGAACAGGCATATTATGCTTCCATCGGAGAAAAGGCTCTGGCAGCCTGAGTTCCCGGACTAAACTCTCTCCCACAAAACCGGGGCGGTTCAGTTTTTAACCCACAAACTCTGTGGATAACTCTGCAAGAAAGCAGGGGACAGTTCCCTGTCTTTGCCCTAATCTCAATGCAAAACATCAAACGCTCAATTTTCAACCATCGGCGAGAAAGTGCCATATGACAGATCAGCTCCCTTCTGCTTCCTCGAATGGACATACTCACGGATTTTCCGCTCCCTAATCCATTCTTGCGTCGAGCTGTGAGAGGGCTATATATCTTCGCTTCACGTTGCGTAGAATGCGCTGTGAGAAATTTTCTATTTTCTGAGGTGACCCCTCATTGTTAATGCTCTTAACGTGACTTTTCGCGCCATTGAGCGTCATACCCCGATTATGGATTTACACGGCGAGGAATGTTAACAGCCACAGGCTATCACGTTGGTAGCTGCGACATTCAGAGAATGTACAATATTACGTATTGGATGGCTCCTCCATGTCGTTATGACATAAAAGCTGATATATTTATATCTGTAATACCTTTTGTATATCCGAAATTAATCATAAACAAAAACATTAAATTTTTAAGAATAAAAGCAGGTAAATCAAGATGATTAAAAAAATATGGGGTTTGCTTCCTCATAGCAGCTTTCCAGGCTTTCGTCTTCTGCATATTTTCATTGCTCTTTTGATTCTTTCCCAGATTATTAACTCAAATATGACAAGCACTGATGCCCTGGAGCAGACTGGAATTGATAATATCGTCACGTGGTTTCATATTATCTCAGGCCTAAGTCTGATTATTCTGGGTACTGTATTGTTTTCCTGGATGTTACTGAAGAGAGGTGTTCGTTATTATTACTGCTGGCTTTTCATGGATTTTACCGGAATTAAGAAAGATCTGCTTACATTGAGGGAAAAGAGTCTTCCTGACGCTCACTCAGGGGGAATTGCAGCTACTGTGCAGGGACTTGGCGTGCTGGCACTGCTGGGCGTTACTCTTTCAGGTGCATCATGGTTTTTATCTGACTATTTTTATCTCTTTTCTGGTGTTAACACAGAAATAATGATTGGATTACATAAATTTCTGACCAGTTTCATTGAGATTTATTTTTTTGCTCACGGAGCTATGGGACTACTTCATATGATAATGAGCTACTTTTCTCTGCCAGATACAGAATAACAAAGACCCCAGCAGCCGGGTTGTAAGAATATCTCAGCAGGGGATATATTTATGAGAAACATGGAAAAAACGGGCCATCTGGCATGGTGCGCTCTTGTTGCCCTGCACACGGCGCGGGAAGACGGACTGGTACTGTCAGAGTCGCAGGAAAACCTGTTTATCAACCGCTGGTTTGCGCAGGCGAAAAAACAGCGCCGCTTCCCGCGTGACGTGGCCACGGATATTGACTGGATACTGGATCAGGGGCGAAGACTTGGCGTTCGGGCAGGGTTACGGCATAAGCTCGATTATCTCTGGCGCAGCTGTACGGGCGAACTGTCAGAGCAGAACGACCTCTTTCGCCTGACATACGCCCTGGAGCTGGCGAAGCAGTATGACTGGGTGTATCACGTCCTCAGCGACAGTGAGTGGAGCGGCCGGCGTCAGATTCAGCCATCAGCGTCGGTAAACAGCATCTTTCTGCTGAAAAGCGCGCTGGAAATCGGTTTTAATGATGACGGGAAGCAGGTTATGCCGGTTCCGGCGAGAATTGGCGGCAGGGCTGGCGGACTGAATACGCTGCTGAAAAGCTGTGGTTGGGAGGCCGTCAGCAACGACACCCAGTGGATACTGATGGCCATCCGCACCGGCTGAAACGCACCGGATTTTAATCAGTTATTCTGTACACCTCTCCCCCTGACACTTTTTTCTCCCGGATTTCTGGAGCGGTTCAAAACCTGTGTCTGAAACTCCTCCTGCAATACTGTTAGTGCCAATGATATAAGACTGTCATGGCCATAAATCTTGGCATTGACATCTTCCAGGGACACCGTGGTGATATGGTGAAGCTGTTGTGGTCAGATGAGGATGGTCTGTGCCTGTTCATCAAACGACTGGAGCGCTGACACTTCACCTGGCCCGTTGTCAGCGACGGGAAGCTCCACCTGACCCCGGCGCAACTGGCTATGCTGCTGGAAGGCCTGAACTGGAAACATCCGCAGTCATCACAACGTCCTGGCCTGCGGGTGTAACCTGTTGTAATGTCGTGGTATGGAAAATGAACTTCCTGACGACATCGACCAGCTGAAGGTCATGCTACGTAAACAACAGACCCTGTTGCGCCAGTATGCAGGACAGGTTGCGGGTTACGAGCTGGAAATAAACCGCCTGAAAGCACAGCTGGATAAACTACGACGAATGCTGTTCGGTCAGAGTTCGGAAAAGAGCCGTAATAAGCTGGAAAACAAAATCCGTCAGGCAGAGAAACGGTTGTCAGAGCTTGATACCCGTCTGGAGGCGGCCAAAACTGCCTGAACGACGACAAACCGGTCCTGGATGCGCCAACAGATGCTGAGGTTGCACCACAAACGACGCCAGGAAAAACCGCCCGCAACACCACCCGAAAACCGCTGCCAGCCGACCTGCCACGGGAAACGCAGATTCTCCTGCCAGCGGACAGCGTCTGCCCGTCCTGTGGTGGAGAACTGAAGGGGAGAAAATCTCTCTGAACAACTGGAAATCATCAATACCGCCTTTAAAGTTATCGAAACGGTCCGGCCAAAACTGGCGTGCAGCCGGTGCGACGTGATCGTGCAGGCACCGCTCCCGTCCAAACCAGTAGAAGGCAGTCGTGTGGGCAGCAGCCTGCTGGCCCGTATCCTGGTCGGAAAATATGTGGAGCACACGCCGCTGTACCGACACTTTGAAATCTACACCCGTCATGGGCTGGTGCTGAGCCGTAACACGATGGTCCGCTGGGTCGCGATGATGGGCAACCGGCTTCGTCCGCTGTATGAGGCACTCCAGGCTTGCAAAGTGCATACCGATGATAGTGTGACACGAAGGACGGAACCGGGAAGGCTCCGTCCATGCTGTGTCTGAGATGGAAGATGGCCTTCCGTATTCGCCTTACAGGAGGATGATACAAACCACCTCAGACTGTTGTGGTAAAGAGCCACAGCAGGAAGCGCTGGGGAAAAGGCGGCAAGAAGCCGTCAGGTAGGAGCAGAGAAGATGAACGCGAGTGAACCACTGGACAAGTGTCGTTACGTGTAAGCGTTGTCAAAACCGGGTTCTTGTCGTTACCCCGGGATAAGGATGGTGGAAACCTGTTTACTGACCATCCGGCAACCGGCATTGAGGTGGCATGATCTCTGCTCAGGCTCAGATACGGAACGTGTGAACCTGAACCGCCCCGGTTTTCCGGGAGAGTATTTTGGTTGGGAACTCAGGCTGCCAGATCCTTATTCCCGATGGAAGCATAATATGCCTGTTCGGCTTCTGTCGGTGGGATATGCCCCAGCCTTTCCAGCAACCGGCGATTGTTGTACCAGTCCACCCACGCCAGCGTCGCCTGCCCGACTGTGTCGTCTTCCCCACGCACGTGTGGGTGTTTCCTTAGCCAGCTCTACCGGAGGTTCGCCGGTCGGGGGATTGCCCCCGAGTGGTAGATTAAAAGGGAACTACTTTCGCCAGCTTACACGACACGCTGGGCGGATATTTCTGCAGCAAAATTGACTTGAAATTGTGGAGATTTCACCTTGAAATTATCAAAATAAATAACTTAATTACAATAAGTTAGATATGAAATCGCCGTGGCGAAATTATTGACTCAAATTTCTATCAAGGACCTCGTTAATAGCTTTGTCCAGTTCATCCTGAACCACTTTTGGCATACGGCTAAACTCATAAGTCAGCGTACGCCCTTTCACACGTTTGCGCGCGAACTTGTCTTTTTCGTTAAAGGTCCAGAGTGCGGAAATTACTGACTTTTCCTTAGGAGGCGGAGCTATCAATGCCTGAGAGGCCTGGAAAATCAATTTCAGTATACTGACTTTCTTTTCGTCTTCTGGTCGCTCGTAGTCACTCAAAATTGCATCATGCTGATCTGAGACAGACTGAATGAGCCCTTCAGACGTTAAGCCCTTTTCACTGAGTTTTTCATTAACCTCTAACAGAATTTTATAGTCACTAAACGACAGCTCAGACTGAACTGGGAACAGAGAAATCAATTCTTGCGGTACTGCTGCCGCCTGCAGTGCCCTGGTGACCTTAGCCTGGGATAACCCCTCCAGTTCAGCAATTTCCTTTTGATTGAATCCAGACTCTTTCAGAGCCATCAATCTTAAGCCGATCTCCCGAAGATTATGCTCTTTAGCTGTCTGGATATCTTTAGCTAGCTGGCGAGCTTCATCAGCTGATAAAAGTTCATCGGTAACCATTACATCAAGCCCTGTACGGATATAAATCGCTGAGGCTCGCCGTCTTGAACCATCCAGTATCTCAATCCTTTCACCTTGCTTAATTCCAATACAGGGAAAGAACTGCTGAAACTTAATCGTCTGGATAATAGATTTAAGGGACTCCCTGGTCAGAGCAAGTTGATCTCTTCCGTTGGTTTCTTGGTTTACGAATGTCTTACTTTCAACGTCCGATGCAGGTACCCGAACAAACCTGAACGTTATCTTCCTGCCGGTTTTTAGGGTAAATACCTGACTTCTTTGGGTGTCAGTCATCTCGACCATTGACGCCTGGGTATTTAACTGTCTACCAATGGTTTTCCTTTTCTCATTCGACATCACATACCTCCGTTAGTACGAATGAACTCAATGCGATCAAATACGGCCTTCGCAAAGTCTTCCGCTGCAGATTTTGCGCTTTTAAGCGCCTCTGCGCTTCCATCATAGGTTGCTGGATTTGCGGAGATAACTGTGTCAAAAGTCTCCCCGCAGCGCTCGAAGCCATCCAGCCTCGGCAGAACCATGTCGAGCATATCGGCACCGAATACCTCTTTAGCCTGACTATGGCAAATTTTGTGATCAGACTTGTTCAGGATTTTGGACATAAAACCGACATTTCCGATGAGATTGCAGGTGTGTCCATCCTGTTCGATCGAATCAATAAGCGCAGGAAGGCTGGCTACAAACTTCAGGGAAGAATGAAAATCAACCGTTGCCGGAGGAAGAGGGGTCAACATCAGGTCTGCCGCTCCGATACAGTTTTTCAGGAACGCATCGAGGTGAGGACCACTATCAAGGAAGATAAAGTCGTAGTCATACCGGAGCTTGTCGATAAGGTTCTCTTTAAGCACTGCATGAATATTTTGCCCGGGCAGATGTTCCTCACACAATCCCTTCCAGCCTTCAGCAAGGAATGCATCGTCAATGGAAGCGGGAATAACATCAACGCCCGGGATAATTGACGGCACGATGAAATCGGACAGTAATTCCTCACGAGACACGTTCTGGAGCATGGCCTGAGCAGCCGTATTTTCAACCAGGCCCACTGAATTCTCATGGCTCAGGAACATTGTCAGAGATGCCTGCGGATCGAAATCGATGGCCAGAATACGCATGTCTTCGAACAGAAGCTGAGGATGAGCCCGAAAAGCATGGGATAATGAAGCGGTAGAAACTGTCTTGGAACCGCCACCTTTAAGGTTACATACAAAAATAGTGAAGGCTTTATCGAATCGATCTCTGTACTTGGGGACTTTTCGATGGAAATACAGATCGATGACGTTCTGAATCGTCATCGCGTACTTCATCGTATTGCCGGAAGGTTTCTTTTTAAAAATGTAGCCACTTGCTTCCATTTCGGCTACAGCATACTCAACACTCCCTTTGCTGAGCTTAGGCAGCTTATACAGGGCAGCTTTGCTGTATTCCTGATAGAACTCAGTAAGCTTCAATTCCTCTTTTTGCTGGCGGATACTTTCGCTCAAGGATGTCAGAAGTTTACCTGCACGTGTAGCTACTTTCCGTAACTGCTCAATATTTTCCATTTATCACCTCATGACATTTTTTGTTATTTTGAGCAAAAAACATCATGTTACAAGGAAAAAATCATAATATTTTGATTTTGCTCTCAACAGTTGGCGACGTGTTTAATTTTGTTGACCCACAGCACAAATCGTGAGTATGTTCAGAGCTTGCATCTGAGCGAGGGGGTGGGCAAGCCCGCAGGGCGCGTCAACCTGTCACATTGGGGTATAATTCAAATTTACATAGAGAGACAATCATTATGAAACCAAAGACTGAACATATAAAAAGCTTCTGCGTGGCGGGGCTTTGCGTACGTACGAAAAACATTGATGAGTTCAATTCTGAAAGTGCAAAAATCCCTGGACTATGGGCAAAGTTCTATTCAGAGGGGGTGACAGAGCAGATCTCAACACGGTTACCAAATACTCCAATTTTTGGCGTTTACTCAGCTTATGAAACTGACGCTACCGGCTTCTATGATTTAACCGTTGGTGTATCTGTTGATAAATCAAACAGCGATTTTGAAAATATTGTCATTGAAGCTGGGGAATATCTCGTTTTTGAAGCAAGAGGGGCTATGCCCGATGCGATGATTCAAACCTGGTCTTATATCTGGTCTTATTTTGAGCAACACCCTGAGATATGTCGCAGTTTTCTTACTGATTTTGAAGCTTATAAAAGTCCTGAAGAAGCTGATATCTACATAGGTATTAGCACTACATAATCTTTTCAAACTCAATTTCCATAAGTCTACATTGTGGCTCAGCCCCCAACGTAGACAAGGAATATGTCCAAAACTCATCAATATTCACATATGCTATGTGCATATTGAATTGTTCAGAAATGCACTTAGCGTACGTTTCCGTACGGTTGGGCTTCGGAACCCTTTTTCAGGCTGTCAGAGTGCTCAGGGCGGATCTTCCCTGTGTCAGGCCGGGATATACCTCATCAGACTGATTTCCCGAGCGTGGATTTTCAGCTCCTGCACATTCAGGCCCGCCACCGCCCGGCGGTACACCATCTGGCCACCTCACAGTACGCAGGCAAACGGGTCATACCGCAGGACTGCTTACTCATCTGCGCGTAGCAGACCTTTGCCGCCGGCTCCGGTTTATCCATTTCCAGCGCGCTGTACAAAGTTAGCTATTAACACAGCTACCCGGTCACTACCTCAATACGCAAAAGACTTAAATAATGTGGATTTTTGGGTTTTTGAATGAGTTTTATTGCATATTTGCAGCGATGTGTTTATGTGATCATAATTAAGTTTATTTTGAAATTATCTCACGGTGATGGTTAATACATGGACAGAAAAACGCACCTAGTAATTATCTCTGTTGTTTCTTCACTCCTGATTGGATGTAATTCGGTCGGAAAGACCCGGCCTTCTTCAGTTTCTCTTGTTTCATCTCAGGGCCAGAAAAGCAGCATCAGCGCAAAATCAGATGGTCGCCAGTGTGTTGATAACTTCGACCTCCTGAAGCAACTTAATATGTCTGCGTATTCCGGATATAAAGCCCAGTTTGACAGCGTTAACCGACAGTACGCGTACTATAAAGCTAATGAAGAATTAATGGAAAAGGACCCTAAAGAAGTTATGGTCATCACTCTGAATGATAAGCTGAATATGATTTGTGACAGGGTTAAAAGTCAGACGTTTGTTGAAATACGAAACCGCATGTTACAGGTTTCTAAGATTTAATTATTGATATATTCGGGGGGCTGTTTGTGTTTGCTGACATCAGGGTTTTTGAAAAAACGCGGCTGTTTGTTTTATTTTACTGGGTCATAAGTAGTTTTCTTTTCCCTCTTGCCCCGCTTGCATTTGCTTCCCAGCCTGATGGGATGGAAAGGCTCGGGGAGATGAGTCATCTGATGGAGGCTGGTCACGGGAAGACGGAGGCATTGCTCTCTGAACCTTACGGAAAGGCATCGTCACTCCCGGCGCCTGAGGTGTCTGTTGTTAAGCCATCCTCAGAGCCTTTGCGGGGTGCAGCGTTTCCCGGCAAAAACAACAACCACAGCAACCCTGATATTTCAGTTCATTCAGCCGGAACGGACTCTTCAGAGCCTGCGAGTCCACCATTAATGCCGGGCAGTATACATAATGAAACTTCCCCCCAAAAAACCGAACCCCCTCAGGCCCTGCTGAGCGGGGTTCAGTCCGTCTGGGGAGTTATGGGGGCGGATGACCGCGCCGGGGCTGCGCGCTCAGCAGCGCTTGGACGTATCAACGGAATGGCCAATGGGGTGATGAATAATGCCATACGTGACTGGCTTGGGCAAAAAGGCAATGCACGTGTTCAGATAGATACGGAAAAACGCGGGAGCGCTGATTTACTGGTTCCTCTGGTGGATGCTCAGGAGCATCTTATTTATGGTCAGGCCGGCGTGCGGCGTGACAGAGACAGAACAATCTGGAATGGCGGTCTGGGCGTGCGGTATTACCCGGCAGAGGAATTCATGCTGGGAGTTAACAGTTTTTATGATTATGACCAGACGGGCAATAATGCCCGTTATGGTGTAGGGCTCGAGGCCAGAACTGACTATATCAGTCTTTCAGCGAACCGTTATTTCCGAATTACTGACTGGCATCAGTCGGTGCTTGATTCCATGCGTGATTATGATGAGCGCCCTGCTAACGGTTATGACCTGAGGGCCAGGTACTGGCTGCCGGCATATCCGCAGGTTGGTGGGGAATTTACCTACGAAAAATATTTCGGAAAAGGAATAGCTTCCGGAACAGGCTCTGCCTCTCCTGATTCCCTCCGGGATGCTCCGCAGACCTTTACGACTGCCGTAAATTATACGCCTTTCCCGTTAATGACAGTCACTGCCGGTCACCGTTCAGGTGACTCATCTGACCTGTTTGCCAGGATTGATTTTAACTGGCGGTTTGGATTGTCGCTTTCTGAGCAGTTAAGTGCTGACAATGTCAGCATTATGCGTAGTCTTAAGGGCGGCCGTTATGACCTTGTTGACCGTAACTATAATATTGTCATGCAGTACCGCAAGCAGGAGCTTGTTTCATTGTCATTACCTCCGTCATTTGAGGGGGAGGCGCTGACGAGTATTCCGGTTACCGCAAAGGCGAAGGCAAAGTACGGAGTTTCCCGCGTTGAGTGGGAGGCCGGCGCCTTTATTGCAGCCGGAGGGCAGATTGTCACAGGGGCAAATCCTCTTGAGGTCAGCTTGGTGTTGCCTGCCTGGAATTCGCCTGAAACGGGAAAAGAAAATACCTACACTCTTACTGCAGTAATGACCGACAGGGAAGGCAACAAAGCGGAAGCCCGGACGGTTATAACCGTGAAGGCGTCTTCCGTTCAGGCCACTCTCAGCGTTGTGTCAGATAATGCGCTTGCAGACGGGCGGTCTGCCAATCAGGTGGTGGTTAAGGTGACGGACGCCAGCGGGAAGCCAGTGTCCGGAATGGCGCTGAAGGTGATTATATCCCCTTCGACAGGAAAGAATGAATGTACCATCAATGGCTCGTCTGACTGCGGAGGGTTTGCGGCAACAACGGATGCTTCAGGCCAGGTTGCTCTCAATATAACTCACTTAAGGGCGGGCCAGTACGCGCTCAGTACAACGCTCATCAACGGCAACAGTTTTGTAACCGGTGTGACTTTTGTACCGGTGAATGCCTCCGTTACCGGTATGACCCTGCTGGCAACTTCTCCTGTAACAGCCGGGCAGAGCAGCATGCTGACGTTAAAGGTTGTCAACCGCGATTCAGCTCCTGTAACAGGCCTGCAATCCTCTGATATCGTGCTGAGTAACACCCTGACGGGACAGGATTACAGTGGAATTGTCTGGACAGACAACGGAGACGGAAGTTATTCCGCGAGCGTTGTGATGACGTCTGCCGGCATAAACACTCTTAAAGCGAATATACCAGCCAGTAACATCGCGGCAGATGCCAGCGTGAGCGTGACGGCGGGCGCGCCGGATGCGGCCCGTTCATCGCTGGCCGCGGCGCCGGCGACCATAGCGGCTGACGGGGTGGCGGCGAGCACGCTGACCCTGACGCTGCGCGACGCGCTGAACAACCCGGTGAGCGGGCAGGCGGTTGCCTTTGCCTCGACCCTCGGGGGGGTGACCTTCAGCACGGTGACGGACAACGGAGACGGCAGCTACACGGCGACCCTGACCGGAACGACGGCGGGCGCTGCGGCGGTGAGCGCCACGCTGGGCGGTGCGGCCTTCGGGGTGGCCCCGGCCGGCGTCACCCTGACTGGAGATATAACAGGTGTCACCGCAGGTGGTTACACATTCGCTAAAGCTGCCGGGTTCCCTACTACCGGCTTTAAAGGGGCAAAATTCACCCTCAATCTGACTAACGGTGCCGTCGCCAGCGATTATACATGGACTTCAGACGCATCATGGGTCTCGGTCAGTAACGGAGTAGTGATGTTTACTGCAGAAGGGACTATATCTCCTGTTACCATTACGGCAAAACCAATTACCGGTGGTAGGGTCTTGAATTATACATTTACAGTAAATAAATGGTTTATTAACGCGGGAACAACTATCGAAAATTTTGATAACGCTAAAAATTATTGCGAAAACTTGGGTTATTCACTACCGGATAGCACTGCTTTTACTCCTGACTATTTTAATCCTTCGCGTGGTATAGGTGCTCTATGGTCAGAATGGGGTGCCTTGAATTCTTATTCAGGATCAGGTTTTTTAGATTTTCAATCTATCACTCATGGAGTCTACAGGGTTAGCAATATAGTCGGAATTCAAGGTTTTGGAATTATGCTTGAATATGGACAGGTCTATTTTCTTCCAGTTTCAGATCGTTCAAATATAGTGTGTCAAATGTAAAGATAATTATTGTACGGTAAGCCTGTTTTTTGAACAGGCTTACTGTTGTAATAGGGTGTACTCCCGCTCTATACGCCGTTTTCAGGGATTTGACCTTAATTGGATAACCTAAATGCAATACAGCAAGAACAACAACTTAAAAGCGATAGCCGCTGACGTAAAATCAATCCGTTACGAATCTCGATTGGCTAAATAATGCGCTTAACGTACAAAAATTTCCGATCTCCAAACTGCGGTTCTGGTTGTCTGAGTTCACAGCAAAAAATATCCCGGCATATTGTTGTGGTTCTGTGTTTTTTATTGTGTGAATTGATTTTTATAATGATTTGCATGTGTTTTAATATTTTTTATGAGTTATTTTGAGTTTTTAACTTTTCCATGACATGCTATTTTTAGATACACTCATGGTGCTTTTTAAGGGTTTCAGATTGGAAAAGCATTTAACTCCCGTTGAGTTCACTGGGATTTATAACAATCTCTATTCAATCTCCGACAGTTGGGCTGATCTCTGGATGATGTTGTTTGTTACCAGAGTGCCAGTCGGAAGGATTCTGATGCTGAAATATAATGATGTTCATGAAGATGTGATTTTCCTGAAATCCCACAGGAGATATAAAGGGGAGTTTTTAAATATGAATATAAGCCTTAAAAAGTTGATTCAAATACGTGCTAAACGATATCCTGATGATGTCTATATTTTCCAGAGCCATTCAAATTACAAAAAGTTTAATCAGAGCCCTTTGACATTAATTGCGTTTAACCGAGCATTAAAAATAGCTTCAGAAAAAGTGACGACTAAAACCGTTAGCAGTAAAAGCGCCTATATAAAACAGAGGCTTTGTTATATATAAAGAGCGGTAACATCGTACTATATGATTAACTCCATTGTACTATAGAGTTCTTTGCTGCTGATAGACGGAGAGTGGCGCGACCACGTTCTGACGGCGTTAACCACCCGGGACTGGACCGCAGGTCGTTAAGGAGAAAAGATGAAGTATCAGCTAAACGGTACAGAAGCGCGCGTGATTGGGTGCTTACTCGAAAAACAGGTCACCACGCCGGAGCAGTATCCGCTCTCCGTCAACGCCGTAACCATGGCCTGCAACCAGAAGACCAACCGCGAGCCGGTGATGAACCTCAGCTAGCATGAGGTTCAGGACGTGCTGGATGCGCTGGTAAAACGCCACTATCTGCGCACCGTCAGCGGCTTCGGCAACCGCGTGACCAAATACGAAAAGCGCTTCTGTAACTCCGAATTCGGCGACCTGAAGCTGAGCGGTGCGGAAGTGGCGGTCATCACCACGCAGTTGCTGCGCGGGGCGCAGACGCCGGGAGAGCTGCGCACGTGCGCTTCCCGTATGCATGAGTTCAGCGACATGCAGGAAGTTGAGCAGACCCTGGAAGGGCTGGCTTCTCGCGAAGACGGCCCATACGTGGTGCGTCTGGCGCGCGAGCCGGGCAAACGTGAAAGCCGCTATATGCATCTGTTCAGCGGCGACGTCGATGTCGCTACCGTGGAGAGCGACGCGGGATCCTCAGCAGGCACTGACACTCTTGTCGCTAGGGTAGAGGCGCTGGAAGACGAGGTCGCCGGGCTGAAACAGCGTCTGGATGCCTTGCTGGCACATCTGGGAGAATGACGGTGAAAAAATTACGCGTAGGCGTGGTGGGGCTCGGCGGCATCGCGCAAAAAGCCTGGCTGCCTGTTTTAGGTGCGGCGACGGACTGGACCCTGCAAGGGGCATGGTCACCCACCCGAGAAAAGGCAGAACGTATCTGCGAAACCTGGCGCATTCCGTATGCCGCCTCTCTGCAGGATCTGGCCCGCGAGTGTGATGCGGTTTTTGTGCATACCTCAACGGCAACCCACTATCAGGTGGTGAGCGAGCTGCTCAATTTGGGGGTTCACGTCTGCGTGGATAAGCCGCTGGCGGAAAATGTTCAGGATGCCGAACGGCTGATTGAGCTGGCCGCGCGCAAAAAACTGACGCTGATGGTGGGCTTCAACCGCCGCTTCGCGCCGCTTTACCAGCAGCTGAAGGCGCAGTCGGACACGCTCGCCTCGCTGCGGATGGATAAACACCGCACCGACAGCATTGGGCCGAACGATCTGCACTTCACCCTTCTGGATGATTATCTGCACGTTGTGGATACGGCTCTGTGGCTGAGCAACGGCGAAGCGCTGCTGAAAAGCGGTACCCTGTTAACGAATGACGAGGGGCAGATGGTCTACGCGGAGCACCACTTCGCCGTTGAGCATCTTCAGATTACCACCAGCATGCACCGTCGGGCGGGAAGCCAGCGTGAATCCGTGCAGGCGGTGACCGAGGGCGCGCTGTACGACATAACGGACATGCGCGAATGGCGGGAAGAGAAGGGCAACGGCGTGGTGACGCTCCCGGCGCCAGGCTGGCAGAGCACCCTCGAGCAGCGCGGTTTCGCAGGATGCGCCCGTCACTTTATCACCTGCGTGCAAAATCAGACGGTTCCTGAAACGTCCGGCGAGCAGGCCATTCTGGCGCAGCGCATTGTGGAAAGGCTCTGGCGCGATGCCATGAGCGAATAACTCGCTGTAACATCTGCGGATAGTAATTCGTTGAAATCCGGGTAGACTAAGCGCCGCTTGATTGTCCTGAAGGAAATAAAAACACGCCCCTGGAAGGGCGTGTGAAATCTCGTCAGAAGCGGTAGCCCACGCTGAAGCTGTTGATGGAATAGGTTGTATTCCAGTACTCCGGTCGGCTGCCTTCGTAACCGACATTCAGGGACAGATTTTCTACCTGGTTAATGCTCACCCCTGCGGCGTACGCAAAGTTTGTGGAAACCGAAGAACCATTAAACGTTTGATTACCGCCCGGCTCGTCAGCCCGCACACTGTTGCGCCACACCAGACGGGAGTCAGCCTTCGTGCCGGCAGCACCAATCAGGCCATAGAAGCTGAGATACTGGTAAGCATCCGGTGAACTCATAATGACAGCTCCGATGGGGCCGGCATCAGGTTTCTCCGGGAAGCGTTCGTCAGGTGGTGAAGTACTGAGTGAGGTATTCCGCGCGTGTGGCGCTGGAACTTAGTCAGGTATGCTATGGCGATGAAGCCTTGTGGGAAGCGGGCTCCCGCTATTTACGGACTCAGGCGCGCAAGTCCTTAGTGCGGATATCGGGGGCTTTCTGTCAGGCTCCTTCGCGCACGAAGACGAACCCCGGCAGCGGCAGCAAGGCGTCTAGGTCTTCTTCCGGCCAGCCCGGTAACTGTTGCAGAACGTTCGTCAGCCAGGCATGTGGATCAAGACCGTTCATCTTCGCTGTTTCCAGCAGGCTCATGATTTTTGTGGCACGCTCACCCGCTGCAACCGAACCGGCGAAGAGCCAGCTGGAGCGTCCCATCACCACAGGTCTGATGGCCCTCTCACAGCGATTATTGTCAAGGGGTAACGCGCCATCCTCCAGGAAGCGACTGAGAACCACACGACGTTTTAGTGCATACGCGATCGCTTTACCCAGCGCGGAGCTCTCCGGGCACGCTTCTTTCTGCTGCTCCAGCCATTGCCACAACGTAAGCATCCGGTGAACTCATATTTTCTTAATTATTTCAGCGGGTAATATCAGCAACATCTTTAACTGACGAAGGATGTTTACTGATGAGACAACGATGGTTCATTGAGAAGAAAAAACACCATGTCGCCAGCTGGCGGGCCAGCGGTCTTACCCGTCAGCAGTATTGCGAACTTAACGACATACCCTTTACTTCATTCCGTGAATGGCCGCAGGATGTCGCAAAGGCAGAGCGACGCGCCAGCGAGCCCGCTGTGCTGCCCGTACATATCACGGAAGCTACGCCGCCTGCTGAACCTTTTTCACCCGTGGTAAATGAGCCCGTAACCCTCTTTCTCCCCGGCGGGATACGCATGTGCTGCCATCCTTCGCAACTCACCGATGTCTTCAGGGCTCTCAAATATGCTGACGCCTGAAAATGTCTTTCTCGCCGTCAAACCCGTTGATATGCGTCGGGGGATCGACACGCTGACGCAGTATGTCCAGAATGAGCTCAACGCGTCGTGGCACGAAGGAGCCGCCTTCGTCTTCACCAATAAATCCCGCTCGCGTATCAAAGTGTTGCGCTGGGATAAACACGGCGTCTGGTTATGCGTTCGCCGTCTGCACAAGGGGAACTTCCGCTGGTCCCGGGCGAGTGATGTTGCCTGGTCCCTCACTACCGATGAGTTCAGCTGGCTCGTCAGCGGCGTTGACTGGCAGCAGGTCAAAGGTCACGATCTCACAAAATGGGTCTTCCGGGATGCAACTGAATCTGCACCAAAAGCCAGTATAACCTTATGAACAATAATGACTATCTGTGCCGGATGCGGTATAATTACCCGCATGGATATCTCTGTTCTCTCCACCACCAACGACATCGAGCAACTTCGCACACTGGCACTTGCCATGGTGCAAAATGTCGTGTCTGAGAACGCTGAAAAAGAAGAAAAGCTTCGCCAGCAGAATATCTCTCTTCAGCAACACATCCTTCTGCTGGAAGAAGCGCTGAAACTGGCACGCCAGCAACGGTTCGGTAAAAAGGGCGAAACACTGGCCGGTATGCAACGCTCCCTGTTCGAAGAGGATATGGATGCGGATATCGCTGCGGTTGAAGCGCAACTGGACACGCTGCTTCCTGCTGAAGAAAAATCAGCTCCGGAACGTCCGGCACGAAAACCGCTACCGGCCCATCTCCCGCGTGTCACAAAAACTATCGAACCGGCCTCAACCGAAAGCTGTCCTGACTGCCAGGGCGCACTGCGTCACATCCGCGATGAGGTGAGCGAAAAACTGGAGTATATCCCGGCTCGCGTCGTGGTTAACCGGTACGTTCGCCCGCAGTATGGATGTACCTGCTGCCAGCGGGTGGTCAGCGGTGATATGCCTGCACACATTATCCCGAAAGGTGCGGCAGAGCCGTCACTCATCGCCCAGATGGTGATCAGCAAGCACTGCGACCATATGCCCCTGTACCGCCAGCAGTCGGTGCTGGCCCGCTCAGATATCCATCTGCCCGTCAGCACGATGGCTGATATGGTAGGGCGTGCGGGGGCAGCACTTACACCACTGGCGGAATTGTTCATCGCTGATCTGCCATTTGCCGCCCGTCATATTTTCTCCTTCAGAAATTATCAGTTACGACATCTGACAATCCCTTCTGGGATTGATTCTTATTATCTGAATTCGTATGTATTGATCATGTAATTAATCTATATACACATGGTCTCCCTCTTTATTTTAATTTCCGAAACATTGCTTTGTTAGCTTGCTGTATCTTTCATGGAAGTCACGATTGAGAGGGATATGCGGGTTTTCTCCGCCCAAAAAATGAGTAATCACCCCCTGGTGATTTGCAATGTAATTAACAAAGCTTTCTTTATTGTTGAATTCTTTTTTTGTGAATGATATTTCTGGAACTGCATTTTCCCAACCCGCATCAAACTTACCTTTTACTTTAAGGCTGAAACTTTTCTCATTAACTACAATTTCTATCCTTTTCTCTTTATTAGATTTTAATCCTTCCATTTCCTGATTGATAGAAAAATATATTTTTTGTGATTTTTTATCGCACGCAAATGCACCATATCGGATATCGGATTTTTCCTTCCCATAATATAAAGTCTGATTTTTAGAATACCATCCAAGGGGTGAATCACTTGAGCTTGCCAAAGATGTGCTGGAAAAAACAATAGAAACACTAAAACATAACAATGAAATATATCTCATTCTGCTGCCTGCCTTTACCTCGATAATTTTTGGAAAATATCACAAAAGCAAGGTGCTAACAAGCCGCTGATCTAAATAGCTGCGTCTAATACCGCTCCACTTTTCCTGCCCATGTTTTCCTCCGGGGAGCGGGCTGACGGTTTCCATAAAATGGTGAACCTTTCTCAACAACTGCCACATTGTCCGGCACTGATGGTTCCGGGTTATCGTATCGTGCAGGGCCTGCCAGAGTCGCTCAACATGGTTCACCCACGGCGAGTAAACCGGCTGGTAAATCACTCTGAACTTCGGGTTTTCCTTCAGCCAGCGCTGTGTTTCACGGCTTTTATGAATGATGTAGTTATCCACGATAAGCGTGATGGTTTTGCCCGGTGATACGTGGCTTTAAGGTGTTTCAGCAGGCTGATAAACAGTACCGAACTTTTGCTGCTTCTCCCCACGTAACTGACTTTTCCTGTGTCGCTGTGCAACGCCCCGGTCAGATAATATTTTCCATTCTGCCCCGGTGTGACCACACGTTTCTGATGCCCGCGCAACTGCCAGTCCGCTCCGATTTGGGGATTGAGGTGGATATCCACTTCATCCTCATAAAAGACCGGGTGATCTGTGCTGCATTCGTCCAGCGCTTTATGGATGGCGGCCATCTTTTCATCTTTATGCGGATCATGCATACACAGCGTCGGAGCCGCCCTGCGCCATACTATCCCAGCGATGGGCAACCAGCGATGAAGAGTTCCCACATGAAGCGGGGATCCTGTTATCTCATTGATTTTTTTATCGCCAGACGTTCTGTTCTCCAGCGCGAACGCTGATAACCAAAATCACCGGGAGAATACTTTATCTGTTCACGTAACAGGATGCAGATATGCTCAATTCCAAGTATAGTGTATTTGTAAGAAGTGGCATCAGAAAATGATTATATCTCCTACATTGTCCTTGAATCTGTTCAGAAGTGGTGTTTGATACTTTCCCTTTAGATTGTATAAGTTGATCTCCGAAATACGGAGGGAAAGACAGCAGCAGTGTGGTCAGTTCTCTTTTTTTATTTTTATAAGCACAGTGGTTTGAAAATAATAGCCAATAAAACACATAAAAAAATCTATCATTCATTGTTTATTGCTGCCATTGTTAGATACAATACGTTATAAATCCATTAGCAATGACATGGATGAATTCAAAATTAATATAAATCACTTAACCAATACTAAAGTTATAATCTGTACTATATATTTCAGGGTGTGATATTGGAATGGAAAATAGCCATTTAAAGAGTTATTAGGTTAATATGATATCACACTGAAATCAAACTAAATAAAAAAAGTGAGCAGACTATATACTGGGCAATTACATTTCAAGGGTATCCTATGAAATTTCCATTACGCCGTATAATCTGGATTGTTGCAGTTTTGATGGGGTGTTATTCAATTTTTTTTGTTGACCAAACAAAACTACCAACAATGCATACAGGGAATTTGTTGTTATTTGTAGGTTTGATTTTCTCTTTAATAGATGTGGTAAAAACAATAACACGTTGGTAAGCCCATATTAATGGGGGGGGTAGTTAATTTATGATTTTTCCTTAATAACAAGATGTGTTTAATTACAAGTTCCATATAAAACGGGCAATACATGACAGAGATACATAAAAATATTTGTTTAGTGTCATGCATGTAAATATTCCCCAAAAATAACAAAATCACTTTTAGTGATAAAGTTGTTCCCGTTCCGTGAGTAGTCTTATTTTGATGAACATATTAAGGAATAGAAAAATTATACAGAAAATTCAGCTATAGTAGCGTGAGCATCATGATGACACCGAAAATCATCACCAATGCAGCCCACAAGATATTCCTTCTCCGCTCGCGCCTTCTTCCTCTTTCAAAAGGAGACGATATATGACAGTGATAGCAATATCCCGCATAGGGGTTCGTCAGTTTTCCGCAGTACGGGCAGCATTTCAGGATAGTCGGTAACATCTTCAGTCCTCCTATTGTGCCAGTGTCAATAATTTCAGCAGGCAACCCCGGTTTACCACTATGCTGTCTGGCACCCAGACAACTCGCTGAGCAGGAATATTAAGATCGATTTCTATTGCCAGCTCTTCACGGTTAAAACCACCCACACATTGAAGGTCTTGAAGTTTATACCACGGATTAGCGTATCGAACATAAAATCAATGGGCTATCTCTGATTAAGCACCTCAGGTGTTACCAGGTTACTAAATTGCTTGCTCTTCAAAGAAAATTCAGTTTCAGCAGGAATTAAATCATGGCAACCCGTTATGCTTCCAATTACTCTCATAGCAAATTGCATCTTCAGGCGTCTAACATGCGAGGCTTTAGAGAAAGCCAATTTCATGTGAGATATAATATAACGTCATATAGAAAAAGCCCGTATGAACGGGCAAAAAAAAATGTGAAACAAATAATGATGTAATCCAACCTTTTCATTATAATGGAAACTTATTATTATAATGGTGTATTTTTATATGTTTTTTTTACTTAATTTACACACAGAAGTCATTTGGCTAAATAGCTGCGCGGAATAGTAATTCCAATAAAACCATTTTGGTCACTGTAATGATACAAAAGCATTTATATACCTTATGGATGACGGTTAGATTTTTAAACGATCTCTGGCCTTGCGAAGACGCGCTTCACCGCGGCGGTCGTACTGTTGAGTGGTGGTGACACTGGCGTGGCCCATGGCATCCTTAACGGTAATCAGGTCTTCGCCGTTATCCAGCATGGCCGTGGCAAAGGTTCTCCTCAAATCGTGCGGGGCGCATTTAGCAATGCCTGCCTGATGCTGGCGGACCTGCAGGACATGGTACACCGCCTGGTCGGTCAGCCGGTCGTTGGTCAGGGTGTCAAAGCGGCGGATACGGGTGAACAGCGGCCCGTCTTTTTCCCCCCGGACGTCATCGATCCACGTTCTGAGCCGCTGCCAGGTGCCGGCCGGCATGTAGGCCAGCCTTTCCTTGTTTCCCTTACCCAGTACCCGGAGTGCCCGTTCATCTGTGACAACGTCACTCAAATCCAGCCCCACGACCTCCGAACGGCGCAGGCCGCAGCCGAGAATGACGGCAAGTATCGCCGCATCGCGGATACCGATACTGGAATCATCGGCCTCGCAGGCAGAAAACAGAGAACGGATCTCCTCCGGTGGCAGGGCCCTGCCGCGCGGAAGACGGCTACCGCGCAGGTTACGCACCGCCCGGATGTGCTGGAAACTCTCGACGTCCATCAGTCGGAGCATCCAGGCTTCCTTTGCCACCCCTTTCAGTGCAGAAAGGTAGGTATTGACGGTGGCGGTGGCCCGGCCGGTGTCGCGCAGCAGTTCGGTCACGGCCATCACGTGATAGCGCCGCAGGCTGCCCCAGCAGCAGGACTCGAGAGACGGGGTTCCGAGCATGCCGGCAACGATGTTCAGGAACGAGGCCATGGTCTGCCGGCTGCGGGGGGAATTAAGGGAAAGCAGGTATGCCCGCGCCGGGCTGACCGGAGCATTTTCACCGGCCAGCGCCGGCAAAAACGCCTCACCAGGTGGAATGACCGCTGCGGACAGACTCAGATCCGGTTCGTCATCGGGCATCAGGGTCATTTCGGCTCCGTCCGGGCCGGAAAACCTCCGGCGCGCTGCGTGAAAAATCGGGGAAAAGTTATACACCAAAGCGTACAGCAGAGAGTCTACTTTTTCAAACGTATATTTTAATAAATAGAATCGTAATATAAAAACTACATAACTGAAATGGGTCAAATGTGATGTGGTTTTAAATTACGCAGTGAAACAACGAAGCATTTATAAAGTAACTGAATCGTTATGCTGAAGGTATAGCTCTGCGTGTTTTCTAATAAGAACCGCTGGGTTCACCGACCTCTTGATTTGCAGCAGGGGCAAATCCTTTCTTTTCGGGGCCGCTTTAACGGATATCGTCATACTCAGGCTCGTCTCTGAGCTATCTGAGCTAATCGGGACCTTTTATCTTGACCTCCGGCCCGTATATCCAGCCAGGTATGGGCTGAATAACAACCTGTTTGACTGCTTCAATTTTAAACTCTTCGGGATAACGCTTACCGTTCATGGGCACCTCTCTTAAAGCCATCTTAAATGACTCTGAGGTGTCTGTTAAACCTGTGGCTATTCAGAGCACAAAGTTCATCAGAGATGATGCTCTTTGCAACAATATCAAAATATTTTCCAATCACCCAAAGATGCAAAAATAAACATAACTATAGGTAAATTAAAATAATATAGGAAGATGCTGGCTTATATTGTAACTTTTGAGATAAATATTTCTTTAAAATCAACCACTTCACTCTAAGGCTGAAAAGGTTGCAATTTCAAAATTGTGAACTTTACATCTACCCGCCAAATCTTATATGGCTCCTGCTTACTTGCATTAAACACTTGATGCCTGATATATTATTTGAAATATTAAGCATGGCCGAACATTAACATTTTTTTCATAGAAGGGTGAAGATAATGTGGTTTTTAATTCTATTTTTGGCAACAATTATGTTTGTTGCAATTTTATGCGTATGGTTTTATCTTAAAGAACGCCATTCTATGGATGTAGTTAAATATATCGACTACTCTTATCGGGATACTGATGACAAGTGACTTAGTGCCGCTTGAGAATCACATGAACCCACTCTAAGGACGGAATTTTCCAGTTTGGTATTATCCAGTGAGTAATAAACTGGTTATAAAAATGTTTTATTAGCTATCGTGAGCCAATAGATAGAATAAGTATTTAATAACGTCATTGAGTGCGATCATGGAAAGCTAAAATTGGTATACCACGCGGGAATTCAAATTTATAAATACAGCATGCGCAACAATCAAAGGGATTAGTGCGTAAAATCAGGACACACCTTCTTATTATGGTTATCTTCTGCGTAAATGCAGATCTTTTTAAATTTACGAACATCTCCTAAATGTGAAATACTATTTCATCTATAAGTTTGCAATTGTGCCATATAAATCGATGTAATATATTCAAAATCCATTTTTATGAAGCTGCTCTTTAGCACATCACTTAACTATGAAAAGAGTTTATTATGATTTCTATAAACCTAACAACAACATCTTCACGGCTTGGGCTTTGTAGTGCAACGGTATGGTCATTGATCAATCAAAAAAAGAAGCCAGATAAAATTGTATTATGGATATCTAAAGAGGCATATCTATCAGATGATGGAATAAAAGATATTCCTGAATGGGTATACAACTTTAATAAAATAGCAAATATTATTGATGTTAAGTTTGTTGAAAATACAGGACCTTACAGGAAGATAATAAACGCATTAATAGAGGCGGCCCCGTCTGATGTACTTGTTTACGCTGATGATGATGTTATTTATGGAGAGTTATGGTTAGATACATTACTGAATGCATTTTATTCTAATGAAGAAAGGATAGCAATCGCTTCGAGAATTAGAGTAACAAAGAGAAATATCATAGGAACACTGCAGTCTTATAGTCAATATGATATTTGTCTAGAAAAGAAAATCTTAAACCATGGTTATATTATTACTGGCGTCGGCGGGTGTGTTCTAACTAAAAAGATGATAAAAGAATCTCTTTTAACAAATAAGGGATATATATCCTTAGCCCCAACGACAGATGACATCTGGATAAGTAAAATATTAGAATTATCAAATGCAAAAGTTGAGGCTTGTCCGGATGCACTAAATTATGTACAGGAGATAATGCACAGGAATAATCCCCTCAGCGTGCAAAACACATTCCAATTCAGGAGAAATAATATCATATTTAAATTAGGCAATATGCTCTACCAAAAAATCCTTTCATATTTTGGCATGCAAAAGACAAACAATGATTTATCAATACAAAAAGTTCATTCTTATTTCAGAGATATTAATTTTTAACAAGGTGATAAATGAATTTTTTAAATAATGTGCGATGGGTTTCAATATCTCAATGTGTTAAGGTTATTTGTCAATTACTTGGCTTGGTTGTCTTTGCAAGATATCTCACACCACAGGAGATAGGGTTAATGTCAATCACATTAGTTGTGGTTAATTTTGTTAATATTCTTAGAGATATGGGATCTTCAGCAGCCATAATTCAAAAAGAAGAAATAGATGAGACATTCAAAAGTTCTGTCTTCATAATGAATGTGGTTGTTGGGTTTGCATTGGCTATTTTATTTTATGCTTCGGCTCATTTTATATCTATTTTCTTTGAGCAGGAAAAACTTGAGTACACCATAAAATTAATTACACTATCTTTTATATTTAATAGTGTCACATCCGTACACTTAGCACTTCTTGAAAGAGGATCAATGTTTAAAAAAATAGCTTTTATAGAATCTCTCTCATCAATATCTTCACTTATAATTGGTGTTTATTTTGCGGTTAATAGTTATGGTGTTTATAGCTTGGTATATCAAGCAATTAGTTTTTCTATTTTTACCTCAATCTCATTTTATATCTTATCGGGATGGAAGCCTTCTTTTACATTTAATACAGATAACATTAAGTCGACATTCAGATTTAGTTCAAATTTGGTTTTTTTTAATTTCATTAACTATTTCTCTAGAAATAGTGACCAACTGATTATTGGGAAGTTCTTCCCCACATCGATATTAGGTGAGTACTCATTAGCATATAGATTGATGTTATTCCCAGTGCAAAATATAACATCTGTCTTAACTAGGTCTCTCTATCCCATTTTAAGTAGATTGCAATCATCACCAAATGATTCTTTCAGGATCTATCTAAAAACCATTAAGGCTATTTCATTAATAGTTCCGGCAATGATGCTGGGTTTATCAGCAGTAAGCAATGAGTTTGTAATTATTTTTTTTGGTAACCAGTGGAGTATTTTACCAAAATTATTAACTTGGTTATCAATTGTTGGTATTTTACAAGCGATGGTAAGTTCTACGGGCGCTGTTTTCATGTCAAGAGGAAGGACCGATTTGTTATTTTATATTTCAATCTTTAATGCAACGCTCCAGGTAGGTTCTTTTGTAGTTGGGGTGTTCTATGATATAGAGACATTAGCACGGTTATATTTGCTGGCAAACATAATCATGTTTATTCCAAACATGATTATGGCTATTAAAATATTAAATGGTGGTATGATTGAATTAATGGTTAGTATATACAAACCGTATCTGTGTTCTATCGCAATGTTTTTTATTATAATAGCTAGCGGGTGGGTTTTAAGCTTATTTAACCTATCGCTGTTGTGTCTTTTTATTTCTAAGGTGTCGGTTGGGTTTACAGTATATATTATTTTGTTAATCATAACAGAACCCTTTTTATTGCAAAAAATTCGCATTAATTACTTATCATAGATTATTTATTGTAACCTAAAATAACTGTTTCTTATCAGGAGCGGATGTTCAGTCGAAAGAAAACTCACAGTGCGCAGATGATACCGCTCTCCACGCCCTTTTTACCGACCCAGCGGTGCCCGGTCCGGGTAGCAGGGCATAAAAAAGGTCAGGGTGGGTTCCGTCTATTCACCGGAGATCTCTGTGCCTATGTGCTCCGGGTGGCCCTGTGGAGCAACCAGATCTCGTACCCTTTTGGTTCAGGTCTTTCAGCATCTTTGCCCTGTTGCCGATAACGGCGTTTATTAACAGTTCACATGTGTTAACCCTTCTTACCAGCCTGGCAATCCAGCCGCATGATGGTAAGCGATCAGTCTGTGCCGTCTGGACTGATATCTGACGTATTCGACAAAATATCCACCACTAAAAATAGTGGGTGCCAAAAATGTCAGATTTACAGAAGCGAGCTACACCCGGCAGACCTAAGGGCTGCACTAATTATCCGCCAGTGTTTGAACAACGTCTGATCGAGGCATCATTTGAGCCTGGTGTTTCAATCTCCAGGCTGACGCTGGACAACGGCATTAATGCCAACCTGTTGTTTAAATGGCGCCAGCAATGGCGACAAGGGAAAGTAAAACTACCATCTGAATATGAACCCAGGCCCCCGTTGTTAATCCCCGTGACGCTGAACCGCACCGGGTTTCCGGGAGACTAAACTCTCAGTGAAAAAGGAGATCCGACATGGCATCAAAATCAGCAAACCGTTACTCCCCGGAATTTCGTGAACGGGCAGTCAGAATGTTGCTGGACCAGCGTGATGAGTACCGTTCTGAACACGCGGCTATCCATTCTCTTGCCCCTAAAATAGGCTGCAGCACCGACACCCTGCGCACCTGGCTTCGTCAGCATGAGCGGGATGCAGGCGGAGGTGACGGTGGACTTTCCACCTCTGAGCGCGAACGTCTCAAGGAGCTGGAGCGGGAAGTCCGGGAACTGCGGCGCAGCAACGATATCCTGCGGCAGGCTTCCGCTTATTTTGCGAAGGCGGAGTTCGACCGTCTGTGGAAAAATAATACCGCTGCTGGATACCCTCAGCAGGAGCCACGGGGTCGGACCGGTATGCCATGAGCTGGATATCGCCCCGTCGACATATTACCGGCACCAGGAGCAGCGTCAGCATCCGGAGAAGCGTAGCCTGCGGCAGCAACGTGACGACCAGCTGAAAGTGGAGATACAGCGCGTGTACGACGAAAACTACAGCGTCTATGGTGTTCGCAAGGTCTGGCGTCAGTTGCAGCGGGAAGGCTTCAGCGTGGCCAGATGCACCATCGCGCGGCTGATGAAGGCTATGGGGCTGGCCGGTGTGCTCCGTGGTAAAAAAGTGCGCACGACAGTCGGTCGTAAAACGCAGGCCGCTCATGACAGGGTCAATCGCCAGTTCGTCGCTGCCCGTCCCAACCAGCTTTGGGTGGCAGATTTTACGTATGCCAGCACCTGGCAGGGCTTCGCGTACGTGGCGTTCATCATCGATGTGTTCGCCGGCGTCATCGTGGGCTGGCAGGTGTCATCCTCGATGGAGACGACATTCGTGCTGGATGCGCTGGAGCAGGCGCTGTGGGCCCGTCGTCCGTCAGGCACAATCCATCACAGCGATAAGGGATCGCAATATGTGTCGCTGGCGTACACGCAGCGGCTACAGGAGGCGGAACTGCTGGCCTCAACGGGCAGCACGGGGGACTCCTACGACAATGCAATGGCGGAGAGCATCAATGGCCTGTACAAAGCGGAGGTGATACACCGACAGAGCTGGAAAAACCGTACAGAGGTTGAGCTGGCGACGCTGACATGGGTGGAGTGGTACAACAATCGTCGGCTGCTTGGGCGACTCGGCCACATACCACCTGCTGAAGCAGAAAAAGCGTATTATGCTTCCATCGGAGAAAAGGCTCTGGCAGCCTGAGTTCCCGGACTAAACTCTCTCCCACAAAACCGGGGCGGTTCAATCAATCGTTATGCGTGCTGTCACCACTACCCCGGTGGGTATGACCGGTGCATTTCTCACTCTCTTCCCGGTCATCGTCGGCCTTCCCCGTTATTATGGCGTGTCAGCACCCACGACGGCATTTCGAGGCCTGCTCAGTGTTCACTCACGTTACGGACCGCATAACCTGTTGACTTCCTTAAGAAGCCGTTTCAGGGAGAGCTTCAGCCCATTCGTTACCTCCTGGACCGCCCCCTGTACTTCCGGCCGGAGCGAGAGTTAGCCGGGTCGGACTTTCACCGACGGAAAGATCGTGCCTTGCAAGGCACACACAATAATATCGCTGAAAATGCCCTGCGGACGGTCAGTCTGGGTCGTAAAAACTCTTATGACCTTTGTCAAGAATTTCGGCCGTACTTGTCCTGCACAGCCTGATTTTTCTGTGCTTTAAAACAGTCGCAGGCGTCAGAGAACCTGAAGTGACCGAGCTGTATCCTGAATTGAACAGACTCTTATTCGGAGATTAGTTGCCCCACGAAGGTTTTCGTAGTGAGCTTGCCTCTTTCTACCTGCTGGTATCGGATTGTTGCCTTCCGACCTACGTTCTTGACGAGGATCACTCATTCCGTGCCCGGCACTTCAGGGTTTAACGCTGTACTGTTACCCTGATTGTCGAGCCGTCAGGGCAATATCCCACATGAATCCTGTCAGTTCCCTGGCGACCGCTGTAACAGCAATTTGTGACCGTTTACCTCTCTGTAAGAGCGCTTTGTAGCGGGCACATAACCGCTGTTGAGCTTTCCAGGCAATGTCTTTTGATTCCTGTGTGGTTTCAGTTGGTCGGTAGGTAATGAGCCAGCTTCCAACTTTTGCCGGAGAACGATATGCCCACGCAGCTTCGTACAATAGCCTTCGTAGT
Organism: Enterobacter sp. JBIWA003; assembly: GCF_019968825.1. Classification (NCBI taxonomy): domain Bacteria; kingdom Pseudomonadati; phylum Pseudomonadota; class Gammaproteobacteria; order Enterobacterales; family Enterobacteriaceae; genus Enterobacter; species Enterobacter sp. JBIWA003. Next base: position 209,147 of record NZ_CP074171.1, read on the forward strand.
TCACTGTTACCGGTTTTTGTTATGCCCCGGGAACGAGTTTTGTTACCACTGGAATATTCCCCCGGAATTAACCCTATATAGGCCATGATTTGTTTTGGATTAGGGAAACGAGAGAAATCGCCAAGTTCTGACACAAGTGAGATTGCAATCGTTTTACCCACGCCTTTTAGCGCCTGAAGCTGGCAGACTAGATTGTATAACGACCATTCGGGTAACAGCCGATCAATCTCTTGATCCAGTTGTATTATTCGGCTTTCTATTTGTTCGAGGCTCTGACAATAGTGCTGAAATGCAATCTGTTGCGATGGTAGAGGAAAAGTCTGGTTGGCCAGCCAGATCCGATGTTTGTAACTCCACGGCTTCTTGTCATATCTCCGGTCATTACGCAGCAATATGCTCTGTATTCGCTGCCTGGCAATGCGGCTATCTTGCTTTGAAGCAGCCCTGGCCCGAACCAGATCACGCATTGCTTCGTGCGTCAGGTCAGGGATCCAGACTGGGGTTAATTCACCGGCACGTAATAATCTTGCCAGACCAACTGCGTCACGGTGATCGTTTTTGATGCGGTCTGTGGGTGATTTTGGGATCCGTGATGGCGCTACAACAATACACTCAACGTCCATAGCTGTTAGCTGGTGATAAATATTGTATCCACAGGGACCCGCTTCATAACAAGCCATAATGTATGAGTATTGCTTTTTTATCTTTAAAAATAAGTGATTAATGCTTTGCTGTTGATTTGGGATGTTACCATAAAAGCGGATTTCTCCACCGCGCTCAGGACTGGCTATCGCGATAGCCAGTGATTCTTTATGCACATCCAGACCAACATAAATCGAAGGGGAATTTTGTAACATGATGACCTCCAATAATGCACCGATGCTAAAGTGATTATATAAAGGTCATACCATCTTCCTGTTCTTCGGTTCTGATCATGGTGGTGAGCGGGGGGCTCTGCTGTACAGCCTGATCGGGACGTGCAAACTGAACAGCGTGGAGCCAGAAGGCTATCTTCGCTATGTGCTTGACGTCATAGCCGACTGGCCAGTCAATCGGGTCAGCGAACTGCTACCCTGGCGCATAGCACTGCAAGCTCAATAATACATCCCTGTCAATACGGCCCTCGCTGTACGCTTACGCGCATTCGCGCGGGGTGCTGGTTTGCACCAGCGTATGCCCTCCATCTTCTGTCTATTGGTTTTCTGGTTCAGGTTGTTGCGCTCAATGCGTTGGGTGAAGATTGTGCAGGTCAGATGCTTATCCTTCGGAACTTCTCTGGCTTAGCTGCCCCAGTCGTCGCTGGTGATAATGTCCGGAATCACGCTCGTTTAGCGGCGTCGAAAATCTATTTAGAATAGCAGGAGAAGAGCTTCGGTATTTCGTGCAGGAACCAAGATTTAGCTTCTCCCATGCTGTCGCGACGCCACGCCATAATGATATCCACCTCATGGCTATATTCCGGGCTGACAACGCGCAGCCGCCCTTCAGCAATATCTTTTTCCACAAACGGATACGGCATTGTCGCCACGCCAAGCCCTGCCAACAGCGCCTGCCGTTTGTCTTCCAGCGAGGTAACTGTCAGACGAGGCTGTTTATCCAGCAACTGTACCGTCAATACAGGACGTTCACGTGCGGTATCTGCGACTGCAACACCGCGATACTTCACGCGCGTGACTTCAGACAGCGGTTCCGGCTCGTTGTGAATAGGGTGACTGGATGCAGCAACATAGATGTTATTCACGCTGTAAAGCTTGCGCGAGTTGATTTCCGAACTGGAACGCAAATGCCTGCCCGACGCAATGACGATGTCTGCTCTGCCTGTATCCAGACTCTCCCAGACTCCTGCCAGAACCTCGGTAATGATCGACAGCTGAGTGTTCGCTTTATCTACCAGACGGTTGACTAGCGGGAACAATACTTTTACAGGCACCAGTGCTTCGGTAACTAATGTCAGATGGTTTTCCCAGCCTCGCGCCAGCACTTCGGCGTCCGCTGTAAGCTTGTCCGCAGCTTCCAGAAGCACGCGCCCTCGCTCCAGCAGCATTCGCCCCACATTAGTGAATTTTGTTCGGCGACCTGAGCGATCAAACAACAACACGTCCAGCTCTTCCTCCAGCTTCTGCATGGTGTAACTTAGCGCAGACGGAACGCGCCGCAACTCATTTGCCGCCGCTGCAAAACTGCCACGCCGGTCAATCGCGTCCATCACTCGAAGCGCCTCAAGCGTCAATGCTCTCTCTTTTGCCATCTCGTACTCAGTTGATCTTGACCCGCCATCTCCGGACAGCTTTGTCTCTTAATTTAACGATGCCCACCCTCTCCGGTATTCCCTTGGGGAGTGATATCCCAGCGCGCTGTACGGTTGTAATGCGTTAACGATGCTGCAAGGTTTCGCAGGGCTGTTCTCACATCCGGTTTTGGCATGAATATAGTCTTCCTTCATCGTCTTCACGAACCGCTCTGCCATGCCATTACTCTGTGGGCTGCTCACTACTGTTGTGCAGGGTTCCAGATTCAGCTCTCTGGCGAACCTCCGCGTTTCATGCGCAGTATACGCTGAACCGTTATCTGTCAGCCACTGCACCGGTGTGTCGGGCAACCTGTCGCCGAAGCGTTTTTCCACCGACCTCAGCATCACATCCTGCACGGCGAACTGTCATAGCCTCCCGTGCTTGCTGCCCAGTCTATGGCCTCACGGTCACAGCTGTCCAGCGCGAACGTTACACGTAGTTTTTCGCCGTTGTCACAGCCGAACTCGAAGCCATCTGAACACCAGCGCGTATCCGGCTTAAGTGTCACGACGTTGCCGGTATGACAGCGCTCTGGCTTTTTATAGCCAGATTTTGCCAGTAACAGCTTATTCGCCTGCATGATCCGGTAAATACGTTTGGGGTTAACCCGCCAGTTCTGTTCCTTCAGCGCACGCTTAAGGTGCGCAGTCACGCGACGATAGCCGTTTGTTGCCCGCTCGCTGCATATCTGGCGGATAAGCGGTAACAGTCGGGCGTCATCGTCTTTGCTGTAGCGGGCTGAACGTTGCTGGCGTTTCTCCAGCAACCGGTCATACAGATTCGAACGCGATACACAGAGCACTTCTGCTATTCGGATGAGGGGATACTCCACACGTAGGGATCGACGAATGGGCCTGGTATCGGGGTCATCGTTACGGCACGCTGATAGTCAATCTGGATACTCACCGCCCCCTGGTTCTGCTTCCCGGACGCGACCGGCGTGCACTGGCATCCTGGTTCAGAAAATATCCGGAGATACAGGTAGTATCACGGGATCGCGGTGGGATCTATGCTATGGCTGCCAGGGAAGGCGCACCTCAGGCAAGGCAAGTGGCCGATCGCTGGCATCTACTGAAAAATATTGGTGATGCGCTCGAACGGATGATGTACAGATATATGCCTTTGATACGTCTTGTTGCCAGCGAACTGTCGCCAAAAAAATCAGCAGAGTCAACGCCAGTAGAGCCACCATCATCACTCCGTCGCCTGGAGCGGCTGAAACAGCAAACCCGAAAAAAACGATATCAACGCAGGTCGGAGGTGATGTCACTGCATAATAAGGGATGCGGGTTCAGGGAAATATCCCGTATCACCGGGTTATCCCGGGTGACTATAAGTCGATGGGTACAATCCGGGACATTCCCCGAAATGTCGACCCGTCCACCAAAACGGGGATTTCTCGAGCCATGGAAGGACTGGCTTGAAGAACAGCGAGAAAGCGGAAACCACAATGCCAGTCAGATATGGCGAGAAATGGCGGCGAAAGGGTTCACAGGCAGTGAAACCATCGTCAGGGACGCCGTTGCCAGATGGCGTAAAGGCTGGCTCCCTCCGGTTACTATCACCTGCCGACTTCCTTCCGCTTCCCGTGTGAGCCGCTGGCTGATGCCCTGGCGAATCATCAGAGGTGAAGAAAATTACGCTTCCCGTTTTATTAGTCTGATGTGTGAAAAAGAGCCACAGCTGAAATTAGCACAGCAACTGGCACTCGAGTTCTACCAGATCCTGAAAACCAAAAACAAACCACAGCTAAGCAAGTGGTTCATCCGTGTCCACTATTCGCGGGTAGGATCAGATAATTTTATCGAATTCAAAAATAAAACAGAAAAAATTGGCCTGAAATTTTTAAAGCATAGATAGAGAGCAATCAGAGCGCGTCTAACGAGCATGGTCTTACATGTTAAACTACTATATATGTAACTTATCATAATGAATGGATTTGGTATAGAATGGCCAAAGAAAAAGGTAGTTTGAAGTAGCATCCCGGATATTTCACGCTGTGCCACGCCCCGGGTCTTCTTCGCAAAATGGACTTTCCAGTGGCGACCATACTGAGCCTGCAGGTAACGCCGCCACTGTTCCCTGTCGCGGATATGCCCCAGCCCCGGCAGGCTGCCGGGATTAATCAGGTCGTAACTTTTGCGCAGCAGGCGAATGACGGCACCCCGCCAGATTTCTTCCACCACCTTCTTTTTGAAAAACAGCGCCCGCCAGACGCCATGTTTAACATCGAGCCCGCCGCGGGTGACGGAGGCATGAATGTGCGGATGCTGGCTGAGCTGGCGGCCACGGGTGTGCAGGGTGCAGAAGATGCCGGCTTCCACGCCCTGCTTACGGGCCCGGTGTAGTATGGCGCGGGTGGCGGCCTGAAAGAGCTGGTTGAGCAGGGGCCAGTTTTTGTTAAAGAAGGGCTACAGCAGATGGGGCATGGTAAAGCCAGTCGCAGTCGGACAGGATGTGGCTCTGCTGCGACACCCACTGCTCCGTGCTTTGAAGCCGCAGGAGCTGCAGGCCCTGGACTTGGAGCTCTGGCAGAAAAAGCGGGAGTGGCCTAGGTCAGGACCATCAGACAAATATGATGTTCAGAGAAAAACAGGGGTTTCACATCATTGCATCTGAAAACACGAATGAGGGATAGATATTGTAACGCGCGGTGCCGGGTGCCTCCCGGTGAGTCCTGGACAGCCGCCGTGACTCGCTATTATACGGACGAACCTGATAATAACTCTGTATTGGCTGTTTAGCCCCTCCGCTCAGGGGGATTCACCGCACAGGATGAATTTAAACCATTAGCCTTAATTGTGAATATTCAAATAAGAACATATTTTTGTATAATATGAGACGAAAATAACTCAGTCCGCGCATTGACTCAGCATTTTTGTTACCCAACGTGCACTGTTGCCTCACCAAAATTGTTACTTTGGCTGTGTGATAAATAATCAGCCAGAGGTCCACCTATGAGCAATGCATTGTTGCCTATGGATACCCGTCGTCAGCTTCTGCGGGCGCTGAAAACACGCTATCAGGCAGCCAGTAAAGCCGAGAAAACCCGGATCCTCAAAGAGTTCATACTGATCAGTGGGTACCATCGTAAATCAGTAATCCGGTTACTGAATGGTGCCGTCACCAGCGGCAACCAACGGCGTCGATCAGCCACGGCTCGTTCAGTTTATGGCGCAGCTGTTCAGCAGGCTCTGATCGTACTGTGGGAAGCTTGAGATCGGTTGTGCGGTAAGCGTCTCAGGGCGTTACTGCCCCAGCTTATTCCGGCGATGGAGAAACACGGGCATCTCAGCCTGAATCCGGCACTCCGCGAGCAATCAGTGCAAGATCCCTTCGCTGACGTCTGGAACGAAATAGAATGCTGGCTTAAAGATGAACCGCAACTGGGCAGTACCGAATTACTTCTCAAACTTGAAGGCGTACATCCTGGTCAATTTACTGAAGGTCATCGCAGAACACTGCAACGCAGGTTGCAGGAATGGCGGGTCAGGGTGGTCAGAGTACTGGTCTACGGAACTCGTGCCGATGGTAACAGCAACACCCTGATGCAACTCGGCGGCGAGGATTTCCTGCATGAGCTCACCGAATTTATGCTCAACCTCATCATGGAAGCTGACGTCACTCAGCGCATCAACGCAGAGCCTCACGAGCGCAGCGATGAACGCGAGACATACCGCAACGGCTACCGTGACCGGCAGTACAACACCCGGCTCGGCACGCTGGACCTGCGTATCCCGAAGCTGCGTGAAGGCACCTACTTCCCGCCCTTTCTCGAGGCCCGCAGGCTGTCGGAGAAGGCGCTCAACGCGGTTATCCAGGAGGCATGGATAAACGGCGTCTCGACCCGCAAGGTTGACGCGCTGGTCCAGTCGATGGGGATGACCGGCATCTCCCGCAGCCAGGTGTCCTCCATCTGCCGCGGTATCGATGAGCGCGTGTAGGCGTTCCTGCAGCGGCCGCTGGAAGGGGAATGGCCCTACCTGTGGCTGGATGCGACCTACGTGAAGGTGCACAAGAACGGACGGGTGCTCAGCGTGGCGGTAATAATCGCCTGCGCGGTCAGCCCGGACGGTCGCCGGGAGATTATCGGGATGGGTATCGGTGAGTCTGAAGCCAAAGCGTTCTGGCAGGCCTTCCTGCTGAGCCTGAAGGAGCGCGGTCTGGAGGGCGTGAAGCTGGTTATCTCCGACTCGCACAGCGGCCTTAAAGCAGCGATACAGCAGGTGTTCTCCGCCAGCTGGCAACGCTGCCGGGTCCACTTCATGCGCAATATGCTGAGCCGCGTCAGCCGGGCGAACCAGTCGGTGGTCCGTGCCGCATTGCAGCAGGTGTTCGTGCAGACCGACGAGAAAAGCGCCCATGCCACCTGGCGTGAAGTTGCCGGCCAGCTGGAGAAGAGCAACCCGGCGGTCACGGCGATGATGGATGAAGCGGAGGCGGACGTGCTGGCGTACTTCGGCTTCCCGAAAGCGCACCGGGTGAAAATCCACTCGACCAACACGCTGGAGCGCCTGAACAAAGAGGTGAAGCGTCGTGCCGACGTGGTGGGTATCTTCCCCAACGAAGAGAGCATCATGCGGCTACTGGGTGCGGTACTGACGGAGCAGAACGAAGAATGGCTGCTGCAGAACCGCTACCTGCCGCAACACAGCATGGCGGAGACAGACCAGCCCGCTGAAACCGAAGTAATCGACGCGCTGCCACTCAGTGCATAACAGGCCCGTTACCGGACCGGAAGGCTGTAACTGAATTTACACCACCTTGACGGACTCGACCCAGAGTCCCAGAGTTCAGTATCAAAGCCATGTGCCGGGTGCTGCGCGTGGCCAGGAGTGGCTGGTATTCATGGTGTCTGCGCCGTCATCAGACTAACCGGCGACGGCAGTCCGTCTGGTCTGTGATGCCGCTGTCCGGCAGGCGTTCAGTGATGCAAAACAGCGGTATGGTGCACCGCGTCTGGCTGATAAATTGCCCCGGTACAACATCAGAACCATCGCCGCCAGCCTGCGTCGTCAGGGGCTTCGTGCAAAAGCAGCGCGTAAGTTCAGGCCGGTCAGCTACCGTAAGCATGGTCTGCCGGTATCAGAGAACCTGCTGAAGCAGGATTTTTACGCCAGCAGGCCGAACCAGAAATGGGCTGGTGAAATCACGTACGTACGGATGAGGGCTGGCTGTATCTGGCGGTGGTGATTGACCTGTGGTCCAGGGCTGTCATTGGCTGGTCGATGTCGCCAAGAATGACGGCACAACTCGCGTGTGATGCGCTACAGATGGCACTGTGGCGACGTAAGCGACCGGAAAATGTCATCGTCCATACGGATCGTGGCGGGCAATATTGTTCAGCGGATTATCAGGCATTGCTGAAACGGCATAATCTACGCGGGAGCATGAGCGCCAAAGGGTGTTGTTACGACAATGCCTGCGCGGAAAGCTTCTTCCATTCGCTGAAGGTGGAATGTATCCATGGAGAGCGCTTTATCAGCCGGGAATTAATGCGAACGGCGGTGTTCAATTATATCGAGTGTGATTACAATCGGTGGCGTCGTCACAGTGCCTGTGGCGGACTCAGCCCGGAACAATTTGAAAACCAGAACCTCGCTTAGGGCGGTGTCCACATTATCTGGGTAAGATCATCAACCCTAAAAACGAGTATTATACATCAAATTCAACTAATCAGAGGTATTACCCATTTTTGATAGAGTCCATTTTTAAAATTAAGTGGACTCTATCATCGCCGGATTAAAGGTTCGTCGACAGACGTCGCTGATGGGGCGCTTACACAGGTAATACCTCTATTTAATTACAACAAAATCATTTATAACTTCCATACACTGCATTTATAGCAATTTTTGCAGCATTTTTAATTATTGTTTCATCATGTTTATCGTTTTGATTAGTACGCGTTGTATACACAGCGATAACAGCAGGTGAATTGGAATCAGGCCATAAAATAGCAACATCATTAGCTGTACCATAGAAACCACAGGTGCCTGTTTTATCGCCAACAACCCATTTATCAGGAACTGCGGCTCTGACTCGCGCATTGCCAGTCGTGTTTCCTTGAAGCCAATCCTGCAGTAAGGCTTTATTTTTAGCATCAAGTACAGAACCAAATGCAATATTTTTTAGGCTCATTGCTACTGCTTTCGGAGTTGAAGTATCACGTTTATCGCCTGGAATAGCTGAGTTTAATTCTAACTCCCAGCGATCAAGCCTGAACTCCGTGTCTCCCGTTGATCGCATAAATGCAGTCAAACCTTCAGGACCTCCGACGTATCTTTCCATTAATAGATTAGACGCTCCATTATCACTGTACTGAATTGCTGCCATAGCCAAAGTCTGAACGCTTGCACCCGTTTCTAGGTATTTTTCTGATACAGGAGAATGCTTCTCCATAACACGACCGGAATACTCTACCGTATCATTAAGAGAAAAAGATTTATCCTGAGTTTTTTTTAATACGGATGCAGCTAAGAACACCTTAAATGAACTGCATAAAGGAAATCTCTCATTTTGCCTGTAGGAAAACTCTTTCCCATTTTCTGTATTTAAAAGATAAACACCTATCCGCCCTCCAAAAACAGTTTCCAGTTCCTTAATTTGAGCCAGGCCATTCCTTTCCTGATTTGCAAATGAGTTAGATGAAGCAAAAGGAAGGCAGAGCGAAAAAGAAAGAATAATCGCATTTTTTCGCATTTTTTTTAACATATTTAACACCTTTATAAAGTTTACTGGCTATAAATCAGAAATTAATACGCCATCTATTAGTCCGCGCTTGTTGACGCATGTAAAACATAAAGCGAAATTAAATACTTTCATTAAAATAAAAACATTTTATCTTTTAATATGTTAGCAACCTGGTGATGTTTTTTATTGAAAGCATTTCCCTGGTTGTAAAAAACAAAGGTAGGCTATTTAATAAACAGATAATTTATTTTTAATACACAAAAAAACCATTCATTTTCTGATCCATTAAATTATACAGTGCAAGCCAGGTGATATATTTCTTTATTTTTAGTAAATGATTTTTAAATTTTAAAATATTAGATTACCTTTCAGCTAACAATTAATAAAAAGGGTCACCTTTAGCATAAAAATCAAAAATGCTTCATAAGCACATTATTCAATGTATTTAATATGAATTCCTCATGCGATGGGAATTTAATTGAAACATTGCAATTCTTGGGGTGGGAATAGAAACTTAACATTAAGATACCTCCAGCTAATTTTAGTAAAAACAAGATTAAACAGCCATAATTTATATAACAATTTAAAAATAACGGTATAAAAATGTCTATCAAAATGAATTATACATTTGCTCTTTATGGTGACAAGCTATAATATATTTGCTTAGACATAAGTAAAACTTTTAGGTTAATACGCCATGAGAAATCGCCTCCCATTGAACGGGTTACGGGCTTTTGAGGCTTCTGCCCGCCACCTTAACTTTACACGTGCAGGTCTTGAACTGCATGTTAGTCAAGCCGCTGTAAGTCAACACGTTCGTTCTCTGGAGAACATTCTTAATGTCACTCTGTTTCGAAGGTTACCGCGAGGATTACTTCTTACAGAAGAAGGGGCACATTTACTTCCTGTCGTTAATGATGCGTTCAATCGTATGGATTCAGCTTTACAAAAATTCCGTGGAGGTAAATTTCTCGAAGTGCTTACTGTTGCTGTGGTGGGAACTTTTGCGATTGGATGGCTTTTGCCCCGGCTTAAGGATTTTTATGAAAAATACCCCTGGATTGACTTAAGGATTTTAACCCATAACAATACAATCAATTTGGCAACTGAAGGTATTGATGCATCAATTCGCTTTGGAACAGGAAAATGGACTCTTACTGACAATATTGAACTATTTTCTGCACCGCACACTGTACTATGCTCTCCTGTTGTTGCAGAAAGTCTTCTCTCACCGAATGATCTAAGAAATAAATTGTTATTACGAACTTATCGGCAGGATGAATGGTATCACTGGCTTGAAGTTGCTGGTGTTGAGCCATGGGTAATTACAGGACCAATTTTTGATTCATCTAGACTTATGGTTGATGCTACTAGCATATCTGATGGAATAGCTCTGGCACCTGCATGTATGTTCAGAAGGGAATTGGAGATAGGATTGCTTAAAATGCCTTTTGATATTGAAGTAAACATGGGAAGTTATTGGTTGACGTTTTTAAAATCAAAACAGAAATCTACGGCATTGACTGCCTTCAGCACTTGGTTACAGGACTGCAGCCTGTAATTAAATTACTGACTTTATTGAGGATATGAGAGATTTTATAAGAAGAGAAAAGAACCAATATTATATGATGATGAACCGTACCGGTTTTGTGGGAGAGAGTTAAGTCCGGGAACTCAGGCTGCCAGCTCCTTATTCCCGATGGAAGCGTAATACTCTTTTTCTGCTTCAGCAGGTGGGATGTGACCGAGCCGCTCAAGCAGTCGACGATTGTTGTACCAGTCCACCCACCACAGTGTTGCCAGCTCCACTTCCTGCCGGTTTTTCCAGCTCTGGCGGTGTATCACCTCTGCTTTGCACAGACCGTTGATGCTTTCGGCCATGGCATTATCGTAAGAGTCACCCGTGCTGCCCGTTGAAGCAAGAAGCTTCGCTTCCTGCAGCCGTTGCGTGTAGGCCAGTGAAACATATTGCGAACCTTTATCCGAGTGATGGATGGTGCCGGAAGGTCGACGTGCCCACAGTGCCTGCTCCAGCGCATCCAGTACGAACGTTGTCTCCATAGACGATGATACCCGCCAGCCTAAAATAACGCCGGCGAACACATCTATGATGAACACGACATATGCGAAGCCCTGCCAGGTGCTGACGTACGTGAAATCTGCCACCCAAAGCTGACTGGGGCCGCTCTGCCACGAACTGACGGTTTACCCTGTCGCTTGCCGCAACGTCTTTCCGGCTGACCGTGGTGCGCACTTTTTTACCCCGCAGCACACCAGCCAGCCCCATAGCCTTCATCAGTCGCGCGATGGTGCATCTGGCTACACTGAAGCCTTCCCGCTGCAACTGTCTCCAGACTTTACGGATGCCATAGACACTGTAGTTTCCGCCATACACCCGCTGTATTTCCGGTCTCAGCAGGTCGTCACGGCGGTCACGCAGACTACGTTTCTCCGGATGCTGGCGATATTCACGGTGCCGATAGTACGTCGACGGGGCGATATTCAGCTCATGACATACCGGTCCGACCCCGTCGCAGAGTGTATCCAGCAGCGGCATTATTTTTTCCACAGGCGGTCGTACTCCGCCTTCGCAAAATAAGCTGAGGCTTGCCGCAGGATATCGTTACTACGCCGTAATTCCCGGTTTTCCTGCTCCAGCTCTTTGAGGCGCTGGCGCTCGTCACTTGTGAGTCCGCCATCCCGATGGGCACAGGGATCAGACTGGAAACAGACGTACTGACCCCAAAGAAACGATCGTTAAACGTAAACCGTGCGCCAACGCGGGTTACGTTCATAAAGTAAGTCGCTGATTTCAGGAATCTGTAGTATCCTCTGCGAAACGATCCTTGTTTGATCCTTGAGGGGGCAGAGATGTCGCAGGCTGAAAATGCAGTAACTTCCTCATCGAAAGAAAAGCGTTCTTACCGAAAAGGTAAGCCGATGTCGGCAAGTGAAAGACAGCTTGCCGCGATTGCGCGTAAACGTGAAACACATAAAGAAGTGAAGGTTTTTGTTAAAAATCCTCTTAAAGACTGGATGATTACGATCTGTGAAGAGGAAGGACTCACTCAAGCGCAGTTTATTGAGACCTTACTCGAACGTGAACTTTCTGAACGTGGTGTTCTGGATGTAAAGACTTCACATTCTTGATCGTTTTCTCGTTGGGTGCTAGATTACTGATCGTTTTAACGAATTCTTGGCTGGCCACGCCGTAAGGTGGCAGGGAACTGGTTCTGATGAGGTGTCTACCCGGAGCCAGAAAAGCAAAAACCCCGATAATCTCATCCATTCTTGGCGGGACGGTAAGATTAACGGGGCCTACTTAAACTGTATAGAAGCTGTTGCTCTATGCAGGGAGTATAGTTTTATGCTCAGAAAAGTTCAATACCTGTTTCTGTGCCATTTGCTCCTTCCGTGCAACATAA
>NZ_CP074172.1:0-116363 GCF_019968825.1 Enterobacter sp. JBIWA003
GTGCGGGAAGGTGTGACTGACGCTCAGACCCTGTTCTCCCATTACCGTCAGGTCAGAAACCCGCATCCGGCATTCACGCCGCGTGAAGGCAAAAAGACACTGCCGTTCTGCCGTAAGCTGATGGCGAAAGCCGAAGGCTTCACGTCCCGTTTTGATTTTTCCGTCCACGTGGCCTTTGTGCGATCGCTGGGTAAACGTCACCGCATGCCGCCGGTGCTGCGCCGTCGTGCCATCGATGCGCTGCTGCAGGGGCTGTGCTTCCACTATGACCCGCTGGCCAACCGCGTCCAGCGCTCTATCACCAATCTGGCCATCGAGTGCGGGCTGGCGACGGAGTCGAAGAGTGGCAACCTCTCCATCACCCGCGCCACACGGGCGCTCAGGTTTATGGCAGAGCTGGGGCTGATAACCTACCAGACGGAGTATGACCCGCAGATTGGGTGCAATATCCCGACCGATATCACCTTCACGCCGGCGCTGTTCTCCGCGCTCGACGTCTCTGACGTGGCCGTGGTGGCCGCGCGCCGCAGCCGCGTGGAATGGGAAAACCAGCAGCGCAAAAAACAGAACCTCCAGCCGCTGGGGATGGACGAGCTGATAGCGAAGGCCTGGCGCTTTGTGCGCGAACGTTTCCGCAGCTACCAGACCGAGCGTAAGTCGCACGGGCTGAAGCGCGCCCGCGCGCGCCGCGATGCGGGCAGAACCCGTCAGGACATTGTCACCCTGGTGAAACAGCAGCTGACGCGCGAGTACGCCAGCGGCCGCTTTACCGGCGGGCTGGATGCAATGAAGCGCGAGCTTGAGCGGCGCGTTAAGGAGCGCATGCTGATGTCGCGCGGCAACAACTACACGCGACTGGCCTCCGTCCCCATATAATCCTCCTTCATGAAAAATCCGGCTGACGCCGGAGGGTTTCGCACGTCTGCTGCTCCCGGCTGACGGTTTTCTGCACGAAATGACGCCCGTCCTTTCTGACATTCACCCCATTCCGCCATCAGAACGGCCGAAAATCTGACCGATGAAGCCCGTTGCGGTCGCTGAATTCAGTTACCCACATTTAACTGCAAGGGACCTTTCCGTAAGGTTACAACCGAATGGCTTACTGAGCGCCAGCCGACGTGATTTCAAAGTGCGTGGTTTCCTTTAAAAACCAGCTCTGTACTTCTTTTAAATAAATAATCTTTCTCTCTTATAAATAAATAACCTGTTCGTCGCCTGCCCTGTGGACAGGCTCAGGAGAATGCCCGCCCCTGCAGCGGACTCACGTCTGCGCCGGTTCGGAAACAACAAAGGTTGGTCCCGCCGCGTTGCAGCGGGCGCTGTCGCGCGCGCATAGTTACAACATACAAAACAATGAGAGCGGCAGACCGTGCACAGCGGCACCACCTGCCCCGGGACCCACCCCTGAAAAGCGCCGCCGCCCCCGGCCACAGGCCGGGAGTGGTGTCGCTTTTAGTGATGGATGTTGTAACCAGGTTTTGAGTCGCTGTAAGTGGTATCGCTGGAAGTATTGCGTACACGCCCGTAAGCGGCCCTGACGGCCCGCTAACGCGGAGATACATTCCGGCTACGCCGGAATCACTCCGGTGGCGCACACAGGCTTCTTCGCGGCTTAAAGCTGGGTTGTCTGGGCTTTACAGGGTGGGGGGTTATTACGGCTGAAGCCGTAATGCTTTTTTCGTCCTCGCTTCGCTGCGGGGGCCTCCGGCGCTTTGCGCCTCCATGCCGTTTCACGGCATAATCACACCTGAAGCCTGGTATCTATCGTTTAAGGGAGAGCAGAATGGAGTATTCAGACGCCTTCATGCGCCAGCATGAAGAGATGTGCCGGGTCGTTGGCCAAATCGTTTTTACGCTGGCCGAAGCCGGCCTTGATTCGCGCCGGGAAAATATTGTCTCCGTGCTCCACAGTGAGATTGCGGAAACAGGAAAATGGGCGCCGGACCAGGTGCTTTATCTGCAGCTGGCCATCGACCTGCTGGAACAGGCGCGCTTACTGCCGGGGCAGGGAAACTGATAACGTCAGGGGAAGACACCAGAATGTCACGAACGGTCGAAATACTGCAGTACACCTTACACAGCGGCAGCGGTGTCGGTTTTCACCGAATCATGAGGGACATCAGCGTTCCCCTGCATCAGCGCCACGGCATAGATGTTGTGTGGTCTGCCCGGTCCCTGCATGATCCGGATTACTACATTCTGGTACGGGCTTTCGACAGCCCGGAAAGTATGTCTGCTGTGCTTGATGCTTTTTATGCCGGCGATGACTGGCGCTGCGGGCCGCGTGAAGACATTATTCGCTGTATCGACAGCTGCGTTAAAACGGTGATAAGGCTGCCTGCGGAAAGCGTGGAAAAGCTTCGCAGCAAACATAACCTGTCTTCCTCTGGTCTGAAAGGAAACAACGCTCTGCAGCTGGCGGGTGAATATTTATGAGAAGCATGGAAAAAACGGGCCATCTGGCATGGTGCGCTCTTGTTGCCCTGCACACGGCGCGGGAAGACGGCCTGGTGGTGTCGGAGTCGCAGGAAAATCTGTTTATCAGCCGCTGGTTTGCGCAGGCGAAAAAGCAGCGGCGCTTTTCTCGTGACGTGGCCACCGATATTGACTGGATACTGGAGCAGGGGAGAAGACTTGGCGTCCGGGCAAGGTTACGGCATAAGCTTGATTATCTCTGGCGCAGCTGTACGGGCGAACTGTCTGAGCAGAACGACCTCTTTCGCCTGACATACGCCCTCGAGCTGGCGAAGCAGTACGACTGGGTGTATCACGTCCTGAGCGACAGTGAGTGGAGCGGCCGGCGTCAGATTCAGCCGCCGGCGTCGGTAAACAGCATCTTTCTGCTGAAAAGCGCGCTGGATATCGGTTTTAATGATGACGGGAAGCAGGTTATGCCGGTTCCGGCCAGAATTGGCGGACGAACTGACGGGCTGAATGCGCTGCTTAAAACCTGTGGCTGGGAGGCCATCAGCAACGACGATCACTGGCAGCTGGTGACTATCAGCGCAAAGAACGGGCAGCGTGAATGCAACCCTGTCATTGCCATCACTGATCGCCAGACAGGGAGTCTCAGGAAAGGATGATTAGTGGCGGATCTGCGCCAGGTCGTCTTCCGTCAGACCGGTCATTTTCATGACGGTATTGCGGTCAATGCCGTTCTGCAGCATGGTACGGGCAACTTCCAGCTTGCCTTCCAGCTTGCCTTCATTGCGACCCTCCTGCCTGCCTAGCTGAATACCCTGCTGGATGCCCTTCTCGATACCCTTTTGTTCGAGCTGTTGTGCGATGGTCATGAGTGCGTCTCCGTGTTGCGGCACACGCTGTGCCAGTTCGCGTACAAAGGCTTCGGCGTCGGATGTTTCGCCAGCCTGCACGATATAGTGTACCAGCGATATGACCTGTGATGAAGACAGATATCCGGCCAGCAGGATGGGCGCCAGCCGGTCAACCAGTTCTGCCAGGTCCCGCTGATGAATATGTTTCTGCAGTAAAGTCAGGGCGGCCATGCTTCGATGGCCAGCGATTTCGTCATCCGGAATGACCGTAACGTCTGCCAGCGGGAAAGCGCTGCTGTAGAGTTTGCCTGCCAGCCCCGGATCGTCAAACTCATCCAGCCACCGTGTGGAGTAAGGATACGGGCTGCGTTTACCGGTATAGAACAGCACCGGTATCACCAGTGGTAATTTCTTATGGCCTGCGTCAAGGTGGCGCTGCATGGCGGCCACTGCATAGCGTATAAGACGGAAAGCCATATGCTTGTCAGGTGTTGACTGGTGCTCGACCAGGACATGAATATATCCGTCGCCGCCAGTGGTTTTCAGGCTGTAGAGGACGTCGCTGAAATACTGTCGGAGGTCATCCTCAACGAACGAACCGGACTCCAGTTTCAGCGTGCTGAGATCGCAGATGGCTCGCAGTTCTGCCGGCAAATGCAGATCCATAAAGTCCCGGGCAACATCCGGTTGCGACAGAAACTGCCGGAAGGTGGCATCGTGAGGTGTGGGTGTGCTGTTTTTCTTCTTCATCTGCCCTGGCTCTGAAAAATGACCCGGAGATGTTATCACAGCCCGGAAAAAGCTAATATTGGCGGTGAACGGAATTGCCATTCCTTCAGGGGACTGTGCCGGGGTGGTTCGGTCCCCTTCTTTATCCTTCTTCTTTGTTGCAGACGCGAATTACCGTCATTTTAGATACCCCCGCCAGTCGGGCTGTTTCGCGTAGTGATTTTCCATGAGCCAGGCGCAGAGTGCGAATCAGTTCATGTTTCTGAACATCGGCCACCCTGCCCCGGTATCTGCCCTCCGCTTTTGCCTTGCTAATACCTTCAGCCTGGCGGCGTCGGCAGTCCTCGTAGTCTTTTCTGTTGAGTGGCTGACAGACAATGGTTCAGCCTACCGTTCTCATCAGACCCGTCAGTTCGCCAGAATGGTAGGGCTGGAGTCTAAACATACGGCGGTAGGAAGCCCGGAAAGCAACGGGATGGTAGAGAGCTTCGTGAAGACGATAAAACGTGACTACATCAGTATCATGCTGAAGCCCGGCGGGTTAACCGCGGTAAAGAACCTTGTGGAGGCCTTCGAACATTACAACAAATGGCATCCGCACAGTGCACTGGGATATCGTTCGCCACGGGAATATCTGCGGCGGCAAACCAGTAATGAGTTAAGTGATAAAAAGTGTATGGAAATATAAGGGCCAATCCAGAGAGTTTTTTTGGAACATTGAAATCAGAATGTTATTACCTCAATGAATATAAAAATGTGGATGACTTAAAGCGAGACATTATCGATTACATTGATTATTATAACCAATTGAGGATAAAGGAAAAACTTGGCGGTCTTAGTCCGGTACAATATCGATTGAGTCAGGCTGCATAAGTTGTCCAAGATCTGGGGCGCAGATCAAAATGATGGACACTATTTTCCCGGAACCGGAGCCTGCTGCACAGACGGTCTAATTGTGACGCTTACGAATAGGAGGTACTTCAGTCCCTTTCGGATAGCCTGTATGGCGGTGATAACTCCTGATTTATGTAGCAAAGGGCCTCCCTTCCGGAAATCACTCCGGGGGAGGCAGGAGACTCAGGCGGTACGAGCAATCGTACTCAGATTTGCAGCCGGTGGCAGGGCGATGAGCTTGTCACATTCCACAATTACGTACTCCGAGATGAGATCGAACCTGGACGGATCCAGCTGACAGATGAATTCATTTTCTATGTGGTACGTTTCGTTAACGAATTTTCGTATTACCGGATGGTCCTGATCCAGCTCCAGTAAACGAAATACCTGTAGTTTTTCATAGCCATTACGGCAGCGACGGTGCAGGTTTTTTATTTCTTCCGGACTGCTTACGAGTGCCTGAAGTCGCGGATAATCAAAGCTGTCCACATATTCCCGGATATTCTGCAGGGCCAGCTGAATTTTCTCCGGTGCCGTTTCGGGGTAGCCCGTGCCCTCAGCGGCAGGCTCGCGATGATCCAGCGGGACCGCGCGACGATGGAACAGATTGGACAGGAGCTGATAAGCATCGCCACGTTCGTCAACGATTTCAAAGTAACGGCGAAGATAGATGAGCTTAGTGATCTCCTCACAGTCTGCTGATACGGTGATGGATTTGCATATCTGCATGAACGTCATGATATCGCCGTCGTTAACGGGTAATTCCTCTATGACTCCGGCAGACAGACGCAGGCAGGAGGCGGTCACCAGATTACTGAACAGCTTTCTGACAGACTTCAGCGTGTCAATCACAGGCTCCACGTCATGCGTCAGCATGAGTACAGTCCGGTTCTTCAGGCATTCACCGCTGCCCCGCCTGAACAGCATTTCGAGAATGGCAAACTTCTTGTTTTTGTCAAAAGAGGAAATGGGATCGTCCAGGATAATCAGTCCCGGATTTTTTGACAGGCATTCATACATGAACAACACAATCGCAAAGGCGTTTCGTTCTCCGTAGCTGAGATGCTGGCTGCCGCCACTGACGTACCCGTCAAAATCCATGTGTCGAAGCCTGAGTTTTCTCTGATCGCCCTCACCGACAATATCCACCCTGTATTTATAGCCGGCATAAGTTATTTTCATCTTCATACCCATGCAGATAAAGAATTTTGCTATGCCGGTGAAAGCGACCGATTTATTACCGACGCTGTGAATACCGCTTAAAGAGGCGTGAGCGGGAATGGAGGTTATCACCAGTCACAATAAATTTTACCCCGGTGAGTTTGTTGCACTGTGTAAAGCAGCGAGCCGTAAAGGTACAGGGCTGTTCCACGGTGTGTAGTTATCTGTCAATAATGTACTGGCCGGCGTCCACACGTTCGTGGTGTTTTCCGATAACGGGTTATGGGGCTGTCTGAACCTTGGCAGGACAGTTGAGCTTTTTGATAATAAGCCCGTCCGCAGACGAGTGACGGGATTTCAGATAGTTATGACCCACTACCTGCGGGCCAAAATTCAGGGCTTGCTCGGGGGAGCGCTATCCTGCCAAAGTGCAGGGAAGCGATGCCAAAACGCTGGAGCCTATTGGTGCAAGATAAGTTGCCAGCTATATAAAGCAGGGTGATTACAGGTTTGATGCAGTCCGCTTTGTGCTGCAGGATTTCACACATCTCGTCAGCAGGAAGAAACCATCGGTCCTGATCCACATCTATATCAGTCAGATAGCATTAGAGGGGCACGGTTCGCTCGACGGAACCGTGGTGAAATTTTCTCCGGAACTGAACACCCTGACTGGGATCCTAGGCAGAGGCAGATCCTATGTCCTCGACATTCCGTTTGGTGAAAAGGCCTCTGACAGCGACTACAAAGAAACTCGGGTCAGTAATTTTTTCAAAAGCGGGATAAAATTACCGTTGACGCCGTTTGCCGACACGGGCAGACCTATCAGACAGCGCGTATATGCAGCGGCTCGCAATCATCACCATTTTCAGCTCACAATAACTGCAAATATTTATTAAGCCTTCCGGAACACACTTTTTGTTCTCCTCCTCCTGCATAAGAACACTTTATGTTAATATTTTCATTGGTATTTCTTAAGGAGCCGCTATGGAATGGCTGGTGATTGATACTGTTTATCTGAGAACAACAGGGGCCTGGGTACTAATTTTACAGGCTTCATCATTAAAAATGATGGCAGAAGTCTCTTCTGAATCTCCCATAGAGGCAGGTGATATTCTTTATCCGGTCAGAGATGCCATATATGTCATTAACAAAAATGAAAACCAGCGTCTGAAAGTCACTAGTGCCTCAGCATTTTCAGCCACGCACTGGCGCTTCCTGAAAGGTTATACTAAAATCGGGCGCAATATTTTACCATGGCGTAAGATTTGGGTAGACCCCAAATAGTCAATCCTGTGAGACATTTTTCCTGTCTCATTTTGGTTGTTTTTCATCATCCTAATATTACGTTATCATCGTTATGGCACTCTACGGCTATGCCCGCGTTTCAAACAGTGACCAGGAGCATACCCGGCAGACACAAATTTTCCGTGTCTGCTGGTTATGAAATCATCCGTGCCAAAAGTCAGCAGAAGCAGCGGGCCGGAAGGAGCGAATAGCAGTTTTTGCCAAAGTTCCTGCGCCCCGGTATACGTTGATGGTGACCCGTGTTGATCGCCTGGCCTGCAGCAATAAGGAGCAGCAGGATATCAAGTTTGTCCTGAATCAGCATGTCGTAACGCTCAGGGAAGCGGAACAGCCTGTGGGCAGGCGTTCGGCAGCAGGTAAAGCCTTACTTGATATGCCGGGTCTTTTCGCTGAGTTTGAAACCAATCTGCAACGTGCACGCCAGATTGAAGGGATTTCCGCGGCGAAAGCGCGGGGCGTGTACCGAGGAAGAAAGCCCTGCATAGACCCTGCACAACTCTGGAGCCTGTACACCACGGAGAAGATGGGGGCCACGGCCATAGCCCGCCAGACAGGAGAAAAAGATGCTGGTTTACGAAAGACGCTGAAACTTAGTACCAGCAACACACGTCAGGCTCCTTTGGCACAATAAAGTGGCGGGAAATACTGCTAATTTCAATATCCTCAGTTCCTGTCGAAACATCAATGGCTGCTTGAAGTCCTGACAACGGTCTGGGATTCAGATGAACGGCCCATCATGTGCTTCTTTCGCTATGTAGCGGGCTTGAATACCCCTAACTACACAGGCTTTGTCAAATCTGAGCCCGTTCATAGTAATCCTTTGAGATACAAGGGAGAATGTATGCGCCCCCACGATTTACGCATGAATTTAAGCCGTTAAATAAAGGAATACGGTTAATTGACAGACATCAAACTGATGAAAAACGCTTTCGATAATCACGTGGCTTCACTCCGATACGCCGCATAAATGCCCTTCTGAACCCATCCGTATTTGCATAACCGACTAAACTGGCCAGGCGTTTGAGTGATACGTCCGCATTTTCAATTAGCCGTCTGGCTGCATCGATGCGCGCCAGTTCGACAAATGCTGCTGGAGTCAAACCCACTTCGGTCTTAAAGGTACGCGCAAAGTTCCGCTCGCTCATACCAGCGCGAGTGGCCAGGGCGGGTACGCTCAAATCGGACTTCAGGTGCTCTACAACATAATCCTGTACCTCTCTGATTACACTGCGTTCGGCGGTTTGTGCCGCCAATTGTGCGCTGAACTGTGATTGTCCACCAGGCCGTTTGAAGAACATCACCATTTCACGGGCAACACTGAGCGCCAGTTTTCTCCCATGGTCTTCTTCGACCAATGCCAAAGCAAGATCCATCCCCGCCGTCACCCCGGCTGAAGTGTAGATATTGCCATCCTTGATATAGATGCTGTCCGGGTGAACGTGAGTTTGAGGGTGTTCCTTTGCGAGTTTTGCGCTGGAGTTCCAGTGAGTGGTGACATGGCGTCCGTCGAGCAGGCCAGCAGCGGCCAGAAGAAAAGCACCGCTACAGACCGATCCGATACGACGTACAGATTTCACCTGCCGACGTAGCCAATCTTGCAGTGCAGGATCAAGCGCAATTTCGTCAATGTGTGGACTGCCAGCCACAAGCAAGGTGTCTATCTTACCTTTATAAGTTTCGAAGGTTTTGTCGATGCCAATCTTTAAACCGTTTGAGCCTTTGAGCATTCCCTTACAAGTTCCGATCACTTCGACCCTGTAGGCGCGTGGATCAGCTAATTGTCTGGCTGCTTCGGCGAAGACGTCGGCAGGGCCGACAACGTCCAACAGCTGGACACGGGGGAATGCCAGGAATGTTATGCGCATGATGTCTGTCCTCGTCGAATTATTGGCTGAATACGTCGCTTAATGACTATTTCAGCCTAAATTAATTTGGCTGATAATAGCTTCAACAGCAAATTCAGTCAAACGAGAGACTACCATGAAGACTGCCTATACCCACAACGTCGCTGCTTCTGAACTCGAACAAACTAGCACGGCGCTCATCAAAAACCTGCCTGTTAATCTGTTCGGCTCAGTCATGGGCCTTGCCGGTCTGGCCCTGGCATGGCGCCTGAGTGGTCACTATTACGGCGTCGGCGGCGTGTTAGGTGAAGCGATTGGTGCGCTGGCCGGGATAGTATTTGCGCTGCTATCCCTAGTTTACATTATCAAATGGGCAAAACACCCGGGAGTGGTAAAGGCCGAGTTCAACCATCCGATTGCGAGCAACTTTTTTGGCACCGTCACTATTGCGCTCTTACTGCTTTCATCTGTCGCAGCGCCCCATAGCAAATTACTAGGACAGGCATTCTGGATTCTGGGTAGCGCACTGACGGTATTGCTCGCAGGTCTCGTGGTTTACCGTCTGTTGTCGGGCAATCAGGATCCATTGAATGCCGTTCCTGCTTGGTTGATTCCGGGTGTTGCCACTCTCGACATCACTGTCACTGGTGAGCACATGCCAATGATCTGGGCTGCTGAGTTCAAACTGTTTGCCCTTGCAGTTGGTGCGGTACTCGCACTGGTTTTTTTCACCCGGATTTTTTCACGTCTGGTGCATGAAACAGTTTTGGTCAAAGGCATGATTCCATCGCTGATGGTTCTGATAGCACCGTTTGAAGTCGGTTTCCTTGCATATACCAATTTGGTCGGCGAGATAGACCGGTTTGCCAGCATATTGTTCTATTTCGGCCTATTTCTGTTCGTAGTGTTGGGCTTCAAAGTGTTCCGTCGCGATGTGCCTTTTTCCCCTTCATGGTGGGCAATCAGCTTTCCCGTTGCTGCCCTCAGCAATGCCGCGCTTAAATATGCACATGCCCATGACAACACTGTGCTGATGCTAATCGCTGCTCTAATTCTGCTGTTTCTCACCATGTCTGTGACCGTGTTATTGGTGAAAACCCTGACCAGCTTGTTCAGCGGGAAACTGTTGGCCGAATGACTATTTACCTCACTTTAGCGAGCCTTAACCCGCTACTTTTATAATCACATAGGTTCTATCGAATGACTTATAACACATCCTGGTTACTGCTGATCTGCGCCGGATTTCTGGAGATTTTATTTGCAGTCGGTTTGAAATCTGCAAACGGTCTTGAACGTCCATGGCTACTGCTGGGTACGATCGTAACGTTGGCGGGCAGTTTGTGCTTGTTGACGATAGCATTACGATTGCTGCCCGTAGGAACCGCCTATGCGGTCTGGACTGGTATCGGCGCTGCCGGCACAGCTATCGTCGGAATGTTTTGGATGGGTGATGCCGTATCGTTCTGGAAACTTGTCTGGATAGGCATGATCCTGCTGAGCGTCGCAGGATTACGCTGGGCTGGTTAAACAGAGCAAATACTTAATTTAACGATTAACAGTCCCATTTTAAGTCCTGTGAAAAATGGTAATGCCTTCAAGTGATGGAAGTTTCTGTTAATTTACTAGTATTTGAGGTTTTCCGTGGCTACTGTTAGCGTTCATTGTCCTTACTGTCATTACGATGAAGTTTATCGACATTGTCTTAGTTGTTGCCAACATCAGCGCTTCCGTTGTCGTCCATGTAAATGTGTATACCGCTAACGTATGACCTGCGATGAAGACAGATATGCGGCCAGCAAAATGGGCGACAGCCGGTAAACCAGTTCGCGCTGGTGAATATGTTTCTGCAGTAAGGTCAGGGCGGCCATGTTGCGATGACCGGCGATTTCATCATCAGGAATGACCGTAAGGTCAACCAGCGGGAAAGTGCTGGCCTGCTCGTCAAACTCATCCAGCCATCGGGTGGAGAACGGATAAGGGCTGCGTTTGCCCGTATAGAAAAGTACCGGTATCACCAGCGGCAGTTTCCTAAGCCCTGCCTCCAGGTGTCACTGCATGACGGCCACCTCATATGGTATCAGTCGGAAAGCCATATATTTGTCCGGCGTTGACTGGTGCTCGACAAGGACATGAATGTATCCCTCGCCAGCTGTGGTTTGCAGGCTGTAGAGGACGTCGCTGAAATACTGGCGGAGATCATCCTCTACGAACGAGCCGGATTCGAGCTTCAGCGTGCTAAGATCGCAGATGGCGCGTAGTTCTGTCGGCAGATGTAGCTCCATAAAATCCCGGACAATATCCAGCTGAGTCAGAAACTGCCGAAATGTGGCATTGTGAGGTGTGGGTGTGCTGTTTTTCTTCTTCATCACCCCTGACTCTGAAAAATGACTAGGATATGTTATCACAGCCCGGAAAAAGTTAATATTGGCGGTAAACTGAATTGCTATTCCTTCAGGGGACTATACCGGGGTGGTGGGTCCCCTTTCTGAACCTTATTTAGCCTCCCTCTTTATTGCTGTATCAGACTGAGTAATCCGTGATATTTGCTTTAAATGCAATAATCCTTCTTCTCCTCTCGTGAGATCTGAAAAGATGCTGAGTCGGATCTGCAGATTACAGCCGGGTTATTTTGGCTAACATGCTTGAAATGGAAGCTCCAGAAGACGATGGAAGTTGAGATCCTGAAAGAAGCAGCAGAGTACGGCCAGTCGCGAAAATGGATAGCGCATGCGCCCTTGTTGCCAAAGGACGGGTAATAGCCCTTGTCAGCGGTACAATGGGCGTGTCGCATGCGCAACTGTCACTGTGGATTAACCGTTCTTCCGGTTGGCAGGATATGCGCTGTAACCTGTGTAATGACAAAGCAGACGCAGAAATACAGTCGGGTATCCTGCACAAGCAACGTCACATAGAGGGAGAACAACCTGTGAACACCAAACGGCTTTACAGGGTAATGAGCCACTATAACCTGTTGTTGCATGACAAACCAGAGCGGCCGAAGCTCGAACATAAAGGCAAAATTGCGGTAGCAGAAAGCGATCTCTATCACTGCATTATCAAGGCAATTTCCCCGACGAGACATACTCTGGGCGATGCCACTATCTTTTAACCATCGTTGCCAGCGTGACATCTGATATTGCCAGCCTTGATGGTTAGGAAAATGAATCATCGTTTTGAAAATTTCCTGACCATGAACAGCAGTGTCAACAATGCAGTAATGATGCGCCATCGGGAACGTTATAGTCATAAAATGCTGTTTTTGACGTGTTTTTAACCCGTAACCCATATTTCAGACGCACTTATCCTGCAGCCTGTGCCAGAAGCCATCGTTTTCTGTCTATGTCATGCAGCCTTTCTGCCACTAATTCGGTCGTATGTCTCCCTGCCTGTGCACTGCTGAAGCGCAGCCGGTTGCCGCACAGAAGGCATTTGTACGGATCCGTGCGCAAAAATTCCTTCATCAGCACGGCGAAGCCCGGCTGCTCCGGTTTTTCCCGCGTCTCCATCTCCAGGGCTTCATACACTTTTGGCAGCAGCTCGCCCCGTTTACGATTTGACAAAAAACCGTAGTAACGCACCATCTTAAAATGCTTCTCCGGGATATGACTGATATAGCGTCCGATCATCTCTTCCTGGGTCAGCGTTTGCTGCCGGTATTGCTGTGTACGGTGGTCGTAATAATTGTGCACCACGGCACCACCGCTGTAGTGCCTCAGCTTCGTCGCCGACACCGGCGGTCGCTTCAGGTACCGGCCGAGGTATTTGACGCTCCGCCAGGCACCCCGGGTCTTCTTCGCAAAGTGGACTTTCCACCGACGTCCGTATTGCGCCTGCAGATAACGGCGCCACTGTTTTTCATCCCGGAGATGACCATGGCCGGGCAGGCTGGCGGGGTTAATCCGGTCATAGTTGTCCCGTAGCAGCTCCGTGACGGCAGTGCGCCAGATTTTTTCTACAGCCTGTTTTTTAAAGAAGATACTTTTCCAGACGCCGTGCTTCATGCTGAGCCCGCCGCGGGTGACGGAGACGTGAATGTGCGGATGCTGGTTGAGCTGGCGGCCACAGGTGTGCAGGGCGCAGAAGATACCGACCACCACGCCCTGTTTGCGGGCC
Source organism: Enterobacter sp. JBIWA003 (assembly GCF_019968825.1). Taxonomy (NCBI): domain Bacteria; kingdom Pseudomonadati; phylum Pseudomonadota; class Gammaproteobacteria; order Enterobacterales; family Enterobacteriaceae; genus Enterobacter; species Enterobacter sp. JBIWA003. The sequence goes on from NZ_CP074172.1 coordinate 13,322, forward strand.
CACCGTAACATGGCCCGTGTGGCGGCCTGAAAGAGCTGATTGAGCAGTGGCCAGTTGTTGTTAAAAAACGGCCACAGCAGGTGGGGCATAGTAAAGGTGATGTGCTGCCAGTCGCAGTCGGGGAGGATGTGGCTCTGCTGCGCCACCCACTGCTCCGTGGCTTTGAATCCGCAGGAACTGCAGGCCTTTGACTTGCAGCTCTGGCAGAAAAAGCGGGAGTGGGTGCAACCGGGTGACGAACAGCAAAAACGACGAACACCCATCTCAGTGGTCCCGCAGGCGAGCATGCGCTCAACGCAGAGACGGGTCCAGAGGCTGACGCTGTCGCCATTTGAACCGAGGTACCTGTTCCAGCCGTCATCGACGGTGAAGAGGAGTTTTGCGGGACGCGGGATATACATCCGGGGTATTACAGGCCGGGTATCTTGCCGGTGAAACTAAAATCGACATACTGCCCGCAGTCGCAGTCGCAGTCGCAGTCGCAGTCGCAGTCGCAGTCGCAGTCGCAGTCGCAGTCGCAGTCGCAGTCGCAGTCGCAGTCGCAGTCGAGTTCGTCGGGTCTGTCAGCCCAGTTGTCGGTGGATTTGTCCCATGGGTCGAAGGACACCGGCATTATCCCCAGCTCTGTACAGGTCATGAACTGATCCACGGGCATGCTTTCAGTCATTGCGCCATCGGTACAGTCGTATCCGGCCCTCTCAGCATCACCGGGATGCTGCTCAAAACCCCGGATAACCGTGACCAGGGGCGGATAGTTCAGCGTGTCGAGAAAAAACTGAGGCCCAAGGCGGACGCAGTGCTGTATGGCTTCTTCGGGACTGTCATAAAAGAACTCATGCGGGGTCTCATGGCCGTGCTCAGGAGGCGCGGAGACCATGAAACGTTTGGGGTAGCGTCGGTACGGGATACGCCCGTCAGCAGGAGACCTGCCGGGTTTTCCGGGTTTGTGCTGTTTACGTTTTTTCGGAGATTTGTTGCGCGGCATGCTGGAGATATCCTTCGGGTATTAACATACCGCAGAGTATAAGGCCGTGAGCCGGGCATGAACACCATCGGAACGGCAGAGCCGTGACGCTCGCCCTCTAAGGGCGCTACGTTCACCGGTCCTCCAAGGCCGCTCCAGAACTGGCGGCAGCTCTCGGCAGCGACTACACCATCACACCGGATATCGTGGTGGTACGCGAAACAGAGGACGACAGCACCATCTTACGCCTGACCGCGGTGTTCAGCCCCTGCACCCAGAAAAGATGTCTGTCCTTCATTTCAGAGGGGTATGATCGCATTTGACTGGTCAGATATACTTTTTACGGAGGGAATGTGGCAGTTACCGCCATGAATGGCAGCATAAAACCCTCTTTGCAAGACGATTGCTTTGCGTTATTTTACTGAATAACAAAGGTTTTTATGGAATGAATCAATGCAGCCATATCGGTTATATTCAGTCCTTTGTTTCCATTTTAAAAGATAATGCGATTGTGTAAGGGTTATATCGACATGGATGTTCAGCGTCGCTCACGGATACGTAAGCATTCTTTTTGTGTTGTCTGTATTTCAGCGATGTTGTCCGGTGTTGTCCCCGTCTCTGCGGCACCCACTGGCGATGAACCGTTTATCCTGCAAAACCTGCTTCAACAGGATGCCACACGGCAGTTTCAGCTGCAGGAGCAGCAGCAAAAAGCCCGAGACGAGGCTCTTACACCAAAAGCACCGGATATCCGTCTTTCTGAGAAAGCGTCCTCTCCCTCTCATCTTGTTTTCCCCACAGAAAAAACCTGCTTCAATATCGATCGCGTGGAACTGAGTGGTCAGGAAGCCTTGCCACGCTGGTTACCGTTACAACGCATCGCCAATCAGACGCAGGGCCAGTGTCTGGGCGGCAAGGGCATCAATCTCCTGATGAGCACGATGCAGAATCGCCTGGTGGACCACGGCTATATCACCACCCGCGTGCTGGCCCCGCAGCAAGACTTAAAACGAGGGACATTGAAGCTGAACATCCTGCCTGGTTTCATCCGTCAGGTGAAACTGACGCCGGACAGCGGGAGCTATATCACGCTGTTCAATGCGTTCCCGCCGCGATCCGGTCAATTGTTGGATTTGCGCGGCATTGAGCAAGGCCTGGAGAACCTGCAGCGCCTGCCGACCGTACAGGCCAGGATGGAAATTGTCCCCGGTGAAAAACCCGGCGAAAGTGATATTCAGCTCAACTGGCAGCAGGCCAAAATATGGCGGCTGGGTGCGTCGCTGGACGATTCCGGCACCCGCAGTACCGGGCGTTACCAGGGCGGATTGACCTTCTCGCTGGATAACCCGCTGTCGCTCAGCGACCTGTTCTACATCTCCGGTACCCGTGCGCTGCAACCCGGTAATGACAAGGGCAGCAATAACCTCACCGCCCATTACTCGGTGCCGTTCCGCTACGCGATGCTGTCGGTGACTGCCAACGACTACAACTATCACCAGACCGTGGCCGGGCTGAATAGCGATTACCGTTACAGCGGCGACAGCCAGAACCTGACGGTGCAACTGAGCCGCGTCCTGCACCGTAGCAGCAATCAGAAAACTACCTTCACCTACGATATCCTGACGCGCGGGTCGAAGAACTACATCAATGACACCGAAGTGGAAGTACAGCGCCGCCGCACTGCAGGCTGGCGTATGGGGCTGCAACACCGCCACTTTATCCAGCAGGCGACACTGGACGCCGGTATCAGCTATCAGCGTGGCACCCGCTGGTTCGGGGCATTGCCTGCGCCGGAAGAGTCGTATGGCGATGCCACTGCACTTAGCAAGATTATACAGCTTTCCAGCCAACTTAATGTGCCGTTTGCGCTGGGCAAACAGACCTTCCGTTACAACGTTCAGTATCAGCGCCAGATGAGCAGCACCCCGCTGACGCCGCAGGACCAGTTTGCCATCGGCAGCCGCTTTACGGTGCGCGGTTTTGACGGAGAACGTACTCTCAATGCCAGTGCGGGCTGGTCGGTGCGCAATGAGCTGGCCTGGAGCACGCCAGTGCCGAACCAGGAACTGTATCTGGGGGCAGATTACGGTCACGTCAGCGGCCGTGGCACCGAAAACCTGGCGGGAACCAACCTGGCCGGTAGCGTGCTCGGTATGCGCGGCAGCGCCTTAAAGACGCGTTATGATCTGTTTGCCGGTGTACCGCTCTCCAGACCGGATGGCTTCAAGACCAGCCCGTTGACGCTGGGCTTTACCCTGAACTGGGATTTCTGAGGGCAGGACTATGCAGACAGGTGCTTATGACGTCCATGCGCCGTTGATGTTAGGTGGGGATCTCAGTGAAGCCGAGGTGCTCGGGGCCGCCGTGTGGCTGTGGATGCACTCGTCACAGCACCGGGATCTGCCATTGCATGCGTTGCCCACGGTATTGTTGCCGATTATCAAACACCAGCACTATATGCTGGTCAGCCGGGGTACACAGCCGCTGTTTTTCCTCAGCTGGATGTGGCTGAGCGCGGAGGCGGAAGCGCGCTATCTCACGCAACCGGCCATTCTGGTGAAGGAAGATGACTGGGCCAGCGGCGATCGCCTGTGGCTCCGTGACTGGATCGCGCCGTTTGGCGATGTCCGGGTGATGCGCCGCCTGGTAGGGGCCGTGCTGTTCCCTGAGCACTGTTTTCGTTCCCTTTATCACCGTGGTGTACAACGCGGTAAACGCGTGATGAATTTCAAGGGTGACCAGGTCAGTCAAGCGCAGGCTCGTGCCTGGCGTGTGGCCAATCCCTTATCTGTTTCTCTGCCCGAAACCCCGCACGCCGATGAGCGACAGGGTTAGGGACGACGTAAAACCGCGGCTAAGGCAAGCACACACTAAAAAGGATAAAACAATGAAAGCGTTATTGATGACCTCGGCGTTGGTCGCTACTCTGGGCTTGAGTTCGCTGGCACATGCCGCTCAGCAAACCGTTTCTCTGGGTTATGCGCAGAGCAAGGTGCAGGGCTTGCACAATATCAACGGGGTGAACATCAAGTATCGCTATGAGTGGGATTCACCGGTCAGCGTTATCGGTTCATTCACTTATATGAATGGGAATGACAATGATTCCTACCTTCTGGCGCGCGATATCATCGACAACAAGGTAGACATCAAATATTACTCGCTGTCTGTCGGCCCGGCTTACCGCTTTAACGAGTTTTTCAGCGTCTATGGCCTGCTGGGGTTCAATCGCAACAAAGTGGATTACAGCTCCTCCTGGACCAACTACGAATCCGGCTCTTATCGCTATATGGGCACGGAAACCGGCAACATCAACAAAACCTCGTTGATGTACGGTGTGGGTCTGCAGATTAACCCGATTGAAAATATGGCGGTGGATATCGGTTATGAAGGCTCCAGCCTGGATGACGGCAGTAAATCTCATGCTATCAACGGCTTCAATATCGGGATCGGCTATCGCTTCTGATGCCAGACATCCCGGTTTTCGCCGGGATTAATGACCTGAAGCGACAGGCCACTATGCTGTCGCTTGAGGCCATTGGGGTAGATAAAAAAACTAACTTTTCACTTCCACATTTTCTGCAGGGACGTTGTTGTGAACAAGAATTTATACCGACTCATTTTCAACCAGGCGCGTGGCATGCTGATGGTGGTGCCCGATATCGCCGGGGCTGGCCGTGCGGGGGCCGCATCGTCGCCGTCGGGTACCGGTCATACCCTCAGCCAGATGATAGGTAAAGTTCATGGACTGAGTTTTGCGGTGCTACTGGCCCTGGGGGCTATACAGCCGGTGCAGGCCAACATCGTGGCCGATGGCAGTGCACCGGGTAACCAGCAGCCGACCATTATCAGCAGTGCCAACGGCACGCCACAGGTCAATATCCAGACGCCAAGCGCAGAGGGCGTTTCGCGCAACGTCTACAGTCAGTTCGACATCGATAATAAGGGCGTGGTGCTCAATAACAGCCACCTCAACACCCAGACCCAGATCGCTGGCATGGTCACCGCCAACCCGTGGCTGGCAAAAGGCGAAGCCAAAGTCATTCTCAATGAAGTCAATGCCAGTAACCCAAGCCAGTTGAACGGTTTTATCGAAGTGGCCGGGCAGAAAGCGCAGGTGGTGATCGCCAACCCGGCAGGTATTACTTGTAGCGGCTGTGGCTTTATCAACGCCAACCGCGCCACGCTCACCACCGGTCAGGCGCAGATGACCAACGGCCAACTGACCGGCTATAACGTCGAACGCGGTGAAATCGTCATACAGGGCAAGGGGCTGGACAGCAGCCTGCAGGATCATACCGATCTGATTGCGCGTTCGGTCAAAATCAATGCCGGGCTGTGGGCCAACGATCTGGCGGTGACCACCGGGCGCAACGAGGTGGATGCCGCACATCAAACTGTCGCAGCAAAGACCGCTGACGGCGACCCCCGTCCACAGGTGGCGGTGGATGTGTCACAACTGGGCGGCATGTACGCCAATAAAATCCGCCTGCTGGGCACCGAGGCCGGGGTGGGCGTGCACAATGCCGGGGCGCTCAATGCCATCGCTGGTGACGTGGTGGTCAATGCGGATGGGATGCTCACCAACAGCGGGGCGATTAACGCTTCTCAGGCCGTCCAGGTGACGACCACCGGGGATATCAATAACAGCGGCAAGCTGTACGCCGGGGCAGATACCCAGGTGCAGAGCCGCAGCGCACTGACCAACAGCGGCATTCTGGCCGCACAGGGCAACACCACACTTACCACAGCCAGCATTAACAGCACCGCACAAGGGGTGTTGGCAGCAGGGATGGCCAGCAATGGGAAACTCGGTAGCAGCGGTAACCTGACGCTCAACAGCCAGGGTCAGCTCAACGCCAACGGCCAGAACTCCGCAGCAGGGCAATTGTCCGCTACCGGCACCGCGCTGGATTTCAGCGGCAGCCAGACCTACGGCAACAACATCGTTCTCCAGGCCACGGTGGGTGATATCCGCACCGCCGGGGCCAATCTGGCGGCCACACAAACACTCTCTGCACGTACCGGCGGGATGCTCAATAACGACGGCGGTAAACTCAGTGCCGACCAGCTTTCCCTGACTGCCAATAGCTTGTCTAACCAGCAGGGTACCGTGCAGCAGCTCGAGCAGCAGGATCTGACGCTATCCCACGTCAGCAGCATCAACAACCGTGCAGGTACTATCGCCAGCAACAGTAAAAACCTGACGCTCAACACGGCGAATCTCAACAACCAGCAAGGCACCCTTGTGCATGCTGGTGACGGTGCGCTGATCATTCAGGCTACACAGATGAACGGTGATAAGGGCGCGGTACTGTCCAACGGCAGTCTGGCGCTCAGCGGTACCCAACTGCAACTGGATAACACCACCACCCAGGCGGGAAATATTACCCTTAATGCCGGTAGCCTGTCGCACCGTGGCGGGCAGATGACTCAGACCGGCAGCGGCACGTTGAACCTGAATGTTACCGACCTGCTCGACAATCAGGAAGGGGAAATCTTCTCCAACGGTGCGTTATCGCTGACGGCGGGAACCCTGAACAACCAGCAAGGCCAGCTGATTGCTGCCGACAAGCACGATGTAACGCTGACCCTGGACGGTGCGCTCTACAACCGCGATGGTCTGATTGCCGCCGATGGTCGTTTGATCTCGCTCAGCGGTGCGGTGGATAACACCGGTGGGCTGATGCAGGCGGGTTCCACCCTGAGTCTGAACAGTCGCGGAGCCGAGGTGCTGAACCGCAACAGCGGCGCACAGGGCGGCATTGTCAGCGCAGGTGATATGCAGCTTGCGACCGGCAACCTCGACAACCGCAACGGCCAGATTGCTGCCAGCACCCTGAATGCCCGGACCGGCACACTCAATAATGCCGCAGGCAAAATCCTGGCAGACAAGGGGCTGACGCTCAGCAGCGGCGTTCTCAACAACCAGGCGGGGAACATTCAGTCCGGTGCGGTACTGACGCTGAACACGCACGGCCAGACACTCGACAACTCGGCAGGTGGGTTGATCGGCGCAACTGGCGCGCTATCGCTTGCCAGCGGTGCAGTGGATAACCGTCAGGGCAAACTGGTGGGCGGTGGCGATACGTTACTGCGCACCGGCTTACTGGATAACCGGGGCGGCCAACTGGCTTCCCTCAGTAATCTGTCACTGTTTAACACCGGGCTCCTGAACGATGACGGCGGCTTGCTGCAAAGCGCTGCTGATTTGGCGATTGACACCCAGGGGGGGACCCTCATCAACACCCGCAGCGGTGACCAGGGGGGCATCACCAGCCAGGGTTCGCTGACGCTTAAAACCGCTGCGCTGGATAACCAGCAGGGTGTTCTGATCGGTAATCAGCAACTGACCCTGACCTCCGGGGCCGTCAATAACCAACAGGGCCAGATCGCTGCACTGGGCAGTATCAATGCCCTGACGCAGGCGCTGAATAACGCCTGGGGTACCTTGCAGTCCGGGCAGAATTTACAGTGGAATACTCAGGGGGACGGGCTGGATAACCAGCACGGCACCTTCAGTGCGCAGGGTGACCTGTCGCTGACCTCCGCAGATGCGAATAACCAGTATGGGCTGCTGGCTTCCGGCGGGGCGATGGCGCTCAATACCGCCGCGTTCGATAACAGCCTGCAGGGTAACCTGTTCAGTAAAGGGACACTGGATCTCACAGCCAGCAACATCAATAGCCAGCAGGGCCAGATCCAGGCGCTGGGTAATATGGCGCTTAACGCGGTTCAGTCCGTTATCGACAACAGGGCCGGGCTGATCCAGGGGGCACTGAAGGTCACCCTGAACGCTGCCACTATTCTCAACCAGAATACCCTCGGTGCACAAAATGGCATCCAGGGCGGCAGCCTGACGCTGAGTGCGCAGGATGTTGATAACAGCCAGGGTGCATTGCGCGTCGATGATGCGCTGACGCTTAATCTGAGCGGCAGCCTGAACAACACCTCGGGGCTGTTGAGTGCGCAGAATAGCCTGCACACCCTGGCCCAACAAGTCACCAATAGAGCCGGTGCCATGGAAGCGGGTCAGCAACTGAATCTCACCAGTGGTTCTCTGACCGGCGACGGCTCGCTGTTGTCGCTGGGGGACATGTCGCTCACGCTGGTGCAGGATTTCTTCAATACCGGGTCAGTCCAGGCAGGTCATGACCTGGGCTTGACCACCAAGGGTACTCTGACCAACCGGTCGCTGATCCAGGCGGGTAACAAACTTGATCTGGTCGCCACCAACCTGTTCAACAGTACCGCTGCGGAAATCAGCGCAGGTACCACGCAACTCACCGCCACCCAGACCCTGACCAACTATGGCTTGATTGACGGTTTTTATACCCGCCTCAACAGCACCGCCGTCAACAATATCGGCAGTGGCCGTATTTATGGCGATGCGTTAGCTATCCAGGCGGGAACCTTGAACAACCAGGCGGAGAACGGCCAGGCGGCGACGATTGCCGCGCGTCAGCGCCTGGATCTGGGGGGCGGCACCCTCAACAACTACGACCATGCGCTGATTTACAGCGACGGCTTTATGACGATTGGCGGGGCGCTGGATGGCAGCTATCAGGCCATCGGCCAGGGCGGGGTACTCAACAACCACAGTTCCACTATTGAATCTGCCGGGGATATGGCGCTCAATATCGCGCAAATCAACAACATCAATGACCATTTCTCGCTGGAAAGCGTGCTGGTTTCCCAGGAGCACGTTTCCGAGTACGAAGTGGCGCGTCTGAATAACGGCGTGCGCTATAACGACAAAGACTACACCATTTATATCTACAAGGACGAAGTCAATATCCTGTGTATCGAAGGGGTGATCTGCCACACCACCGACGGAGACCGTTTTACCCGCTACGACTACACCCGCACCATCACAGAAGATCGGGTGAAAGAGTCTGACCCTGCCAAAATCCTGGTCGGGGGCAATCTCAGCATCAATGCGGGCAGCGTGCTGAATGACAAGAGCCAGATCATCGCCGGTGGGGCACTGGCGCTCCAGGGCGGATCGCTGAATAACGTCGAGGTGGAGGCCAACCGCCAGATCAACGATGTGGGCACCGCTACCTACTATTCACGCCATCAGAGTAAAGGCGGAGACTCTTCCAATGTCGATGTGACCGCCTATAAACCACCGACGGTGATCCAGGCCATCACCCTGAAACCGAGTACGCTGGCAGAATACACCCAGAGCCAGGGCAGCAATCTGGTGATTGATGCCCAGCAGCAGGCCGATATTAATGGCGATATCCAGGGGGCAGTGGGCATTAATGCCACGCCAATTGCCGGGCCGGGCGCAGGTAACCTGTTGCCGGTGGTGCCGGGGGCGATTACTCTGCCAGCAGGCAAAACCTTCGAGGTGAACCTCGGGGACTCCGGTAAGGTGGTGCGTCTGGTGGGACCAAACACCCGCCTGCCGGACAACAGCCTGTTCCGGGTACGACCGGACAGCAGCCCGTATCTGGTGGAAACCGATCCGCGCTTCACGGACAAGAAACAGTGGCTGGGCTCGGATTACATGATGAACGCCTTCACCACCGATCCGAACAACGTGCTGAAACGCCTGGGGGATGGCTATTACGAGCAGCGGCTGATCCGTGAACAGGTGATCGCTCTGAGCGGTAACCGTTACCTCGACGGCTTCCAGAACGACGAAGAGCAGTACAAGGCCCTGATGAACAACGGGGTGGAGTTCGGCAAGAAATACAATCTGACGCTGGGTGTGGCGCTCACCGCTGAACAGATGGCCTTGCTGACGGGCGATATCGTCTGGATGGTGGCGCAGACCGTGCCCCTGCCGGACGGAAGTACCCGTCAGGTACTGGTGCCACAGGTGTATGCCTCCGTCAAGGCAGGGGATCTGGATGGCAGCGGCGCACTGCTTGCCGGAAAAACCATCGGCCTGAACCTGAGCGGCAATCTGACTAACAGTGGGCGCATCAACGGCCAGCAAAGTACGCAGATCCTGGCAGAAAACATCAGCAACCTGGGCGGCCTGATCCAGGGGAACGATGTCGCGCTGAAGGCGCGGACCGACATCAGTAATGTCGGTGGGGTGATCGCCGGGCAACAAAGCCTCACCGCAACCGCCGGGCGGGATATCAACGCCACCACCACCACCCGCAGCGCCAAGAGCGCCGGTGGCGATTTTGCACGCACTACGCTGGATCGCGTCGCCGGGCTATATGTGCAGCAGCCGGATGGTACGCTGGCATTGCAGGCAGGGCGCGATGTGAATCTGACGGCGGCGCAGATTGTGAATAGCGGGGAAGGCGGCAGCACCTCCATCACGGCAGGGCGTGATCTCAACCTCAATACGGTGACTACCGGCAGCACAGACAACCTCAACTGGGGCGACAACTGGCAGCACCACTCCAGCAGCCAGCAGGTCGGCAGTGAAATCGTCGGTGCAGGTAACGTGCAACTGGGAGCCGGACAAGATGTGAATATCACCGCAGGCAACGTCTCTGCCGGTGATAAGCTCAGTGTGGCGGCAGGTAACGATATCAACATTCAGCATGGCGTTGATACCAACACGCTGGACCAGCATTACAAGGCGACCGGCAGCAGCGGCATGCTCTCGAAAACCACCACCGAGTCGCGGGACACCATTAGCCAGCAGACTGTCAATGGCAGCCAGTTGAGCGGCGACACGGTGAGCATGCAGGCTGGACGTGATTTAACCGTCACGGGCAGCAGCGTGGCGGCTACGCAGGATGTCAATTTAACCGCCGGTAACAACCTGAACCTGCAGGCGGCGACCGAACAGCGCGATGAAACCCATATGCTGCAGGAGAAGAAAAGCGGCCTGTCCGGCACTGGCGGCATTGGCTTCAGCTACGGCACCAGTGACACCAAAACCACCGATGATGGCAAATCCCGGACCAGCGTCGGCAGCACGGTGGGCAGCACCCAGGGGAATGTCACGTTGAATGCGGGTAATAGCCTGACGGTACAGGGTTCTGATGTGCTGGCCGGAAAAGACATCAACCTGACCGGCAAGGAAGTTAATGTCCTTGCCGCAGAAAATCAGAGCACCCGGAAGCATGTGGTGGAGCAGAAGCAAAGTGGCCTGACGCTGGCGCTGTCCGGTACGGTGGGCAGTGCCGTGAGTTCTGCAGTATCGAGCGCCAGTGACGCCAGCAAGGAGAGTAACGGGCGTCTCGCTGCCTTGCAGGGGATGAAAGCGGCATTGAGCGGGGTACAGGCGGCGCAGGCGAATGAAGTGCACAACGCCGGAGATGAAAATACCAGCCTGGTGGGGCTGAACCTCTCCTGGGGCAGCCAGTCGTCAAAATCTGAGCAGACTACGGTGCAATCGCAAAGCCAGGGCAGCACCCTGACCGCAGGCAACAATCTGAACATCCGCTCGACCGGCACCGATATCAATGTCCAGGGCAGCCAGTTGCAGGCCGGGAAGGATATCAACCTCAATGCGGCGCGGGACGTCAATCTGCTTTCAGCCCGGAACACCCAGACGGTGGATGGCAGGAGCGAAAGCCAGGGTGGCTCGGTGGGTGTGGGTGTGAACTTCGGCCAGGGCAAGAACGGCCTGACGCTGAATGCCAGCGTGAACAAGGGAAAAGGTTCGGAAAGCGGCAATATGCTGACCCATACCGAGACCACGCTGAACGCCGGTAACAACCTCAATATCACCAGCGGCCGCGACACCACCCTCACAGGAGCACAGGTGAGCGGTGAGAAGGTGACGATGGATGTGGGCCGCAACCTGACCTTAACCAGTGAGCGCGACAGCGACAACTACGACTCGAAGCAGCAGAACGCCAGCGCAGGCGGTAGCGTCGGTTTCGGTTCTGCCAGTGGTTCGGTCAATCTGAGCCGTGACAGGATGCACTCCACTTACGATGCGGTGCAGGAGCAGACCGGGGTGTTCGCCGGAAAAGGTGGCTTCGACATTACCGTGGGTGAGCATACCCAACTCAACGGGGCAGTTATCGGCTCTACCGCCACAGCGGACAAGAATAAACTGGATACCGGTACGCTGGGTTTCAGCAACATCGAGAACAAGGCCAGGTACGACGTTGAGCATCAGAGTGTGGGTATCAGCTCGGGTGGTAGCATCGGCGGGCAGTTCGCGGGGAATATGGCGAATGGTCTCCTGACCGGGGTGAATGGCAGCGGCAGCGCCAGTTCAACAACCCAGTCGGCAGTCAGTGATGGCACCATCACCATTCGTGACCAGGCCAACCAGAAGCAAGACGTGGCTGGGCTGAGCCGTGATGTCGAGAATGCGAATCCGGGTCTGAACAAAATCTTTGATAAAGAGAAAGAACAGAACCGGTTAAGGGAAGCACAGTTGATCGGTGAGATCGGTAGCCAGGCGGCAGATATTGCCCGGACGCAGGGGGATATCAACGGGCTGAAAGCGGCGAAAGAGAAGTACCCGGACAAGACAACTGAGCAACTTCGTGAAACCAAAGAGTATAAAGATGCCATGAAGCAATATGGCACCGGTAGTGCACTACAGCAAGGTATCCAGGCGGCAACGGCGGCCATTCAGGGGCTTGCAGGCGGTGATATGGCTAAAGCCCTGGCGGGAGCCAGTGCACCGTATCTGGCGGAAGTCATCCACAATATGACCACCAGTGCGGACGGCAAGATAGTGAACACCGAGGCCAACCTGATGGCCCACGCGGTTCTCGGTGCGGTGACAGCTGCGGTCAATGGCAACAGTGCATTGGCTGGAGCCAGCGGCGCAGTGATGGGGGAATTTATCGCCCAACAGATGTACCCCGGTATCGACCGCAACGACTTGACGGAAGAACAACGTCAGACCATCAGTGCGCTGGGTACCCTGGCGGCAGGACTGGTTGGTGGCGTAGTGGGTGATAGCAGTGCTAATGTTGTTGCGGGGGCACTGGCGGGTAAGAACGCTGTTGAGAATAACTTCCTCGGTGCCACATCCTCAGACAAACTCGACAAAGCCATTGAGAAAATCAGGAACGGCGATAAATCACTGGAAGCGGCTAATGACCTGCTGAAATTAGAAAATGCCGATAAACGCAGTGATGCTCTGGTATCCAAATTCACCAAAGATCCTTCAGAAATGACCAGCACAGAGCGTGCTGAACTGGCCGGGTATCTGCGTGTTTATGCCTCTGAAATGGAAAATACTTACGGGCCAGCGGTAGCACAGCAACTGGTTACAGGTCTGCTCTCTGGTCAGGATTACATGAAACGAGATCCTGACTCCGAAGCCATGTCTAAAGCCCAGAGCATCATGAACACCTGGGGTTATCATAAATCCAACGCCAGTATTGGTGATGCGCCTGTAATGTTCGGAGGCAGCGTGCTGGGACTTACAGTGAAAGGTATGGCAGCTAATGCCGCAATTGGTGTTGGAGTTAACTCTGCCGCTCAGTTTGCAGGAAAAGACCCCTTCAGTTATGTGGATGCGATAATGGCTGGCGTAACAGCAGCAGCGACAACAGGAAAAGGTATTATCGTCTCGACCCCTATCAATATGGGTGGTGCTGCAATAGGGAGTGGGATTAAAGGAGAAGACCCGACGAATTCGGTTATTGGGGCTGGCTTCGGGAGTGTGGTCGGTGGCGCTGCAGGTAAAGTAATTACTGATAAAGCAGCTGGTATCGTTAAAGATACTACAGCAGATTTAACTGGTACGGTTGGTGGTTCTGCTATAAGCGAAGTATTCGGTAATGGAACAAAAGAGTTGCTTGATCAAGCAGGTAAGCAAGATGAGAAAAAATAATCTAACTCAGTTTTTAATATTTGTTGGGTGTAATATTTTCATCTTTATAATAATAGTCTTTTTAGGTCGTTTACTAGCGACTGTTTTTGTTTTTCTCAAAATCGGTTCATTTTTATTTGACTGGAAAGAGACCGTTTTTATCTCGCTAGAAAAAGGAGTAGCTATAGGTTTTACTCTTGGATTAGGCTTGTGGATAAAAGCAAGGCTGCAAGAGCGTCAGAGCAGTAAAAAAAACTGAAAACTGCCAACCAAAATCTTTGCAGTGATCTCCGAATGATGCCAGACATAATTTATGGTGTTATGTTGAACAGTTTGAGGTGGTTTGCCTGTAGGTGAATGAAAATAATAATATAATTAAAATTACCTTCTCCCGGTAATACCTGAACCCATCCCGGCAGGCTATTTCACAATAGCCTGCTTCTCACCTCAAAATCCCCACACCCGTCGCAAGATTGCATCTTGCATGATTATTGTTTAAATTCAAATGGTTATCTGGAAAATGTTATGGTAATTTTAACGCCGGATAATGAAACAGAGTCGCCGACGACTCTACATAGACTCTGATTAGAGTACACTCTGGAGTCTGATTAGAGTATGCCCACATGTAGCAAGGCTTTAAGTAGAGTGTACTCTAGAGTGCACTCTGATTTTTACAGGGAGTAGAGTCGTCATTTTTTAGACAGTGAATCCCATAAATATTATTGACGACTCTAATCCGACTCTACGAAAAAGGTGAATAATATTCGTATAAATAAATCTCAAAAATCCTTTAAATAATAATTTTACAGTAAGGTGTTATTTATACTTCAGGATAATGACAGCGTGAATCTGCAGTTGATAAATTTTCCATTGCGAGGCTTAAATCAACTCAGCGCTATTTGGTGTAACTCATGGAAATAATAAAAGGCAGTAATGAAATTTAATGCAACTTAACGAAAGTTCCCTGATATGGTTTTTCGTTACATTATCTGACAGAGACACGTTACAGACTGTATACAGCTGCACGCCAAAGGGGAATCCTTTAAATTTCCCTGACGCCTCGCGTTGCTCGTTGTCCAACGCTTCACACCGCCAGATTAAAATCTGTCAGTGTTCGTCGTTTTTATTATTGGATATCAGATGTAGCAGGGGAGGGATAAACAGCGGAAGGATCATACTGATGCAGAAGGTTTAAACGTATTGTTTTTATTACTGTATTAAAAATAAAAAAAGGCTCCCCAAACCATGCACTGATCGCGCATAGTTATTTTTTTATTAACTGTCGGTCTTCAGATCTTTTTAACTGTCGCTTTGCCTACTCTGGCAACAGCTTGCGTGACCTGACTCTTTACAATCATTGCATCCAGTACCGCTTTGGCGATCTCCCTGTCTTCATCAGACATTGCCGCAACGGCTTCAAACCGAAGCTTCATGTCATCTTCTGGCTCACGTTCCCCCGGCTCAAACAGGAGAAAATCAGAGGTGACATGTAAAACAATCGCCAGCTTCTTGAGGGCGTCAGCAGTAGGTAAAGAGCTACCAGCTTCATAGCGCTTTATCTGCTGGACATGAATGCCTGTGGCATCGGACAGTCCCTGCTGTGTCAATCCTCGCTGCTTACGCAGTGCAACGATGCGTTGGGAAAAGCTCATGGTAGTAAACCAGTGATGAATGTTACCCATGATACTAACCCCTCCTGTTGAGCTGACTTGACGTAAGTATATTATAGTGTACTGTAAAAGTATATTGTATATATCTTGACGCATTTTACAGGAGTACGCTTATGGCCCGCATCCCGGTGCATGAACTGGATGAGCTGAAACGCCACGTCTCGTTGCTCACACTGGCCCAGTCGCAGGGCCATAAGCTGAAAAAACATGGGGCAGACAGCTACGTCTGCCTGTGCCCGTTCCATGACGAGAAAACGCCGTCCTGCGTGATCACCCCGGCAAAGGGGCTGTACCACTGCTTCGGCTGCGGGGCCAAAGGCTCGGTTATCGACTGGCAGATGAGCACCACCGGGCAGGGGCTTCGGGAGGCGGTGGCGTTCCTGAAAGCCCGGCTGGCGGGGACTGACGGTAACGCTTCTTCCTTAGCTGTCCCGTCTGTGGAGCCAAAAGCGACGCCAGCGCGTCAGCTGCTCGTCGATCTGGACGTGGACGGTCAGGCACTGTTGCGTCAGGTAACGGACTTCTATCACCGCAATCTGCTGGACAGCCCGGAAGCGCAGGCATGGCTGGCGCACCGTGGCCTGACGCATCCCGAACTGGTGAGTCACTTCCGGCTGGGGTTCGCGGGTACGCACGGTATCAGCGGCGATACGGGGCTGTTGCCTTCAACGACGAGCAAAGAGGGCCGTCGTCTGCGGGAACGTCTGGCCGCGCTGGGTGTGTTGCGTGAGCAGACCCGACAGGATCACTTCCGTGGCTGCGTGACAATGCCTGTAGAGGGATGGTCTGAATCTGCCATCGTGGCGCACCGTGGCAGAATGCTGCAAGTGTACGGACGGCGAACAATGGCCGATAACCAGATCAAGAAAGGATCTTCGCGTCACCTGTATCTGCCGTCGCCGCTGTGTGGCGTATGGAACGAAGCGGCGATGCGGGGTTCCTCAGACATCATCCTGTGTGAATCCCTGATCGACGCGATGACCTTCTGGTGTGCCGGGCTGCGCAACGTCACCACGGCTTACGGGGTGAACGGCTTCACCCCCGACCACCTGACGGCCCTGCGCTACCACGGCGTGAAGCGGGTGCTTATCGCGTATGACCGTGACGAGGCGGGCGACCGTGGCGCAGAGCGTGTGGCAACTGAACTGCTGGCATGTGGGCTGGAGGCGTGGCGGGTGCCGTTCCCGGCGGGGATGGATGCGAATGAATATGCGCTGAAAAGCGGCAGCCCGGAGTCGGCGCTGGGTCTGGCCCTGCAGCAGGCGAAGTGGCTGGGGCAGGGCAGTGGCCCCGGCGTGGTGTTCAGCCATGAATCCCCGCCATCGTCAGAGGTGGCAGGGACACCGGACAACGGCCCTTCCTTAGCCGTCCCGGCCTCCGCACCGTCAGCGAGCACGACAGGCACTGTGGCGCACGAGGTGAGCGCGTCCGGTGACCTGCTGCTGACCTGCGGTCCGCGCGTGTGGCGGGTACGTGGCTGGCAGAAACAGCGTCAGCCGGAGGTGATGAAAGTTAACGTGCAGGTGCGCGACAGCCTGAGCGGGGCGGTCCATGTGGACAGCCTGGATATGTACCATGCCCGGAGCCGGCAGAACTACGTCAGCACGGCGGCAACAGAGCTGGCCTGTGAGCAATCGGTTATCAAACGCGAATGCGGCCGCCTGCTGCTGTTGCTGGAGCAGAAACAGGACGAGGCGCGACAGTCTGAAGCCACCGACAACAGGACCGCCATCACGATGAACGCTGACGATGAAGCGGCGGCGCTGGCACTCCTGAAATCCCCGGACCTTGCGGCGCGTATCACCGATGACCTGGCGGCCTGCGGTGTGGTGGGTGAGTCCACCAATCTGCTGACCGGGTATCTTGCGGCGGTATCGCGCAAGCTGGATAAACCGCTGGCAGTACTTATCCAGTCCTCGTCGGCGGCGGGGAAGTCTTCGCTGATGGATGCGGTGCTGGGGCTGATGCCGGATGAAGAACGGGTGCAGTACAGCGCGATGACGGGCCAGAGCCTGTACTACCTGGGTGAAACCTCGCTGCAACACAAGATACTGGCCATCGCCGAGGAAGAAGGTGTGCGGCAGGCGGCGTATGCGCTGAAGCTGCTGCAGTCAGACGGGTCGCTGACCATCGCCAGCACGGGGAAGAACGAGCAGAGCGGCGAACTGGTGACGCGGGAATACAGCGTTCAGGGTCCGGTGATGCTGATGCTGACGACCACGGCCATCGACGTGGACGAAGAGCTGCTGAACCGCTGCCTGGTGCTGACGGTGAACGAGAGCCGGGAGCAGACGCAGGCGATACACGCGATGCAGCGCCACGGGCAGACGCTGGAGGGTCTGCTGGCGCAGAGTGAGAAACAGTACCTGACGACCCTGCATCAGAACGCCCAGCGGCTGCTGCGGCCGCTGAAAGTAGTGAACCCGTATGCGCACCAGTTAACGTTCCTCAGCGACAAAACCCGCACCCGGCGCGACCATATGAAATACCTGACGCTGATACAGGCGGTGGCGCTGCTGCACCAGTACCAGCGGGAGGTGAAACGTGCGACCCATCGCGGGCAGGTCATCGAGTATACCGAGGTGACAAAAGCCGATATCGCGCTGGCAACCCGGCTGGCGCACGAGGTGCTGGGCCGGACGCTGGATGAAATGCCGCCACAGACGCGCAAACTGCTGTTGCTGATACAGGCGATGGTCAGGGAGATGGCGGGTCGTCAGCAGTGTCTGCCGGGCGAGGTTCGCTTCACCCGCCGTGATATCCGGGCCAGTACCGGGTGGAGCGACAGCCAGCTTAAAAACCACTGTGTGCGCCTGGTGGAAATGGAATACCTGCTGCTGCACGGCGGGAGTCGGGGCCACCTGCTGCACTACGAGCTGCTGTGGGACGGCGACAACACACAGGCCCCGCACCTGTGCGGTCTGCCGGATGTGGGCGAGCTGATAAACGCGGCCTCAAAAACAGAGGGCAGCGAGCGCAAGTCTGCCTCTGATGGCGTAAGGTCTGGTTCAGGTCAGGGTCAGGTCTGCCCGTTGTCTGGTACAGAGCAGACAGCTCCAGGCCTCACGGTGCAAGGCCCGGAGCCACAACCGGACGGGCTGAACGAAAACGCAGTAAAGAGTGATAACCCGCAAGCGCCGCATCACACTACTGCCCCCCATCATCACAGCGATAATCACCACAACAGCGCCTTCGCAGCGGCGGTAACGCATGGCTAACCGAAAACGGCGTGGCAGTCTGCTGACGGTCGATGACGTGTACCGTCAGCCTGTCGGCCCGGCCTCAGACCCGAAGAGCCTGTACGCGCTGCTGCTGCGGTTCGTGGCGTGGCGGCGGGAGCGCAACTGGTCAGAGACGACGCTGAAGGTGCAGACGCACCACAGCTACCGGTTCGTCCAGTGGGCGGCAGAGCGCGGGCTGCACCATCCGGCAGAGGTGACGCGTCCGGTGCTGGAACGCTACCAGCGCCACCTGTACCAGTACCGCAAGCGCAACGGCGAGCCGCTGACCACCCGGACCCAGCGCACGGCGGTGCAGCCCATCCAGGTGTGGTTCCGCTGGATGACGCAGCAGAACCTGATACTGGCGAACCCGGCGGCCGACCTTGAGCTGCCGAGGCTGGAAAAACGCCTGCCGCGCTATATCCTGAGCGTGGACGAGGTGGAGCAGGTGCTGGCGCTGCCTGACCTGAGCACGCCCGGCGGCATCCGTGACCGTGCGCTGATGGAGGTGCTGTGGTCAACGGGCATACGGCGCAGCGAAGCCGCAGGGCTTGAGGTGTTCAGCGTGGATGCAAACCGCCGCATCCTGACCATCGTTCAGGGCAAGGGAAAGCAGGACAGGGTGGTGCCGGTGGGCGAGCGTGCGCTGTGGTGGGTGCAGCGTTACCTGCACCACGTCCGGCCACAGTTACTGGTTAACCCGCACTGTAAGGCGCTGTTCGTGGCCCTTGATGGTGTGGAGGGGCTGACGCCCAACGGGATCACTAACATCGTCAGCCACCATATGAGAGCCTCCGGGCTGGTTGCGCAGGGAAGCTGTCACCTGTTCCGGCACGCGATGGCGACCCAGATGCTGGAAAACGGCGCAGATCTGCGGTGGATACAGGCGATGCTGGGCCATGTCAGCGTGGAATCGACGCAGATATACACGCAGGTGTCGGTGCGGGCGTTACAGGCGGTTCATGCCTCAACCCATCCGGCAGAGCGGGAAGCACGAATCCTGGATGACAACCTTGAGGACAATCATCATAATGACAACACAACTGACACCACGTGAGGTTATGGCGATGAGCAGCACTATCCACTTCCGAATCGACGAAGAAACCAAACGCCTGGCGATGCAGGCCGCAGAGCGCCAGCAGATGAGCCTTACAGAGCTGATGCGCCAGCGGGCCGAAGAGCTGGCCGCAGAAGAACGTCGCCATCAGAGCAGCGAGCATGAAGGCTGGCTGGAAACACAGATAGCCCAGGCGTTCAGCCGCCATGATGCAGGTGAAGGCGAGTACATCAGCAACGATGAAATGGAAAAGCGAATGAAGGCGCTGAAACAACAGGCCACGCGGGGTACGCTGTGACGGTCAGGGTTGAATGGGAAAAACGCGCACAGACTGACAGAGAAAACATCTTCCTGTACCTGAATCGGGAAGCCGGCGCACTGGTCGCCATCGCAGCCGATGAACGGCTGGCAGGCATGGCGGCTATCCTTGCGGAAAACCCGCTTGCCGGGGTGAAAGCCGGACGCTCAGAGAAGCAGCGTAAACTGGTGGTGCCGCACTTCCCGTTCATCATCGTGTATGTGGCAGAAAGCGCTCGTGTGCGCATCCTGCGTGTACTTCACACCTCCCGCAAAATAGCCGGACAATACAGCCAGAGCTGAGGTCCGCAGAGGCCTCTCCGGCCTTATCCCATCTATACCCGTATAATCCCGCTAACTCCCTGAACAGAAAATAAAAACGGCATAACTCATTAAAACAAAGATGGGTTATGATGCTGTATGCCAAAAAAGCTGACACGTCTGATGAGCCTGTTACTGTGCCTGGTGATCTTCACCGGGGCGGTAGCGTGTTCGGGCGAAAAAGGCGCGTCGGGGCAAAAAGTCGGCGGGCAGGAAGTACAGCAGGCAAAAGCGGCTGTAACTCACGGAAAGGAGAGGGAAAAAACGTGTTCATCGCAGCAATGTGTACCGGAACGAGTTGTTGTTGAGAATAACTTCCTCGGTGCCACATCCTCAGACAAACTCGACAAAGCCATTGAGAAAATCAGGAACGGCGATAAATCACTGGAAGCGGCTAATGACCTGCTGAAATTAGAAAATGCCGATAAACGCAGTGATGCTCTGGTATCCAAATTCACCAAAGATCCTTCAGAAATGACCAGCACAGAGCGTGCTGAACTGGCCGGGTATCTGCGTGTTTATGCCTCTGAAATGGAAAATACTTACGGGCCAGCGGTAGCACAGCAACTGGTTACAGGTCTGCTCTCTGGTCAGGATTACATGAAACGAGATCCTGACTCCGAAGCCATGTCTAAAGCCCAGAGCATCATGAACACCTGGGGTTATCATAAATCCAACGCCAGTATTGGTGATGCGCCTGTAATGTTCGGAGGCAGCGTGCTGGGACTTACAGTGAAAGGTATGGCAGCTAATGCCGCAATTGGTGTTGGAGTTAACTCTGCCGCTCAGTTTGCAGGAAAAGACCCCTTCAGTTATGTGGATGCGATAATGGCTGGCGTAACAGCAGCAGCGACAACAGGAAAAGGTATTATCGTCTCGACCCCTATCAATATGGGTGGTGCTGCAATAGGGAGTGGGATTAAAGGAGAAGACCCGACGAATTCGGTTATTGGGGCTGGCTTCGGGAGTGTGGTCGGTGGCGCTGCAGGTAAAGTAATTACTGATAAAGCAGCTGGTATCGTTAAAGATACTACAGCAGATTTAACTGGTACGGTTGGTGGTTCTGCTATAAGCGAAGTATTCGGTAATGGAACAAAAGAGTTGCTTGATCAAGCAGGTAAGCAAGATGAGAAAAAATAATCTAACTCAGTTTTTAATATTTGTTGGGTGTAATATTTTCATCTTTATAATAATAGTCTTTTTAGGTCGTTTACTAGCGACTGTTTTTGTTTTTCTCAAAATCGGTTCATTTTTATTTGACTGGAAAGAGACCGTTTTTATCTCGCTAGAAAAAGGAGTAGCTATAGGTTTTACTCTTGGATTAGGCTTGTGGATAAAAGCAAGGCTGCAAGAGCGTCAGAGCAGTAAAAAAAACTGAAAACTGCCAACCAAAATCTTTGCAGTGATCTCCGAATGATGCCAGACATAATTTATGGTGTTATGTTGAACAGTTTGAGGTGGTTTGCCTGTAGGTGAATGAAAATAATAATATAATTAAAATTACCTTCTCCCGGTAATACCTGAACCCATCCCGGCAGGCTATTTCACAATAGCCTGCTTCTCACCTCAAAATCCCCACACCCGTCGCAAGATTGCATCTTGCATGATTATTGTTTAAATTCAAATGGTTATCTGGAAAATGTTATGGTAATTTTAACGCCGGATAATGAAACAGAGTCGCCGACGACTCTACATAGACTCTGATTAGAGTACACTCTGGAGTCTGATTAGAGTATGCCCACATGTAGCAAGGCTTTAAGTAGAGTGTACTCTAGAGTGCACTCTGATTTTTACAGGGAGTAGAGTCGTCATTTTTTAGACAGTGAATCCCATAAATATTATTGACGACTCTAATCCGACTCTACGAAAAAGGTGAATAATATTCGTATAAATAAATCTCAAAAATCCTTTAAATAATAATTTTACAGTAAGGTGTTATTTATACTTCAGGATAATGACAGCGTGAATCTGCAGTTGATAAATTTTCCATTGCGAGGCTTAAATCAACTCAGCGCTATTTGGTGTAACTCATGGAAATAATAAAAGGCAGTAATGAAATTTAATGCAACTTAACGAAAGTTCCCTGATATGGTTTTTCGTTACATTATCTGACAGAGACACGTTACAGACTGTATACAGCTGCACGCCAAAGGGGAATCCTTTAAATTTCCCTGACGCCTCGCGTTGCTCGTTGTCCAACGCTTCACACCGCCAGATTAAAATCTGTCAGTGTTCGTCGTTTTTATTATTGGATATCAGATGTAGCAGGGGAGGGATAAACAGCGGAAGGATCATACTGATGCAGAAGGTTTAAACGTATTGTTTTTATTACTGTATTAAAAATAAAAAAAGGCTCCCCAAACCATGCACTGATCGCGCATAGTTATTTTTTTATTAACTGTCGGTCTTCAGATCTTTTTAACTGTCGCTTTGCCTACTCTGGCAACAGCTTGCGTGACCTGACTCTTTACAATCATTGCATCCAGTACCGCTTTGGCGATCTCCCTGTCTTCATCAGACATTGCCGCAACGGCTTCAAACCGAAGCTTCATGTCATCTTCTGGCTCACGTTCCCCCGGCTCAAACAGGAGAAAATCAGAGGTGACATGTAAAACAATCGCCAGCTTCTTGAGGGCGTCAGCAGTAGGTAAAGAGCTACCAGCTTCATAGCGCTTTATCTGCTGGACATGAATGCCTGTGGCATCGGACAGTCCCTGCTGTGTCAATCCTCGCTGCTTACGCAGTGCAACGATGCGTTGGGAAAAGCTCATGGTAGTAAACCAGTGATGAATGTTACCCATGATACTAACCCCTCCTGTTGAGCTGACTTGACGTAAGTATATTATAGTGTACTGTAAAAGTATATTGTATATATCTTGACGCATTTTACAGGAGTACGCTTATGGCCCGCATCCCGGTGCATGAACTGGATGAGCTGAAACGCCACGTCTCGTTGCTCACACTGGCCCAGTCGCAGGGCCATAAGCTGAAAAAACATGGGGCAGACAGCTACGTCTGCCTGTGCCCGTTCCATGACGAGAAAACGCCGTCCTGCGTGATCACCCCGGCAAAGGGGCTGTACCACTGCTTCGGCTGCGGGGCCAAAGGCTCGGTTATCGACTGGCAGATGAGCACCACCGGGCAGGGGCTTCGGGAGGCGGTGGCGTTCCTGAAAGCCCGGCTGGCGGGGACTGACGGTAACGCTTCTTCCTTAGCTGTCCCGTCTGTGGAGCCAAAAGCGACGCCAGCGCGTCAGCTGCTCGTCGATCTGGACGTGGACGGTCAGGCACTGTTGCGTCAGGTAACGGACTTCTATCACCGCAATCTGCTGGACAGCCCGGAAGCGCAGGCATGGCTGGCGCACCGTGGCCTGACGCATCCCGAACTGGTGAGTCACTTCCGGCTGGGGTTCGCGGGTACGCACGGTATCAGCGGCGATACGGGGCTGTTGCCTTCAACGACGAGCAAAGAGGGCCGTCGTCTGCGGGAACGTCTGGCCGCGCTGGGTGTGTTGCGTGAGCAGACCCGACAGGATCACTTCCGTGGCTGCGTGACAATGCCTGTAGAGGGATGGTCTGAATCTGCCATCGTGGCGCACCGTGGCAGAATGCTGCAAGTGTACGGACGGCGAACAATGGCCGATAACCAGATCAAGAAAGGATCTTCGCGTCACCTGTATCTGCCGTCGCCGCTGTGTGGCGTATGGAACGAAGCGGCGATGCGGGGTTCCTCAGACATCATCCTGTGTGAATCCCTGATCGACGCGATGACCTTCTGGTGTGCCGGGCTGCGCAACGTCACCACGGCTTACGGGGTGAACGGCTTCACCCCCGACCACCTGACGGCCCTGCGCTACCACGGCGTGAAGCGGGTGCTTATCGCGTATGACCGTGACGAGGCGGGCGACCGTGGCGCAGAGCGTGTGGCAACTGAACTGCTGGCATGTGGGCTGGAGGCGTGGCGGGTGCCGTTCCCGGCGGGGATGGATGCGAATGAATATGCGCTGAAAAGCGGCAGCCCGGAGTCGGCGCTGGGTCTGGCCCTGCAGCAGGCGAAGTGGCTGGGGCAGGGCAGTGGCCCCGGCGTGGTGTTCAGCCATGAATCCCCGCCATCGTCAGAGGTGGCAGGGACACCGGACAACGGCCCTTCCTTAGCCGTCCCGGCCTCCGCACCGTCAGCGAGCACGACAGGCACTGTGGCGCACGAGGTGAGCGCGTCCGGTGACCTGCTGCTGACCTGCGGTCCGCGCGTGTGGCGGGTACGTGGCTGGCAGAAACAGCGTCAGCCGGAGGTGATGAAAGTTAACGTGCAGGTGCGCGACAGCCTGAGCGGGGCGGTCCATGTGGACAGCCTGGATATGTACCATGCCCGGAGCCGGCAGAACTACGTCAGCACGGCGGCAACAGAGCTGGCCTGTGAGCAATCGGTTATCAAACGCGAATGCGGCCGCCTGCTGCTGTTGCTGGAGCAGAAACAGGACGAGGCGCGACAGTCTGAAGCCACCGACAACAGGACCGCCATCACGATGAACGCTGACGATGAAGCGGCGGCGCTGGCACTCCTGAAATCCCCGGACCTTGCGGCGCGTATCACCGATGACCTGGCGGCCTGCGGTGTGGTGGGTGAGTCCACCAATCTGCTGACCGGGTATCTTGCGGCGGTATCGCGCAAGCTGGATAAACCGCTGGCAGTACTTATCCAGTCCTCGTCGGCGGCGGGGAAGTCTTCGCTGATGGATGCGGTGCTGGGGCTGATGCCGGATGAAGAACGGGTGCAGTACAGCGCGATGACGGGCCAGAGCCTGTACTACCTGGGTGAAACCTCGCTGCAACACAAGATACTGGCCATCGCCGAGGAAGAAGGTGTGCGGCAGGCGGCGTATGCGCTGAAGCTGCTGCAGTCAGACGGGTCGCTGACCATCGCCAGCACGGGGAAGAACGAGCAGAGCGGCGAACTGGTGACGCGGGAATACAGCGTTCAGGGTCCGGTGATGCTGATGCTGACGACCACGGCCATCGACGTGGACGAAGAGCTGCTGAACCGCTGCCTGGTGCTGACGGTGAACGAGAGCCGGGAGCAGACGCAGGCGATACACGCGATGCAGCGCCACGGGCAGACGCTGGAGGGTCTGCTGGCGCAGAGTGAGAAACAGTACCTGACGACCCTGCATCAGAACGCCCAGCGGCTGCTGCGGCCGCTGAAAGTAGTGAACCCGTATGCGCACCAGTTAACGTTCCTCAGCGACAAAACCCGCACCCGGCGCGACCATATGAAATACCTGACGCTGATACAGGCGGTGGCGCTGCTGCACCAGTACCAGCGGGAGGTGAAACGTGCGACCCATCGCGGGCAGGTCATCGAGTATACCGAGGTGACAAAAGCCGATATCGCGCTGGCAACCCGGCTGGCGCACGAGGTGCTGGGCCGGACGCTGGATGAAATGCCGCCACAGACGCGCAAACTGCTGTTGCTGATACAGGCGATGGTCAGGGAGATGGCGGGTCGTCAGCAGTGTCTGCCGGGCGAGGTTCGCTTCACCCGCCGTGATATCCGGGCCAGTACCGGGTGGAGCGACAGCCAGCTTAAAAACCACTGTGTGCGCCTGGTGGAAATGGAATACCTGCTGCTGCACGGCGGGAGTCGGGGCCACCTGCTGCACTACGAGCTGCTGTGG
The DNA here is from genome assembly GCF_019968825.1 of Enterobacter sp. JBIWA003. Lineage (NCBI taxonomy): Bacteria > Pseudomonadati > Pseudomonadota > Gammaproteobacteria > Enterobacterales > Enterobacteriaceae > Enterobacter > Enterobacter sp. JBIWA003. The sequence continues at coordinate 39,232 of NZ_CP074172.1, forward strand.
GACGGCGACAACACACAGGCCCCGCACCTGTGCGGTCTGCCGGATGTGGGCGAGCTGATAAACGCGGCCTCAAAAACAGAGGGCAGCGAGCGCAAGTCTGCCTCTGATGGCGTAAGGTCTGGTTCAGGTCAGGGTCAGGTCTGCCCGTTGTCTGGTACAGAGCAGACAGCTCCAGGCCTCACGGTGCAAGGCCCGGAGCCACAACCGGACGGGCTGAACGAAAACGCAGTAAAGAGTGATAACCCGCAAGCGCCGCATCACACTACTGCCCCCCATCATCACAGCGATAATCACCACAACAGCGCCTTCGCAGCGGCGGTAACGCATGGCTAACCGAAAACGGCGTGGCAGTCTGCTGACGGTCGATGACGTGTACCGTCAGCCTGTCGGCCCGGCCTCAGACCCGAAGAGCCTGTACGCGCTGCTGCTGCGGTTCGTGGCGTGGCGGCGGGAGCGCAACTGGTCAGAGACGACGCTGAAGGTGCAGACGCACCACAGCTACCGGTTCGTCCAGTGGGCGGCAGAGCGCGGGCTGCACCATCCGGCAGAGGTGACGCGTCCGGTGCTGGAACGCTACCAGCGCCACCTGTACCAGTACCGCAAGCGCAACGGCGAGCCGCTGACCACCCGGACCCAGCGCACGGCGGTGCAGCCCATCCAGGTGTGGTTCCGCTGGATGACGCAGCAGAACCTGATACTGGCGAACCCGGCGGCCGACCTTGAGCTGCCGAGGCTGGAAAAACGCCTGCCGCGCTATATCCTGAGCGTGGACGAGGTGGAGCAGGTGCTGGCGCTGCCTGACCTGAGCACGCCCGGCGGCATCCGTGACCGTGCGCTGATGGAGGTGCTGTGGTCAACGGGCATACGGCGCAGCGAAGCCGCAGGGCTTGAGGTGTTCAGCGTGGATGCAAACCGCCGCATCCTGACCATCGTTCAGGGCAAGGGAAAGCAGGACAGGGTGGTGCCGGTGGGCGAGCGTGCGCTGTGGTGGGTGCAGCGTTACCTGCACCACGTCCGGCCACAGTTACTGGTTAACCCGCACTGTAAGGCGCTGTTCGTGGCCCTTGATGGTGTGGAGGGGCTGACGCCCAACGGGATCACTAACATCGTCAGCCACCATATGAGAGCCTCCGGGCTGGTTGCGCAGGGAAGCTGTCACCTGTTCCGGCACGCGATGGCGACCCAGATGCTGGAAAACGGCGCAGATCTGCGGTGGATACAGGCGATGCTGGGCCATGTCAGCGTGGAATCGACGCAGATATACACGCAGGTGTCGGTGCGGGCGTTACAGGCGGTTCATGCCTCAACCCATCCGGCAGAGCGGGAAGCACGAATCCTGGATGACAACCTTGAGGACAATCATCATAATGACAACACAACTGACACCACGTGAGGTTATGGCGATGAGCAGCACTATCCACTTCCGAATCGACGAAGAAACCAAACGCCTGGCGATGCAGGCCGCAGAGCGCCAGCAGATGAGCCTTACAGAGCTGATGCGCCAGCGGGCCGAAGAGCTGGCCGCAGAAGAACGTCGCCATCAGAGCAGCGAGCATGAAGGCTGGCTGGAAACACAGATAGCCCAGGCGTTCAGCCGCCATGATGCAGGTGAAGGCGAGTACATCAGCAACGATGAAATGGAAAAGCGAATGAAGGCGCTGAAACAACAGGCCACGCGGGGTACGCTGTGACGGTCAGGGTTGAATGGGAAAAACGCGCACAGACTGACAGAGAAAACATCTTCCTGTACCTGAATCGGGAAGCCGGCGCACTGGTCGCCATCGCAGCCGATGAACGGCTGGCAGGCATGGCGGCTATCCTTGCGGAAAACCCGCTTGCCGGGGTGAAAGCCGGACGCTCAGAGAAGCAGCGTAAACTGGTGGTGCCGCACTTCCCGTTCATCATCGTGTATGTGGCAGAAAGCGCTCGTGTGCGCATCCTGCGTGTACTTCACACCTCCCGCAAAATAGCCGGACAATACAGCCAGAGCTGAGGTCCGCAGAGGCCTCTCCGGCCTTATCCCATCTATACCCGTATAATCCCGCTAACTCCCTGAACAGAAAATAAAAACGGCATAACTCATTAAAACAAAGATGGGTTATGATGCTGTATGCCAAAAAAGCTGACACGTCTGATGAGCCTGTTACTGTGCCTGGTGATCTTCACCGGGGCGGTAGCGTGTTCGGGCGAAAAAGGCGCGTCGGGGCAAAAAGTCGGCGGGCAGGAAGTACAGCAGGCAAAAGCGGCTGTAACTCACGGAAAGGAGAGGGAAAAAACGTGTTCATCGCAGCAATGTGTACCGGAACGAGTTGTTGTTGAGAATAACGCGCTCAGCTTCGGTGATGGTTTTGAAAGCAATGCTGCGGCGGCTACATCATGGAACAAGTACGCGGTGGACAATAATCTGACACCGGAACAAAAGCAGGCCGGGCTGGATAAGATAGCGAAAGGTGATATGCCGGACAGCACCAATATCACGAAAGTGATCGTGGATGGCTACCAGGATGGTGTGATGATTGCCGGGGCATGGTATCTGGGGCCTGCTGCGTCAGCAGGTAAAGTTCTTGGTGGCGGGCTTCTTGGACTGGCGGCCAATAGTGGTTATCAGGTCTATGATTTAAACCAGCCGCAGAATGCGAATAAGTCGTGGGACTATCTGGGAAGCGCGACCTCATTTACAACAGGCATGATGGCTCCCGGTCGTGGTGTCCTTGCGAACACAGGTATCGCAATGGGGGGGGCATTCTTTACTGATGGTCCAAATACAGTGTCACTGGCCGGGGCTGGTATTGGTGCCGGACTTGGGGGCGCAATAGGTAAATACGCACCATTTATAGTAACTAAAACTATTGGAAACGATCCTATTCCGAGTACTGCGTATGACTTTATTGGAGGGGTCACATCTGAATTTACAAATGGCTTTATTAAGGATTTAAATAATCCACCTCAAAAAAACGAGGGCGCTAAATAATGAAAGGTGTATTGGCATACATTATTTTATTTATTTACTCTTCTCTTTTTGTGTTTTTTTTGCTGATAGCAGTTGGCGGCGTAATTTCAATCATGCATTATCTGTCCAATGGTGTGTTTTATTACCCTGTAAATCAGGTGTGGCGCGCTATTGTTTTTGGGGGTATATGTGGTGGAGCGATAACCTTAGTGACTTTGCTGTATAAAATAATAGACAAAGTTAATACTAGTAAAAGACCACCGTCTAATCCTAAGTTATAAACTAGAATCCCGCCCTTTCGCTGGCGGGATTTTTTGCTCACTAATTACTGAATCCATCCCGGCAGGTTATTTTACGATAGCCTGCTTCTCACCTCAAAATCCCCACACACCTCGCAAGATTGCATCTTGCCTGGTTTTTCTTTGAAATCATGCTGTTATAGTTTTTTTAAGACTGCAAAGTCATTTTGCATCATTGATGCATAGAGTATATATATACTCTATGCAGAGTATAATTAGAGTATATATATACTCTTTTTATACTATACATTTAAAATCAATTATATAGATAGAGTGCACTCTAGAGTATACTCTGGTTTTTCGAGGGGGGGTGTACTCGTTACTATACTCTGCAAAAATAAATTATATACTCTGAACATACTATGGATAATTTTCCGAATTTATATTTTAATAAGATTCTAAATCTGTAAGGAAAAGCAAAGAATGCCACGGATACAAACATTTGTCAGTAATCAGGTCAGGGTAGACTGGCCCCATGAATCTCCAGACAGTTGGTATCACTTAAGTTAGTGATAGTCTTAATACTAGTTTTTAGACTAGTCGTTGGAGTCCGAATGATTGATGTTTTAGGTCCAGAGAAGCGCAGACGGCGAAGTGTTCAGGAAAAAATCGCCATTGTTCAGCAGAGTTTTGAGCCCGGAATGACCGTGTCGCTGGTCGCCCGTCAGCATGGCGTTGCTGCCAGTCAGCTGTTCCTGTGGCGTAAGCAGTATCAGGAAGGCATCCTTACAGCCGTTGCCGCAGGAGAACAGGTTGTGCCCGCGTCGGAGCTGGCATCTGCGATGAAGCAAATTAAAGAGCTGCAGCGCCTGTTGGGCAAGAAAACCATGGAAAACGAGCTGCTAAAAGAAGCCGTTGAATATGGCCGACAAAAAAAGTGGATAGCGCACGTGCCCTTGTTGCCGGAGGATGGCGAATAAGCCTTGTCAGTCGTTGCCTCCGGGTCTCACGTGCGCAACTGCATGCCATGGCCCGTCGGTCGAAGGACTGGCAGGATCGTCGGTGCAAGCGCAAGCCTGATGATACTGACGCGCTGGCCCGTATCCATACCGTTATCGGCGATCTGCCCACCTATGGTTATCGTCGGGTATGGGCACTGCTGCGCAGACAATCAGAAACTGACGACATGGCAGTGATCAATGCCAAACGCGTATACCGCATCATGCGTCAGAATGCGCTGCTGCTTGAGCGTAAACCGGAAATACCGCCATCGAAGCGGGCGCATACAGGGAAAGTGGCCGTTGGAGAAAGTAACCAGCGGTGGTGCTCTGACGGCTTCGAGTTCAGCTGTGATAACGGTGAAAAACTGCGGGTCACGTTCGCGCTGGACTGTTGCGATCGCGAGGCACTTTACTGGGCGGCCAGTAACGGTGGATATGACAGTGAAACCGTGCAGGACGTCATGCTGGGTGCCGTGGAGCGTCGCTTCGGTAACAGCCTGCCGACATCCCCAGTTGAGTGGCTGACAGACAACGGTTCAGCCTACCGTTCTTATCAGACGCGTCAGTTCGCCAGAATGGTAGGACTGGAGCCTAAACATACGGCGGTACGTAGCCCGGAAAGCAACGGGATGGCAGAGAGCTTCGTGAAAACGATGAAGCGCGATTACATCAGCATCATGCCGAAACCCGACGGGTTAACAGCGGTAAAGAACCTCGCGGAGGCCTTCGAACATTACAACGAATGGCATTCGCATAGTGCACTGGGGTATCGTTCGCCACGGGAATATCTGCGGCGGCGAACCAGTAATGGGTTAAGTGATAAAAAGTGTATGGAAATATAGGGGCCAATCCACAGGGAAGAAATAGATGCGATTATTACTGAGCGCAGGCAGGAAGGAGCAACGGAGACTGATGCAACAGTTTCGTCAATAACTTCCATGTTAGTAGAGCTAGGGCTCAGAGTTTATCGTATTCAGAGAGAAAGGAAGGAAGGCGGTTTTAACCAGATGGAGTACAACAAGGTTATGCTGGACAGTTTGGTTAGAGTCAGGGCTATGTGTAGTGAAATTATGAGAATGAATATGCTTAGTGAGGAGTCTGTAGCTAGTGGTAAATTTGACGGACAAACTATTAAGCTATTTATTGATAAGGTTGCTAAAGAAAATGTTGGAATTTTCTTTCCGGATGATGAAGGTTAAGGTTAATAGAATGGAAAGTCCATTGTCAGTTATTGACGGTGGCATTCGCGCTGAAAGCGCTGGTCAGGAGCGAGATGTATCTGGAGGGCATCAGGGAAGGGGCTTTCCGGTATGACGCCTCGGGCAGACCTGTGGGCATGGTCACGGAGGAGGAAGCGCTGACAGCAGAGGTAAAGCGAATATACCTGAGGCAAAGAAGGCTCCAGCGCCGATATCTATGGCGATAACTACTCCATCAATGGATTCAATATCGGCGTGGGCTATCGTTTCTGATTTTTTTAGCACGCCCTCACGGGCGTGTTTTCCCCTGGATGATTTTCTGACCGCCTGTTGCGGACAACGGATGACTGTGAGTTACGGCAATGAATAAACTTTTCTATCGTATCGTTTTTAACAAAGCGCGCGGCATGTTGATGGTTGTCGCTGACATTACACGCTCCCATCGTGCTGGTGTTTCACCGTCATCCGGCTCGGACAGCAAACCAGGCGCGAAGCTTACCGCCACTCTGGCCCCGCTGACCTTTGGTCTGTTGCTCGCGTTTGCGCAGATTACACCTGCGATGGCAGGAATTGTGGCTGATAAAAGCGCACCAGGAAACCAGCAACCCCAGGTGATAAACAGCGCCAGCGGTATTCCACAGGTCGATATCCAGGCACCAAGTGCTGCCGGTGTCTCTCGTAACACTTACAGCCAGTTTGATGTGGACAAAGCAGGGGCAATCCTGAATAACAGTCACAAGAATATCAATACCAATCTGGCCGGGATGGTGGCAGGCAACCCGAATCTGGTGAAAGGGGAAGCCAAAGTTATCCTCAATGAGGTCAACTCGCGTGACCCGAGTAAGCTCAATGGCTACATCGAAGTGGCCGGGAAAAAAGCCCAGGTGGTCATTGCTAACCCTTCCGGCATCAGCTGCGATGGCTGTGGGTTTATTAATGCCAACCGCTCAACCCTGACAACGGGGAAACCGCAGTTCAGTAACGGAGATTTGACGGGATATCAGGTGAAGGGTGGCAATATCACCATTACCGGCGGCGGCCTCAATTCCGACGAAAGTGACTACACCGATATTATTGCGCGCAGCTTCAATGTGAACGCGGCAATCCGGGCCAGGGATTTGAAAGTGACAACCGGTCGTAATCTGGTGGATGCAGCGCATCAGACTATAACCAGACTCACCGATGACGGCAGCAGCAAGCCGGGGATGGCACTCGATGTCTCCGCGCTGGGTGGAATGTACGCGGGGAAAATTCGTTTAATTGGCACTGAACAGGGGGTCGGTGTCCATAACGCAGGGGAAATTGGCGCGACAGCAGGCAGCGTGGTGCTGACTGCTGACGGGCGAATTGAGAACAACGGGAAAATCAGCAGCCGCGCTGATATGCAAATCTCCAGCAGCGGCGATATTACGAACAGCGGTAAGCTGCACAGCAAAGGGCAACTGACGCTTAGCAGTGACGGCTCGTTAACCAACAGCGGAACGATGGCGGGGAGCAGCTCACTGACCGTCCATGCTAAAATGCTCACCAGCACGAAGGAGAGTCTGATTGCCGCCGGTGTGGATGATAGTGGCAACCTTACACAACCGGGTGATCTCACTCTCACCACTACCGGCCAGCTCAGCGCCCACGGACAGAATCTGGCGGGCGGCAACATTAATGCGACAGGAAACGGTATTGATCTCAGTAGCAGCCAGACTGCAGGAATATCCGTGTCACTGGATGCGCAGGGTGGTCCCCTCTCCACAGCCGGTGCCACTGTTGATGCCCGGAAAGCGCTTACGGCGCGAACGACATCTGTATTTAACAATGACAGCGGCTCACTGACGGCTGAAAAACTGACGCTGTCAGCGCACGATATCAGCAACCGCAGGGGCACTCTCATCCAGGTCGGCGAGGATGACCTGACGCTCAATCCGGCAGGTCAGCTTGATAACCAGGGCGGGCATATCCGCAGCAACAGTAAAAATTTGACGCTAAGTGCGATGGCCCTGAATAACCAGTCCGGGGAAATTACCCATGCAGGTAAGGGCAGACTGAGCCTGTCGGCACAGCAGAGCATTGACAACAGCGCGGGTACCGTCCAGTCCGTAGGTGATATTGGGATCACCTCCGCACACATTAACAATGCTGGCGGCACGCTGGCAGGGGCCGGAGCGGCTTCCCTCAATGCCACCTCAGCCAATAACCAGTCAGGCAGTATTGGCGCTGGCGGTGATATCCAACTGCTGCTGAGTGGGGCACTGGATAACCGGCAGGGTAAAATTGCCAGCAGCGGCAGCCTGAATATTACGGGCACAAACTTATTGAATCAGTCAGGTATTCTCGGTGCGGGCGGTCTTTTCACCCTGAAGGCCAGCAGCCTGAATAACCAGTCGGGTAAAATCAAAGCCGGTGACTCCCTGACGTTTTCGCTGAACAACACCCTGGATAACAGTGAGGGCGGAATCATCGGCACCGATGGTGATATGCATCTTTCCTCCCTGACGTTATTGAATAACCAGGGGCAGTTGCTGTCCAACGGCAACGGGAATATTGCTGCCACGGTGGTGAATAACCACGCCGGGAAAATTGCAGTGCAGTCCGTGCTGGATTTGCAGGCCGACACACTGAAAAATGACCGTGGCGGTCTGCTTCAGAGTGGTGGCGATATGGCGATTACCGTCAAGAACATCAGCAATACGGGCACTGTTGATGAAGGGGGGATCAGCACCAATGGCAATCTGAACATAACGTCGTCCTCACTCGATAACACCGCAGGTTTGCTGCTCGCCGGTCAAAGACTCTCGCTGCTGAACTCGCTGCTGACCAATCAGAGCGGGCAGGTTGTGGCACAGGGAGCTGTCAGTCTCTCTACCACAAGCGACCTGAACAACCAGAACGGGCTTGTGCAGGGGAACGGCGTTACCCTGGATATGCAGGGTCATGCACTGAATAATCAGAGTGGTACACTCTACAGTCTGGCTGCACTGAAACTTAACGCTGCGGATGTGAATAACCAGGGCGGTACGCTGGGCGCAGGCTCAAACAGCACTGTCACCGCAAATGCGCTGGATAACCGCAACGGTGGGCGCATTGTCGCGCAGCAGAATGCGCACCTCAATACACAGTCACTACAGAATCAGCAGGGGCAAATTCAGAGTGCCGGGGATTTGTGGCTGAAGATTGTCACGCTGCTCAATAACCAAAATGGTCTGCTTCGCAGTGGAGCGACGACGACGCTTGTGGCACAGCAACTGGATAACAGCACAACACAAGGTGACAACAAGGGAATCGAAGGTCAGACGGTTAACATCACCAGTGACAGGCTGAATAACCAGAGTGGCAGCCTGCTGGCAAATGACAGTATGAAATTGACCATTGCGGGGCAACTGGATAACAGTGACGGCCTGATGTCCGCAGGCAAAATGCTCGCGATGGAGGGGACTGCTCTGCAACTGACCAACACGAACGGTACCGCCAGCGCTGGCTCCCTGCTTTCTCTCAATGCCCTGAACCTGACCGGCGACGGGCAGTTGCTTTCAACCGGCGATATGTCTGTTAACAGTCAGCAGGGATTCAGCAACCAGGGCACCCTGATTGCCAACCACAACCTGTCGCTGACAACCTCCGGTGATCTCATCAATAGCGGGCAACTGCTGGCCGGGAATATCCTGAATGTTCACGGCAGGAGCCTGAGCAACCAGCAGTCCGGGGAAATCAACGGCGGTACCGATCGGTTATATTTCACCGACAGCATCACCAACTACGGCCTGATTGATGGTGGCCTGACCTGGCTTGAATCCCGAACCCTGAACAATACGGGAACCGGACGCATTTACGGCGACAGCGTTGGAGTGAATGTCACCACCTTCAACAACATGGTCGCAGATGGCGTTGCGCCGGTGCTTGCAGGGCGCGCGCAGGTGAATGTTGGCGCACAGACGATCAACAACTATGAACACGCGCTGATTTACAGCGACGGCACGCTGGCGGTGGGTGGTGCACTGGCCGTCGATGGCACCGTCACCGGGCGTGCGGATACCATCAACAATCACAGCGCCACGCTTGAATCCGCTGGCGATATGCTACTGAACGTCAATAAGCTCAACAACATCAACGATCATTTTGCGACAGAGGTGGTGACCGTATCGGTGATTGATAAACTGCTGTATCAGTGGAAAGGCACGATGTATGACACGGTGGACTACAACATCCATCTCGACAAAATTGAAACCTGGATTATCTGTATCGAAGGGGTGACCTGCCGCAGTACGAACAATGGTGATAACTTCAACGAGTACCGTTACACCGAAACCACCCAGGAAACGCAGGTCAAAGAGAGCGATCCGGCGAAAATTCTCGCGGGGGGGAATCTGACCATCAACGCTGACTCTGTTTACAACGAAAACAGCCAGATAGTCGCGGGGGGTACGCTGGCGGTGAATGCAGCGACAGTGGACAACGAGCAGGCAGAAGGCCAGCGCATCATCACTGACAACGGCACACTGAAGCACTACTGGCGCGACAGTCATAAAGGAGGGGATTCCCCAGGGATCGATACCTCTAAGTACACTCCACCGGCGATCATTCAGACGATTTCGCTCAATCCGGGACGCATGGACGGCAACAGCAGCTTCAGCGGGAGCGGCGAAAACATTGATGCTCAGGGGAACCGGAATACGGATGTTAATACCGGTGGCGCAGGCAGTGCTGACACCGGTGTTAACGGCAGTGATAAAACTCCTGTGGCACCACAGCCAGGAACCCAGTTTGATGTGACGCCAGAAGGTGGCGATGGCAGTACGGTGATCCGCACTGTCACCCCTGACACCCGTTTGCCGGACAACAGCCTGTTTAACGTGATCACGGATAACAACAGCAGCTATCTGATCCAGACTGACCCGCGCTTTACCAGTAATAAAAAGTGGCTCGGCAGCGATTATATGCAGGACAGGCTGGGCATTGATCAGACCATGAAACGTCTGGGCGATGGCTACTATGAGCAACGCCTGGTGCGTGAACAGATTATTGCCCTGTCCGGCATGCGCTATCTTGATGGCTTCAGCAATGATGAAGACGAATACAAGGCGCTGATGGATAACGGCCTGGCCTTTAACGATCAGTATCAACTCAGTCCTTGCGTGGCACTGACGGCGGAGCAGATGGCGAAACTCACCAAACCTATCGTCTGGCTGGTAAACACCACAATCGCCATGCCGGATGGTTCACGCCAGACAGTGCTTGTGCCGCAGGTTTATGCCCCTGTTAAAGCGGGCGATCTCAATGCCAGTGGCGCACTGATGTCCGGCGGGAATATCGCCATGAACCTGACAGGTGATCTGAACAACAGTGGTGTGATCGGCGGGCGTAAAGCCACGGTGATCACCGCTGAAAATATCCTTAATAACGCGGGAAGCATTCAGGGGGCTGATGTCAGCCTGAGTGCCCGCAACGATATCACCAGCATCGGCGGCACCCTTCAGGGGCTGGATTCTCTGGTGGCGAATGCCGGGCGGGACATTAACATCACGACAACGACCCGCAGCACAAGCAGCAGCAATACAACCAGCCAGTTCAGCCGTACCACGCTGGATAAGGTCGCCAGCATTGCCGTACTGAATGATAACAGTACACTGGTGATTAACGCCGGACGCGATGCAAATCTGACGGCGGCGCAGGTAGTAAATGCCGGAAACGAGAGTCAGATGCTGATTGCAGCCGGGCGGAATGTCAACCTTAACACCGTCACCACCGCCAGCCAGGATAATGTGGCGTGGGATAAAGACAACACCCTGCATCAGGCCAACAGTAATGAAATTGGGACTCAAATAGCCAGCAATGGCAGTGTCTCACTGGCTGCAGGCCAGGATATCAACGCCCGTGCGGTCAGTATCAATGCAAGCGATGCGCTGGCCCTGGCGGCAGGCCATGACATTAATATCGTCAGTGGCACTAACCACGATGAAGTGGACGAGAGCCATAAGAAAAACGTCAATGGTGGCCTGCTTTCCCACAGTACGGTTGCGACCCGTGATGCGTTTAGCAGGGATACGGCAGCCGCAAGCACCCTTAGCGCGAATACCATCACCGTAAAAGCCGGTCATGACATTCTGGTGCGTGGCAGTGATGCTGCCGCCACAGGTGATATCGCCATGCAGGCGGGTCGTAATCTGACAATAACCAGCGCGGAAGAGACCAGCCGGGAATGGCACATGAAGAAAACGACCAAATCCGGGCTGCTGAGTTCGGGTGGCATGGGCTTTACCGTGGGCACACTCAAAGAAACTACTGAAAATGACAGTCAGGTACGTGGCAACCGTCAATCCATGGTAGGGAGCCTGCAGGGGGACACACTCCTTCTGGCAGGAAATGATTACCGACAGACAGGAAGCACCGTCTCCGCTCCAGCGGGAAATGTGCTGATTCAGGGGAAAAACGTCACCATCGAAGCGGCGCAGAATACCTGGGATTCACAGTACAGGCACACTGTTGAGCAAAGTGGATTTACACTTGCCGTGAATGTACCGGCGCTCCAGGCTCTGCAGGTGGCAGCCAGTGCAGTGAAGAAGGTCGGTAAGAGTGGCGATGACCGTATCAATATGCTGGCGGCGGCGAATGCTGCCTGGGACAGTGCTGGTGCTGCTAACACGATGATGGACGGTGCGAAAGCCGTCATGGAAAACGGTGCGCAGGGGGCGGCGCAGAACGTCAGTGTTTCCCTGACCTACGGTAAAAGCAAGCAGACCAATACCGAAACCATCAACAGCACCACCGCGCAGGCAAGTAAAATCAACGCCGGTAAGAATGCCGTGATTGTGGCGACAGGCGGTGAGCATTCGGATATCAACATTATAGGTTCGGATATAGCCGGAAAACAGGGGACGACCCTGTTTGCGGATAACGACATCAATATCGTTGCTGCAAAACAAGAACGCCATGACCATACGGACGACCACTCCAGCGGCTGGAATGCGGGTGTGGCTGTCAGCTATGGTCAGAGCGGTGCGGCATTTGGGGTCACCGCTGGCGGGCAGTATGGCGTGGGGAACGGTCAGGGGGATGAGGTCACCTGGCGTAACAGCCATGTCGGAGACGCCGGGGGGCTGACCAGCATAACCAGCGGCGGGGATACTACGCTGCGTGGTGGGCAGATTATGGGCCAGGGTGTGCAGATAACCGCAGACAATCTTAACATTGAGAGCCTGCAGGATACGATGAAGTATCAGGGCAAGCAGATGGACATGAGCGGTCAGGTCACCATGGGTTACGGTTTCTCGGCGTCCGGCAGTTTCAATATGGCTGAGGTGAATGCGGATTATGCCTCGGTACAGGAGCAGTCCGGTATTTTTGCCGGAGATAATGGCTACCAGATTAACGTCAACAATCATACTGACCTCAAAGGTGGGATTATCACCTCGAACGATATTGCTGAGCGCATGGGTAAAAACCAGCTCAGTACCGGAACGCTGACGGCGAGTGATATTGAAAACCACTCTGAATTTGAAGGGAAAGGCGTCGGGCTCAGTGGGGGGATTAGCGTTGCCAGCAACGGTGAGAATGGCAACAACTCCGGTAAGACGCTGGTTGGCAAAAATATGTCAGGAGGTATTGGTTACGACCATGGCAGTGAAGGTTCAGTGACACACAGTGGGATCAATACCGGCAATATCGTTATCACCCGGGCAGATGAACAGCAGGCACTGACGGGGAAAACTGTGGCGGAAACTATTGATGCTATAAGGACGGATGTCAGTACGGAGACGGCGGCGGCGAACTCAGGCAAACTAGACAATAACTTTGATAAAGACGGTGTATTCAAAGAGCTTCATCTGCAGGTCAGTGTGACCAAAGAGTTCAGGGACAATGCCAACAAACAGATAGACAGCTATATCGACAGCAAACAGGCCAGCGCCCGTGCCGACCTGAAGAAGGCGATGGATGAAAATGATCCCGTTGCCCGTGATAAGGCACTGGATGAAATCTACAAGCTTCAGTACCAGAAACGTTTCCTGGAGACGCTGGTTGGTGTTGTAGCGGGAACTCCGGGCGTGGCGATTACGCAGGGAACACTGGCGACGGCGGCCACGGCGATGCGTGAAGAAAGTGTTAAAAACTCATTTATATTTAAAGGTGCTGTTGATAAAGATGGACGAGTTATCAGTAACGTTTCTGGGGAAAGTGATGGATTGTATGATGGTATAAAAATTGGGGGGGTGAGAGTGGGGCTTGACTTTGTATGTGGTAAGGGTAACGGGAGGTGCAAAAAAGATATTAATGGTAACTTGGTGTTCGATGCTCAGGGCCATGTTCAATACACAGGTGATGACAAGCATCCAACATTTGACTCATTATTAGCAGACAAGAATATGTCTGGTGGCTTATATGGCCCAACAGGTGGTTTTCAGGGAGGTGCGGGAAGTATGGGGCCAATACCTTATAACCCAGGTTCATTTTTCGACGACTTAGTCGAGAGTTATGCTGGCACTCATGATTTGATTGGTGGACAACTCCCGGGCTTTTACGATAATACAGGAAACACTGCTCGTGGGCGTAGCGAACTTGAAAATATAGCAGCTAACACTTGGACGGTAGCAGCAATACCAATTGCTACACCATTTGCAATGAGTGAACTGGTATCCCCTGAGTTACTGCAGTTTATTTTCTCCGCAGGCAAATAGCGAGGATTTCATGATAAAAGAATTGCTCGTCGCTATAAGTATACATTCTCTGACTGGATGTGTTGTTATGAATATGGATTCATCCGATTATGATTATGTTCCTTACATAAAAACATTTCAGAAAAATAATACAATAGGAGATACGAATATTGAGCAAAGAAAGCGTGATTTATACTCATGCGGAGTAGATAAAAGCACAAATCTTGATGATGGAACCTGGAGTAGAGGTGGTTCAAATCCTAATGAAACATTGCAGCAATCAGTATCAAGAGCTGAAAAGCTTGAAAGTTGTATGAAAAGCAAAGGATATGTAGTTTATGGATTTGATGAATGTGGCCCACTGAAAGCACCAACTGGCCTTTGCAATTAGGTGCATGGAGATCCTGTGGGCGTTTGAATAATTTTCCCGCATTACTGGGGCTCTCCCGGCAACAATATAGTTAAGTCGTTCGCAGGGACACATGATTTCATCGGTAGTGAGTTACCTGGGTTTTATGATAGCAATGGGAATACAACCCGAGGAAGTGGTGATCTTCCCAACATCGCAGCAAGGTCGAGTCCGTCAAGGTGGTGTAAATTCAGCAACAGCCTTCCGGTCCGGTTATGGGCCTGTTATGCGCTGAGTGGCAGCGCTTCGAGAAAGCATTTCTAAGCAGCCTGTGCGGCTGCGAGGTAATTCGACGCCGGGATGCAGAACACGGGGTTCTACGCCGCAACCGCCGAAATTTCCGTCATCGAACAGGTGGCCATTGCCGGGCGGCATGAAGGACACGTAAAACCGTCAGAACTCCCTCTTCTGCTGTAGTCTGGTAGACCAGAATGTAATGAGGTCTGACCACTACTTCCCGGGTGCCTTTGACCCGGCCAGGTTTGTACATGTCAGGATTGCCACAGGCCCGCTCTGCCGCCGTCTCAAACTCATCATCCAGGTCGATTGCTGCCTGCGGGTTATCCTGGCTGATATAGGGGTTCCGTGGTCATTTCTGCAATAACACCCGCTAAGGAAAAATGAAGTTCTTTGGATTGAATCGCTTAGTGCGAACTGGCCTGTACCGTTCAAGGGGACGGTCAATTTCGTTCCACAGGTAATCTCCGGTGAGAGATATATGACCCCACGGTAGTGGCGCCACGCTGGACAACAGCTCTTCCGGTATGATGATCCCCTGGCTGCGAACGTAATCAACAGCACGGCTGAGATAGACCGTGTTCCACAGGACTATTGCATTAACAACAAGGTTGAGGCCAGATGCCCTGTAAGCCATAGCCTCGGCAGCTCTGTTACGAAGCTCGCCAAGTTGGTGAAGAAAAATGGCGCGGGCAAGGGCATGGCGGCTTTCGCCTTTGTTGAGAATGGCATGTGATCTGCGACGTAAGCGGGTATCAAGCAACCAGTCACAAATAAAGATAGAGCGTTCAATGCGTCCCATTTCTCGCAAAGCCTGGTTGAGCCGGTTTTGTCTGGGAGACGCTGCCAGCTTTTTCAGTATCACTGATGGAGGCACCAGACCTGCGCCGATCGAAGCCTTTAGCCGCAGCACCTCATCCCAGTGTTGCTCTATAACATCCATCCTGGCTCTTCCGGCAATCAGAGCATCAAGTGGCCTGTATTCCTCCGAGGGAGTAATGACGTACAGTCTGCGACTACCCAAATTGCGAATGCGGGGAATGAGCCTGTAACCAAAGGAGTGAAACATCGAAAATGTTGTTTCAGTCGCACCGGCAGTATCGGTGGCATGTTCATGAATTTCCACTGAACTTTCGTTGTGAAGCAAACCATCGAGTACGTAAGGTGCTTCACTCTCAGAGGCCTGGATCATTCTGGAGAAAAAGGACGCAAACCGGTTCGACAGAAAGCCATAAATCGACGCTCCTGGCCGCTTGCCGTATTTTGCATTGTATTCAAGGCTGGCTTCACCACGTCCGCCGGCAGGGAAAAACTGCCCGTCCGAGGATGATACATGGCCATCCCCCCAGATAGCGGCAAAAGGATGTTCCTGCTGGGCATCGACCAGTACCGAGGTTGCAGCTGCATAGGTTTCAGCGCGTAAATGACGATCCACCATTACCATCATCTGGTGAATGGTGACACCACGTGAACTCTGTGCCATTCGTTCAGCTCCGGCATTAGTCGCATCAGCAAGGATCGCTGCCATGAGCGACGCTTCGTCTTCAGCCTGTTCTCCGGTGCGATAATGGGTGAAACAATCAAGAAAATTAGTCCAGCTATGGACTTCAGCGAGCAGGCTGGTGATCCTGACCCGGGGAACCAGCATGTAAAGCTTTCGGCTGAGTGTGGTAATCCTGTCGCTATCCTCCTCGCGGATTGGTGAAACGGACAGCCCTCTGTCAGAAAGCTCTGCATCAGGTATGGCATTATCAGCGGCGGCTTTTGCCAGCGCTTTTAGTTTTGTATCTAGAGTGGCGGTACGCTCCGCCCTCCATTCCGAAAAATTATCCGGAATGGCAAGTCCGAGCCGTGATTCTGTACGCATCTGGTCGAAAACATGGCGTGGTAGAAGATAATCCTCAAAACTGCGCCAGGCCCTGCTGCCATCAACCCATATGTCTCCGGTTTTCAGCCGCTCCCGCAGATGAACGAATACGGCAACCTCCCATGCCTGAAAATCTGTATTTCCCGCCCCCGGACTGACTCGCCGCAGCCATTTACGGGACATAAAATCGAGCGGTACCTTCGAGGGAAGTTTTCGACCGCGGTAGAGTGCCAGAAGATGATCCACAGCCAGCAGAACCGGCTCATCCGCGCGAAACGCCCTGAAAGAAAAAGTACTGAAAATAAGCCGCCCCAGCTTACGTAATGATTTTTGTCTTCCGATAAGCTCGTCAAATTCGGTATTACGATGGGGTGATGCGACAGAAGCCGCAGCAGCCATACTGGCGATCAAACCTTCCCAGCCAAGTGATGCCGTTATCGCTGATGCAAAATCAGTCTTGCCGTCACGGGCATCCAGAAGCGCCTGACCCAGCTTTATATGAACCAGAGCCACGACTTCAAGCACTTCTGCGGCTTTCAGTCGACGCTCCTTCTGGCTTATCTCTGCCTTGCGCCTCGTGCTGCCAATCAATTTGCAGAACATATCAATAGCCAGATCGGTAATTATCGCCTGTTTTTCGATGACGAAGGCTGCCAGCGTGGCGCGGCGGCGTTCGGACGCCAGACGTTGTATCTCACGTGCATGTAAAACACGAGAATCGCGGGCAATAATACCGTAACGGTTTACATGGATCCTTTTGCGCTGCTCATCGGAGATTGCCGCTGCCCGTAATATCTCGAGCCGGCTAATCAGTCCTCTGAGATTCTTGAGTTTCACACCTTCCGGAGCTTCGGCTATCCAGCCAAGAAGGCTCCTTTCACCGGCTCGTTCGGTAAGTAGTTGCTCAAGTGCGGTGATAGATGAAGGCTCCAGATCCCTGATCAGCTCCCGGTAGGACAGCCGGCGGGCGGCTGCCCGCCCCGCCATTGCCAGGCGAACGAGTTGTGTCGGGACAGGGACCAGTAACTTTTTGTCCTTTAGCTTGTCGATAACCGCTCTGGTGATCGGTAGCCCCCGTTCGGTTGTTGCTGCCTCGCGTGCGGCCGCAAGAATGAGCATTCTGTAATCGCTGACCCGGACGGAACGAAGACCCAGGGCAGAGACAATTTCGCGGGCATGCTCCCGACGAGTCTCCTCGCGTTGGGCGTAAAGTGTAAAAACGGCTGGGTCAATATCCAGTTGCTCTGCAACAACAGCGATAACCGCCTCCGTAGGAACCTCTCCTGCACGTAGCGTACGACCGAGGTCGCGGATAAGTGCGAGCTGAACAGCAAAACCAAGGCGGTTATGAGACCGACGATGCGATCTGGCGAATGCAACATCTTCACAGGACAGTGCAAACCGGGAAAGCGCCTCCTCATAAACCTCAGGCAGCGCAAAAAGAGCATCATGCGATTTGGCGTCAAGAAAGGACATCGGCCTGGTCTGCCTTCAGATTGCAGGATCCTGGCCCGGTCCAGCCGATTCGCCGCAGCGTATCGATGAGTGTCGAGCGCGGTACCCTGAATGTGCGACACACTGACGCTTTACTGGCACCGGTTTCCAGAGCAGTGAGGATCTGCTCAACCTTTTCAGCATCTATCGTCGGTGGTCTTCCACCTTTTCGCCCCCGTCGGCGAGCTGCAGCCAGGCCCGCATTAACACGTTCAGCGATAAGCGTTCTTTCATATTCAGCGAGGGTGCCGAAAAGATTAAAGAGGAACGAGCCATGTGGCGTTGTTGTATCGATGGCTTCAGTCAATGACTTAAAGGCAACACCGCGGATTTTCAGGTCTTCTACAATTCGGATCAAATGTGAGAGTGAGCGACCAAGCCTATCAAGCTTCCAGACTATCAGGACGTCACCTTCTCGCACCTCTGCAAGGCAGGTCTTAAGTCCCGGGCGATCATCGCGCGCACCAGAGGCATGATCCTGATGTAAATGGCGGGGGTCAACTCCGGCAGCAATCAATGCATCACGCTGCAAAGCAACAGACTGACGTTCATCATTGCCTGATACTCGCATATAGCCAATCAACATGTGCGACAAACCTTAAAATTGAGCTTGTCGTACAATGTCTCATTCCGACAGTGTTTGTCACGTAAAAAATAAGGAGTTTACCCCCTCAATTTTCTCCAGCGGCAAGATCTGACGGAAAACACTTGTTTTCCGTCAGGGCGAAAATCGCTTAGCGTGTATTATTGCAGAAATGACCACGGAACCCCAATAAGATCCTCCAGCACTTCCTCACGGTAGGTCTGAGCACCATGACTTAAACCAGCCGTATCACCGGCTTTTCCCGGCAGGAGTCCGGCCAGCCGCAAAACAGCATAAGCCGACCATGAATCCTGATGACGACAATTAGCGAAAGGTGTGCCTGTCCAGGGTGTGAAACGTCGCTTACAGTTGCGGCATTCATACAGTCGCGGATCGCGCAAAACGAAGTTTTTTGCGGCGCACCACGGGCAACAAACAGGTTTCATCGCTGGTATAAGGCGCAGGTATCCGAGGAACGTTTCTGCCTCCGTATGCAGATTAACCGGAACGTTTACCCGCCAGCTGTCAGTCGTCAAAGTCCTTGCCACGAAGTTTCCCTACCCTCATCCGCATCGTCTGCGGCATCTGATCTTCATTGTCATCCCGAAGCCCGAGCATGATGTTGTACCCCGAAAAGAGATCCGGGTCGCCAAGCCTCGGACGAGGCAGCAGGCGAATCGGGATGGTCAGGTGCAGGCTGGCATCATAATCACATCCCAGGTACGTTTCCAGCAGCGCAAACACGTCCCTGCGCAGCTGGCCCCGAGGCATCCACCCTTTCGCCTCATCGGCATCCTCGGTGCTCATTTCAATCCGCATGCAGTAGTTTGCATCTTCGACTTCATCCCCCAGAATCGGACGTTCTCCCAGCGTCATTCCTCCGTGAATCTTCAGTCGCGCCCGTTCAGCCACCGGCATCCAGACCGGGTGATGCGGGATGACCTTCACCTGTGTATTCGGAGCCTGGCTGCGGATCACTGCGGCCACACCTTCAGTCGTGTGGGTTGGATGCAGCAACGGCTGAATAATTGCCAGCAGGCGTGACGCAGGCAGTTCCCGACTGTGGGTAATGCCGGTCAGCGCCATCAGGCTGCGGGAGAACTTATCCGTGCCGCCGTCTTCAAAGGTTGCGGGGTAACTGTATTTTTTCCAGATACGGTAAAACTGCGTCATCAGCCGGTGATTGAAGATATCAAGGAACGCGGCCATTGCATCAGCCCCTTCCCGCCCCTGGTTGATATCGTCAATGTAGGCAGTCGGCAGCGGCGAATCCACGCCGTACAATCCCAGAAATTTTGTTCTGACGGTCGGCGGGGCATCCGGGTTATCCGGGTCGATTTCAGTCCGCTTCAGTTCGCCGGATGGAAAACCTAAATGGGGATCGGGCCTGAAGCGCACCGGGTCGCTGTCAGGATAAAAACCTGTACCCAGCGAGTTCCCGCCAGCCTTCTCCAGCAGCTGACAGAAGCGGTAGAAATTGAACCGGGCAGTCTGATCGTTGCCGTCGCTGTCGAGCCAGAAAGGCGGCAACGTTTTTTTATCTTCAGCGTCGTTCACATCAGCACCCTGTCAATCCGGCGTTCCGGCCACACCCATTCCGTGGCGGACTCGGTGAGCACCACCGTCAGCTGCGTAAAGCGAATAACGCTGGCGTACTGTGTGAAGAACTGCTCCAGCAATTCGCAGAATAACCGCGCATCACCCACGCCACTGAACTGTGTTTCATCCAGTGCGACGCGAATGCGTACGCCGTGCCAGCTGCGGGAAGAATTGTACGCCTGCTGATAGCTGACCTCCCGGATACCCTCAATCCGGCGACGGTTGTTCTCATCTTCCGTCCAGTTAAACAGCTGCAAGACCGCCCGAAGATTTTCGGCATCGCTTATCATCTGGCTCAGGGCGCGGGGATGCAGTTGCGCCATGATATGCCACTGGTGCAATTGCGATAACGGCGGGTAACAAGGCATAGAGGGCGCATGCCGGGTCTGGCAGCGCAGTGTATGATTGCCGGTCATGGTTACGCCATCAAAGACCGCAGCATCCAGCGTCATGCGCGGATAGTTGCCGTTGGTACAGGTGATGTTCATAAACAGCGTGGCATTTTCTTCGTGTAGATCCTGCTCACCGGACGTACCGCCCAGCATCAGCAACGTCTCATGCAGACCACTTACGCCGCGCCAGATACGGGTATGAAAGTACCGTTCCGGCCAGCTCTCCTTACGCTGCAACATCCCGCCCTTGTGCCGGAATTGCCGGTACGGCACATACTGACGCTTGTCCAGCGTCTCGCTCGCGGCCACCTTATCCACGCTGTAAATTTCAGTGTGATGATCGCGAAGCCGGTGTGGCCGCAGCCGGTAATCCAGCTGTGCGGGTTCCACCTTCAGGGGTTCAGCGTTGAGGGTAAACAGATTGATGAGCGGTACACAGTGGATACGCAGAATATCTTCCGGCACGGGAATATCCCGGTTCAGTGGTTTGCTCAGATGAAATTCCAGCTCAAAATGCTGACAGTCTTCTCCGAGCGGCAGCGTTTCAAGGCCTGTCAGGGTAAAGAACGCAAACCGGGCCGGAAAGCTGAAGTATTCCAGTAACGGGCGAACTTCACCGCACAGCGCCGGGCTGTCGCTTTCCGGCCAGACTGACGACCAGTTTTGCTGCCAGCGCGACGACAGCTTGCCGTGAAACGGCTGCGGGTCAAGATTACCGGTCTGTGGCAGGCGCACCGTGATATGCGAGACATGATGCGTCAGCGCCAGATACAGCATCGACTGTAAGGGCCGATCACCGTGAATATAGAGCGGGATCTGGCTCAAATCCGTCTGCGACGGGTCGGCGTACTGGCTGAATGAAAACCGCAGCGTCAGCACCTGATGGCCGTCAGTGTGAAACTGTCGTCGGACGTTGTGCAGCTCCAGCGGGTGCAGTACCAGTTCATCGGTCGTGCGATACGGGCAGCGCAGCCCGGTATCATCCATTGGCCGGGTCAGCAGTGTCGTGCCTGCGGGGATCACCACATCCCTGACCTGCGCAACCATTTCCGGGGTCAGCTCGACCACGGCCATCGAGGGTTGTGTCCGGTTGGCTATCGGCAGCAGATGGCCCAGCAGCGGCTCCGTCAGCTCCGGGATATCGTCATCCAGCTTGCGCCTGAGCTGGGCCATCATCAGCGAGAAGCCCTGGAACAGCTGCTCTACGGTATCATCAGCTTTATGAGACTGTCGGTCGATACCCAGCCGCCGACCGGCCTCCGGATGTTGTTCAGCAAACTCACGCGCCGCCGCCTTCAGCCAGCGCATTTCACTGTCGAAATATTTCAGAAAATCATGGTCATTCATTCTTTCACCGGTTTCAGCAGCAGCGTGTTATCACGGACTTCAATGACGCGCGGCTCATCCGGGTCAAGAGCATCGCGGCTCAGCACCTGCTTCCAGGTGCCACGGGTTCTGTCCGGCTTGCGGAACAGCCCGACTACCGCCACAAACTGCGCTTTTTCATCCACTGGAATATCGAGGTTGACCGTCTGACCGGGATAAACGCTCAGCTGGCGCTGTGTCAGCAGCGACTCCTTCAGCACCAAATCCGGCTGTGTCAGCAGGTCGGTGTATTCCGTGTTATCAAAGGTCTTGCGGTCGTTCAGTTGCAGGACACGGATACGCAGCGGCATCGCCTGCTGCGCGTCATCGGCGTTAATGGCACTTCGGGCAGCGAAGCTCAGGTGCAGTGTCTCTACCTGGCGATAGAAAATCGCTTTCGCCACGCTCTGCGTACCCTGCTTTGTTTTCTGGTAAAGGCCACAGCTGCTCAGTAGCAATATGCACAGGCAAAACCAACCGGCATTCCAGACACAAGAGGGTAAGATTTTCAGGCTCACAGGACTTTCACCCCCGACGCTTTCAGCATATCGATGGAGGAACTCATCATCGCCTGATGCTGTTTATTTATGGTGTCTGAGCGGGTCTGTGACGCAACGCTGCCGGGTTCATACCCTGCTGCCGACTGCGCACCGGCGCTCAGAGTCTGCGTCGAACCTGTAGCCAGATCCGTCACCTTGTGAGCTTCACCTTTGTAGGCCGACTTTGGTTCAACCAGATACACAACCCTGTTTGAGGTCGGCTGTGCGCCAACAACCTTCCCTTCCACAGAGATCAGTTGCAGTTTCTTATTGGCCTTGTTGCCGCAGTAGATCATGCGGTAACGGAAATA
Organism: Enterobacter sp. JBIWA003; assembly: GCF_019968825.1. Classification (NCBI taxonomy): domain Bacteria; kingdom Pseudomonadati; phylum Pseudomonadota; class Gammaproteobacteria; order Enterobacterales; family Enterobacteriaceae; genus Enterobacter; species Enterobacter sp. JBIWA003. The sequence continues at coordinate 62,056 of NZ_CP074172.1, forward strand.
TCCACCCCAGGGTTCACGGCCACCCAGAGTGCTTTGCATAAACCAGGCGCGGGAGTCGTGGATCTGCTCGTCGTAGAAGGCCAGCAATTCGGCGCGGGGCTGGGTACGGATTCCGGTTCCCAGCGAATCGATGAACAACTGCGGGTATAACCGGTTGCCGTCTGCTTTCATTTCCTCATATTCAGCGGCTTCATCATCGCCATTAATCAGGAAAACAGCATGTTTAGGAATGACGTCCAGCACAATCTGGATGGGGTTATCCCAGACGCTTTGCCCATTGATGTCCCGCACCCATTCTTTGTAGTCATGCTGGAACTCACGGGCGGCTTCGCGTAACTGGTACTGCGCATTGGTCGGGTCAAGGTCGGGCTTACCCTGCAAGCTCTCATCCAGCGGTTTTCGTGCTTTTATTGCTTCGGCACGGCGGGCGTTGAGCACTCTTACTGCTGCTTTATGATCTTCTGCTTCTTTTTCCAGCTCATCAGGTTTTAACTGCGGAGCCTGATTGAAGAAGCTGTTGGCAAACATTGGCCCCTGAGGCAGCATACTGCCGTGCGCATAACGGCCAATACGCCAGGCGGTGATCCAGCCAATCTGCTCGGTGACGGCACTTTCAAGCGTCTGGGAAAGCTGATAAGGGCGATACCCGCCTTTATCATCAGAGGTATCTTCAGTGCCCTGAAGGGTGGTATTCAGCAGGGTTTGCCGCCAGATGTTAAAACGAGCTGTTACTTTTGGAGCAATGGCAAACTCTGTAACGGAAGCACCAGACATAATTCTCGAAGGGGATCGATCTTTTATCTGCTCAGTGACCGAAGACGGATGCACTGAAAGTGGTGCGCCAGCCTCAAAAGCTGAGAGATACATATCATGCAGAACTACTTGAGAAAGAATTTCACCCGTACCGCCACAGGATTTACCTTGATCACGCGGAGGATACCCCCCGCCAACATCCGAGTGCATTCCCGGATAGACGACTTCCTGACAGTTTGGCGGGTAGCTGCCATCTGGCCGCCGAATGGAGTCCAGCGGGAAGCACAGGCGCTGTTCATGCGCAGAAACAAAGTGACGACAGCATTTAATCAGTCCGGGGAATTTAGTTTCATCAGGTAGTGGTTGTGTGTCATCCGCCCAGCCCATATGGCCTGCGGCTCCGGGCACGATATGCGCCGCACCGACTGACGCGACCGTATCCAGTAAGCCGACAAACTCGATGCTAACCGGCAATCCGGCCAGCGTGATGGGTTGGTATCCTGCGGTTTTATCGGGAGAAGGCAGTTGCGTGAGCCAGTTAATAAAGGTTCGGGCCTCTGCCGCGCCGCGCGAAAAACCATAGATAAACAGCTTAACGCCCAGCAGATGAGGTTGCTGGCTCTCTTTAGCCTGAGCTTCCAGCGTTTTCAACAGTGGATTAATGGCGTTGCGGCGGTTCACCTCCCCGGAGAACGGCGCGTGTGCACGCATATTTGGCAGCATTCCTTTGGCTACCCCATCGTCTAGGCGCTTAGCGCCTTTAGTGATAACCCGGCTCAAAGTATCTACAAGTCTTAACAGTGCCCAATTAATACGATCTTCCCCGCCGGTGGCGTATTTCAGGCCATCATCGCTGTAATCTATTTCGCCAATTTTAGGGAACGGTGTGCCTACGCCGGGTATATAATAGCGGAAGTAACCTTTGTCATGACCTTCAATGCTGGCATGGAATAATTTAGCAATATTAGTGGGGTGTGCCGGAATGCTATTGGTGTCGTTATGTTCGTTATTACCTGTACCATCAAAGAACAAGCTGATATGCACGCTTTGACAACAGACAAAACCCACCCTTCGCCCCGTTTTCTTCCCTAAGCGGGTTTTATAGTCCTGCTCTTCCTGGATTTGCTTTTTATAATTGCTGTTAACCTGCTGCTCACTCAACGGTAAACGCCCGGCTTCGGGAAATAACGGCGGTGCCCAGCAGGGGTTCGCTAAACTCACTTCACCGGACATGATGCAGGCTCCTTCATATTCAGAGGCTCTTTGATCGGATAATTTGGCGTACCGTATCCTGAACAAACCGTTGTCACTTTCACCTGGTTACAGGGCAAAAAGTGGACGGTTAATCCACAACGCTCTTTGCCATATTGAGGGATATCAACCGTTGTGCTATGTGTTTGAAAACTACTTTTCAGTATTTTTTCCCATGCTTGATATTTCTCCCAATCTTGATAACCAGGAGGCAATGGGGCCGTATGAGGGTCAACTTCCCACTCGATATGGGCTTTCAATCCCGGTTTCCATTTCTCTGGAAGCTGAACGCAGCAGTACCCCCCCCCATCACCAAATGGGCTTATGTTGGGACCACCGTAACCGTTTACTTTGACGTAGTTAATTACTGCTGAAGTATGATTAATTCCACCAATATCACCGGAAGTATAACTCTCATCTCCAGCACGTGAACAACCAGAAACAATAAGCATTAAAAGCAGAAAAGAATATTTTAAACCGGACATGATGCTGGCTCCTTCATCTTCAGAGGCTCTTTAATCGGATAATTCGGCGTACCGTATCCTGAGCAAACTGTTGTCACTTTCACCTGGTTACAGGGCAGAAAGTGCACTGTTAAACCGCAACGCTCTTTGCCATATTGAGGGATATCAACCGTTGTGCTATGTGTTTGAAAGCTGCTTTCCAGGGCATTTTTCCACGCCTGAAATTTGACCCTATCTTTATATCCCGGAAAAGCAGGGGCCGTATGAGGGTCAACTTCCCACTCGATATGGGCTTTTAATCCTGGCTTCCATTCATCTGGAAGCATGATACAACACGAATTCCCCGTCAGTGTTCCGCCGTAACCATTGACTGAAAATGAGTTAACACCGCTATCAGCCATGTGGTTAAAACCGCGTAAGTCGCCAGCGGTATAACCCTCATCACTGGCATGTGAGCAACCAGAAACAAACAATATCAACAGCAAAAAAGCATATTTTAAGCCGGACATGATGCAGGCTCCTTCATCTTCAGAGGCTCTTTAATCGGATAATTCGGCGTACCATATCCTGAACAAACCGTTGTCACTTTCACCTGGTTACAGGGCAGAAAGTGCACTGTTAAACCGCAACGCTCTTTGCCGTATTGGGGGATATCAACAATAGCGCTGTGCTGTTGGTATTTGGCTTTATGTCGGGCATAAGCTTCTTCTTCGTACCCAAATCCTTTTTTCTTCATGGGTATTTTCTCTAATGGGTTCGGGTCAACTTCCCATTCAATACGGGCTTTCAATCCCGGTTTCCATTTCTCTGGAAGCTGAACGCAGCAGTACCCCCCCCCATCACCAAATGGGCTTATGTTGGGACCACCGTAACCGTTTACTTTGACGTAGTTAATTACTGCTGAAGTATGATTAATTCCACCAATATCACCGGAAGTATAACTCTCATCTCCAGCACGTGAACAACCAGAAACAATAAGCATTAAAAGCAGAAAAGAATATTTTAAACCGGACATGACGCTGGCTCCTTCATATTAAGAGGCTCTTTAATCGGATAATTCGGCGTACCGTATCCTGAGCAAACTGTTGTCACCTTCACTTGATTACAGGGCAAAAAGTGGACGGTTAATCCACAACGCTCTTTGCCATATTGAGGGATATCAACCGTTGTGCTATGTATTTGAAAACTACTTTTCAGTATTTTTTCCCATGCTTGATATTTCTCCCAATCTTGATAACCAGGAGGCAATGGGGCCGTATGAGGGTCAACTTCCCACTCGATATGGGCTTTTAATCCTGGCTTCCATTCATCTGGAAGCATGATACAACACGAATTCCCCGTCAGTGTTCCGCCGTAACCATTGACTGAAAATGAGTTAACACCGCTATCAGCCATGTGGTTAAAACCGCGTAAGTCGCCAGCGGTATAACCCTCATCACTGGCATGTGAGCAACCAGAAACAAACAATATCAACAGCAAAAAAGCATATTTTAAGCCGGACATGATGCTGGCTCCTTCATATTAAGAGGCTCTTTGATCGGATAATTAGGCGTACCGTATCCTGAGCAAACCGTTGTAACTTTCACCTGGTTACAGGGCAGAAAGTGCACTGTTAAACCGCAGCGCTCTTTGCCATATTGAGGGATATCAACCGTTGTGCTATGTGTTTGAAAGCTGCTTTCCAGGGCATTTTTCCACGCCTGAAATTTGACCCTATCTTTATATCCCGGAAAAGCAGGGGCCGTATGAGGGTCAACTTCCCACTCGATATGGGCTTTTAATCCTGGCTTCCATTTTTCCGGAAGTTGAATACAGCAGTAACCACCACCCAAACCTGGAACATGATACCCATTCACAGAAAAGCCATTGATTCCAATGCCATCAATATGATTGACTGCTCGTAAATCTCCCGAGGTATACCCCTCATCACTGGCATGTGAGCAACCAGAAACAAACAATATCAACAGCAAAAAAGCATATTTTAAGCCGGACATGACGCAGCCTCCTTCATATTCAGAGGCTCTTTAATCGGATAATTAGGCGTACCGTATCCTGAGCAAACCGTTGTCACTTTCACCTGGTTACAGGGCAGAAAGTGCACTGTTAAACCGCAGCGCTCTTTGCCGTATTGGGGGATATCAACAATAGCGCTGTGCTGTTGGTATTTGGCTTTATGTCGGGCATAAGCTTCTTCTTCGTACCCAAATCCTTTTTTCTTCATGGGTATTTTCTCTAATGGATTAGGGTCAACTTCCCACTCGATATGGGCTTTCAATCCCGGTTTCCATTTATCCGGGAGCATAATGCAGCATGAGTTGCCTGTTAGCGTTCCACCATAGCCATTCACTGAAAACGAGTTAACACCACTATCGGCCATGTGATTAAAACCTCGCAGGTCGCCAGCGGTATAACCCTCATCACTGGCATGAGAACAACCAGAGACAAAAAGTATCAACAACAGAAAAGCGTATTTTAAGCCGGACATGATGCTGGCTCCTTCAGATAAGAAATTCTTAAATTGTTTTTTCATTGTTCACCTCCTGCATCAACCGCACCACCGGACGAGAAAATCTGTGATGGCAGCACAAACCCGCGCAGATCGAGCAGCGACAGCGGCCCTTTCCCCAGCTCCGTGCGCATCTGGTAATTCAGCGCCACGCCGTCCGGGGTGATCCAGGCCACACGATAGAGGTTGTCACCCAAATCCGTCACCAGTGCTTTATCCAACAGGCGGATAAAGCCCCAGCTTCCCGGCTCATCGGAATAGAGACGCGCGCCGGTTTTCACGGTACGCCAGGTCAGCGTGGTCTGGGGTTGCCAGCGATTATCCGGCCAGGTCAGGGTCTGCCAGCTTTCTTCCTGGTTGAAATACTGGAGTTTCTGTCTGTCCAGCGTCAGGTCGGATTCCACCACATCGCGGGAAGGCTTCGCCATCAGCTGGAAATGCAGCTCCACGTCGCCATGAGCAAAGGCCACATTTGCCACGCGGGTCAGGCGGTTTAGCGCGTCAAGAAACGCCGGGTTAAAGGTCAGCCCCTGACTGTTCATCGCATCCGGCACCCACTTATCACCTTCAAGTCGCAGCAGGCCACCCAGACGGGTCTGGATAAACTGCGCAATACGGCCGGTGTCAGAGCGCATAAACTGCGCCAGCTCAGGCAGTGAAGCCTCGCTCTGGCGGTCAGTAAACGGATAACGGTCTGCGAACGACGCGTTCCACGGGGTCACGATATCGCTTTGCCACTGGCTGTTGAGGCTCGCTGAGGTTGGGGAAAGCACCTGCTCCCAGGCCTGAATCATCGGCTGCACAAAAACAGTCTGGCCGAAGCCGCTCCACTCCTGACCAAGACTCGCGGCGATCAGACTGCCGTAGTCACGGGTGTCAGTGAGATCGACCGCCTTGCCCTGAAACACGGTCAGCGCCAGTGACTGCATCATCGCCTGCGGATCGGGCGCATTCGTCACCTGCTGAAGGCGCAGGCGAACACGGGTGATGCGGGTCAGGAAGGTTTGCAGGCTCAGGCTGTTCTGTGAGTCGTTCCCGCCCGTCAGCGACAGTAACGGGCCAAAGGTCGCATCCAGCGGCCCGTGCGCCTCATTCCCGGCCTGCTGAATGGCCTCTTTCGCCTTGTCGCTGTGGATCAGGTTTTTTGCTGAACTCACCAGCGAGTCGGTCAGGTCGCCCCCGGTCTGCCCGGCACGGCCCTGCACGTTCAGGGTGTTTATCAGCGCAATCAGCGGTGACTGCCGCACATCCGCCAGCAGCGTCAGTTGATCAATTGACTCAGACAGGCTTCCGGCCTGATGCCATTGCAGGCTGTTGAGGAACTTAAGCCACGCCCCGGAATAATCAGAGAAGTATCGCGCCGTCAGCCGGGCTTTCAGCGTATCCGGGGAAACCGTATCGGCGGTGTCACTGGAATGCTGTGCATCGCTGAGGACCCAGTCAATTTCTTCCCGGCGCGATTTTGCCAGCTTCTCGATGGCAGGCTGCACTTCTTCTTCCCAGGCCTTACGCGTGAATACGCCCGGTACACTCACGTCGGTACTGAACAGCTGGCTGCTGTCCGTACCATTAACCATTGCACTCAGCGTCATATCCGCATAATCACGGGATACCTGTTCAAGCATCTTTTGATAGCGCGTGGATTCCGCATTGCTGGCCCCTATCTGGCGAAGCAGGGCTGAGCGCATACCGCTGACCAGACGCATATCCGGGATGGTTCGCCATTCCATGTGCGTAGGAAGGTTCTGCATCATAAACGCCAGCATGCTGTTACCAACCGCTCGCCATGTGCCATCCTGCACACCCTCGCGCTGCGGCCAGAACTGCATGGTCGTCGTGCTGAAGAAAGCCGGGTCAGCTTTATCCGGGCGGGAAAGCATCAGGTACGCCCGAAGCTGGTCATACATCACTTTCGACTGCGTGGCTCGCTGCGGGTCGTCTGGCGGCAGATTGCGCCAGCTGTTCATCAGTGAGGACAGGTGCTGTGCTGACGCATCCCGCAACAATGGCATCGCCGCCTGCTGCCAGTACGGCCAGAGCGCGTCCAGTACGTCATCGTTACGACTGAGGCCCATGCGCATATACCACGGCGCACCGTAAAGCTTGCGGTGTTGCAGACGTTCAATTTCATGTTGCAGCTGATAAAGTGCCATCAGTCGTTTCGGCATTGTCTGGCGCGTATCGATGGCACTCTGCGCAAGCTGCTGATCGGCCTGCATCAGACGCAGGTTCGCTGCCCAGGAAAAGACCGTTGCCGCCAGCCAGAACGCCAGCAGACAGGTGCAGGCCAGCAGTAAGGATTTGCGCCACGACACGCCGTTTGCTACCGGTTTTCGCCAGCGCTGCGCGAGTAAATCCAGCCAGGCTTTACCCGGTTGCCAGGCATGCCGTAAGGAGGCTGCGCCCGAAGTGATGACCGGGCTGAAGACCATCCCGCCCAGCGGCAGAGAACGCGCGCCTTCTGCCAGCTGTGAAAGCGTGTGCGTCAGGCGTTCTGTACCGCCATCACGCAGGCTGTGGGCCAGCTGCAACAGGAACGTATGCCTGCGGTCATTGAGCGTCTGCTGCATCCCCTGCTGTACCAGGGCCGCTTCAAGCTGGTTCAGGGAATGACGAAAATCATCGGCTTCATCGCCCGGCGCTGACAGGAAGCCGGTTCCCTGCAACGGAAGCCCTGATTGTTCCCAGGCTGGCGCGTGGGTTTCCCACAGCCACAGCGGCACTTCCCAGCCCAGCAGGTGATACTGTTTTTGCAGCTGACGGGCAACGGTATCAAGAGTGTCGTGCGAAAGAACGGTCTGTTCATTCACGACCCAGATAAACGCATCGGCCAGACGGCGGCGGATTTTGCGCAGGGCTTTCAGCTGTGAGGCATCCGGTTCCTGCACCGGGCTACCGTGCCACAGCAGCAGTGCGCCATGCCCTTCAAGCCAGTGCTGCGTCGTCAGCCCCGGAATGGCCTGCTCCACTTCGTTTTCTTCCCCGACAACCAGCATAATGCGCACCTTGCTGCGCCAGCGCCTGCCGTACTGGAAGCTCAACTGGGTGGAAATATCTTTCACCAGCTGGTTTTCAGGTGGACGTTGTTTCTTATTCCCGGTAACACCGGTTGCCTCTCGCGCCCTGAGCTTAACCAGCGCTTTCCAGCACAGAATGAACGGCGCACAGAACCAGATGAGTACCAGCCAGACCATCGTGGCCCGGAAGGCAATCTGCCCCGGCAACAGTTCCGGCAGGTCCAGGCTGCTTCCCGCGAAGTAATAAAGCAGCGCCCCAAGCAGAACCAGCAGGGTGATCGCGATGACGTAGCCAGTGACCAGCCAGAATAATGAGTGACGGGTTTCAGTGCGGAAGGTTTCCACGGGGAACGCAAACTCCTGTAGTAAATTGAGATTCCTTCAATGTCGCTGTCCAGCCGCAGGACTGCCCCTGAAGGGCTGACAGCACGGCCAGAGACTGCATGACAAAAGGCGTAACCGGCCCGGCGTTACCCAGCCACGGCATCAGAACGTAATCGACGGCTGACCAGCCGGACGGCAAAAGCGCATCCATCGAGGATGAATCGGCGGCCAGCATGCCCTCTGGCACGCCGCGCAGACCGGCATACCGGCTAAGCTGCTCCGTCAGCTGCGCGGCGGTTTCCCCCGCGTCAGACTGGAGTATTTCGCTGCGCGTCATCAGGGCTTCAGCCTGGTGTCCACACAGCCAGGCAAAACCAGCTTCTGAAGCGGTGTATTCCGGTGATGGTTTTGCCTCACCAAACCCCGCGCACAGCAGCAGGGTTTGTTCATCGTCGGGCATGGCATCAATAACCCTGTCCAGTTCGGCAGCGCTTTGCAGCTGAAGCACATCTTCCGGCAGGCGAATGCCATCGGATTCCAGCACCAGGCTGAACGCACTCAGGCTCTGTTCATCGCCCAGCCAGCAAAACACCTGTACCGGTCGGTTTTCACTGGTTTCGCGCAAACGGGTCAGCACCAGACGGGCCAGCCAGCGAGCCAGCAACACAGCCCGACTTTCCCGGCCTCCCAGCCCCAGCACTTTCGGGCAATGCAGCAGCACATTGCCCTGCGGATCATCGACCGTGACCGGAACAACAGGAAACGGCGGCGACAACAGCGCCTGATGGTCAGCCTCTTTATCGCCCACTGGCGTAACCAGCATCACGGCTTCCACGGGCAGCATTCGCGAACGGTGTCGCCACCAGGCCCGGACAGAGGACGCAATTTCCTCCCGATGCGTCTCACTGTTCGAAACAGACTGAAGCCAGACCAGCCAGCGCAGCGCGACGGCGACAAGCCAGACAATCAACGGACACATTACACTCCAGAACCAGAAGGACAGCGTTCGGGTGGGTTTGCCTTCCGGCCACAACAGCATTGTTGCCAGTGCCGCCAGAAACAAAATCACCGGCAGTGCAATCCACCATCGCCGCCATCGCGCGGGATGAGGTTCGGCATACTCAGGGTAACGCGGCGGGAAGATCATCCGTGAACATCCATCGTGCTGAGTGAACTGACCAGCGTACAGCCACAGGTGCATTTATGGCCGTCGAGCGAGACGGCCTTACCGTTAACCGTGCTGCCTGGTGCGCCCTGGGCAATGGTGGTCATGCCGTGTTTATTGCACCGGGCTTTATCCCCCACGCAGGCCACCGGCTTACCGAAGGCCTCATAGCTGCCGCTCAGCACTTCGCCGCCATATTCCTTCAGGGTATCTCCCACGCGGATCAGCTTTTTCAGGCTCACAGGACTTTCACCCCCGACGCTTTCAGCATATCGATGGAGGAATTCATCATCGCCTGGTGCTGTTCATTAATGGTGTCTGAGCGGGTCTGTGACGCAACGCTGCCGGGTTCATACCCTGCTGCCGACTGCGCACCGGCGCTCAGGGTCTGCGTCGAGCCTGTAGCCAGATCCGTCACCTTTTGAGCTTCACCTTTGTAGGCTGACTTTGGCTCAACCAGATACACAACCCGGTTAGAGGTTGGCTGTGCGCCAACGACTTTGCCCTCCACGGAGATCAGTTGCAGTTTTTTATTGGCCTTGTTGCCACAGTAGATCATGCGATAGCGGAAGTAGCCGCCCCAGGGTTCACGGCCACCCAGGGTGCTTTGCATAAACCAGGCGCGGGAGTCATGGATCTGCTCGTCGTAGAGGGCCAGTAATTCGGCGCGGGGCTGGGTACGGATTCCGGTTCCCAGCGAATCGATGAACAACTGCGGGTATAACCGGTTGCCGTCTGCTTTCATTTCCTCATATTCAGCGGCTTCATCATCGCCATTAATCAGGAAAACAGCATGTTTAGGAATGACGTCCAGCACAATCTGGATGGGTTTATCCCAGACGCTTTGCCCATTGATGTCCCGCACCCATTCTTTGTAGTCATGCTGGAACTCACGGGCGGCTTCGCGTAACTGGTACTGCGCATTGGTCGGGTCAAGGTCGGGCTTACCCTGCAAGCTCTCATCCAGCGGTTTTCGTGCTTTTTTTGCTTCGGCACGGCGGGCGTTGAGCACTCTTACTGCTGCTTTATGATCTTCTGCTTCTTTTTCCAGCTCATCAGGTTTTAACTGCGGAGCCTGATTGAAGAAGCTGTTGGCAAACATTGGCCCCTGAGGCAGCATACTGCCGTGCGCATAACGGCCAATACGCCAGGCGGTGATCCAGCCAATCTGCTCGGTGACGGCACTTTCAAGCGTCTGGGAAAGCTGATAAGGGCGATACCCGCCTTTATCATCAGAGGTCTCTTCAGTGCCCTGAAGGGTGGTATTCAGCAGGGTTTGTCGCCAAATGTTGAAGCGTTTGACCAGTGTTTTACTGAAGTCGAACTCTCCTTGTGATTCAGGCGACATTGTTCGCGACGGTGAAATGTCTTTTATAAGCGCAGTGATACTTTTAGGTAGAACCGCTAATGGCGCACCGGCATCAAATGCCGCTGCATACATATCGTGAAGAACAACCTGGGATAGCACTTCTCCTGTACCGCCACAGGATTTGCCTTGATCGCGGGGAGGATAACCACCGCCAACATCAGAGTGCATTCCTGGGTAGATAACTTCCTGCGTATTTTGCGGGTAGCTGCCATCTGGCCGCCGAATAGAATCCAGCGGGAAGCACAGGCGTTGTTCATGCGCAGAAACGAAGTGGCGACAGCATTTGATCAGGCCAGGGAATTTTCCCTCATCGGGCAGTTGCTGGGTATTATCGGCCCAGCCCATATGTCCGGCTGCACCAGGCAGGACATGCGCAGCACCGACTGACGCGACTGTATCCAGTAAACCGACAAACTCGATGCTGACCGGCAACCCGGCCAGCGTGATGGGCTGGTTTCCGACTGCTTTATCTGGAGCAGGGAGCTGCGTCAGCCAGTTAATAAAGGTTCGGGCTTCCGCCGCGCCGCGTGAAAAACCATAGATAAACAGCTTAACGCCCAGCAGATGAGGTTGCTGGCTCTCTTTAGCCTGAGCTTCCAGCGTTTTCAACAGTGGATTAATGGCGTTGCGGCGGTTCACCTCCCCGGAGAACGGCGCGTGTGCACGCATACCCGGCAGCAGCCCTTTGGCTACACCATCGTCAAGGCGCTTTGCGCCTTTGGTGATTGCATAGCTTAACGCATCAACCAGTCTTAACAGTGCCCAGTTAATACGGTCTTCCCCACCTGTGGCAAAGGCCAGGCCATCACCGCTGTAATCTATTTCACCAATTTTAGGGAACGGAGTGCCTACACCCGGAATATAGTAGCGAAAATAGCCATCTCTTTCTGCATCCTGATAGGTTGCATGGTAGAGTTTTGCGATATTGGTGGGATGCGCCGGAGTGCTATTGGTGTCGTTATGCTCGTTATTACCCGTACCATCAAAAAACAGGCTAATATGCAGACTACGACAGCAGGTAAAACCCGCTCTCCGCCCCGTGTTCTCCCCTAAGCGGGTTTTATAATCCAGTTCTTCCTGTATTTGCTTTTTATAATTGGCATTAACCTGCTGCTCACTCAACGGTAAACGCCCGCCTTCAGGAAATAACGGCGGTGCCCAGCAGGGGTTCGCTAAACTCACTTCACTGGACATGATGCAGGCTCCTTCATATTCAGAGGCTCTTTGATCGGATAATTTGGCGTACCGTATCCTGAACAAACCGTTGTCACTTTCACCTGGTTACAGGGCAGAAAGTGCACTGTTAAACCGCAACGCTCTTTGCCGTATTGGGGGATATCAACAATAGCGCTGTGCTGTTGATATTTAGCTTTATGGAGCGCATATGCTTTACGGAACTCATCAGTGCCTAATGGAGGCAAAATGACATTTGGGTTCGGGTCAACTTCCCACTCAATATGGGCTTTCAATCCCGGTTTCCATTTCTCTGGAAGCTGAACGCAGCAGTACCCCCCCCCATCACCAAATGGGCTTATGTTGGGACCACCGTAACCGTTTACTTTGACGTAGTTAATTACTGCTGAAGTATGATTAATTCCACCAATATCACCGGAAGTATAACTCTCATCTCCAGCACGTGAACAACCAGAAACAATAAGCATTAAAAGCAGAAAAGAATATTTTAAACCGGACATGATGCTGGCTCCTTCATCTTCAGAGGCTCTTTAATCGGATAATTCGCCGTACCATATCCTGAGCAAACCGTTGTAACTTTCACCTGGTTACAGGGCAGAAAGTGCACTGTTAAACCGCAGCGCTCTTTGCCGTATTGGGGGATATCAACAATAGCGCTGTGCTGTTGATATTTAGCTTTATGGAGCGCATATGCTTTACGGAACTCATCAGTGCCTAATGGAGGCAAAATGACATTTGGGTTCGGGTCAACTTCCCACTCAATATGGGCTTTTAATCCTGGCTTCCATTTTTCCGGAAGTTGAATACAGCAGTAACCACCACCCAAACCTGGAACATGATACCCATTCACAGAAAAGCCATTGATTCCAATGCCATCAATATGATTGACTGCTCGTAAATCTCCCGAGGTATACCCCTCATCACTGGCATGTGAGCAACCAGAAACAAACAATATCAACAGCAAAAAAGCATATTTTAAGCCGGACATGATGCAGGCTCCTTCATATTAAGAGGCTCTTTGATCGGATAATTCGGCGTACCGTATCCTGAGCAAACCGTTGTCACTTTCACCTGGTTACAGGGCAGAAAGTGCACTGTTAAACCGCAACGCTCTTTGCCGTATTGGGGGATATCAACAATAGCGCTGTGCTGTTGATATTTAGCTTTATGGAGCGCATATGCTTTACGGAACTCATCAGTGCCTAATGGAGGCAAAATGACATTTGGGTTCGGGTCAACTTCCCACTCAATATGGGCTTTCAATCCCGGTTTCCATTCATCTGGAAGCATGATACAACACGAATTCCCCGTCAGTGTTCCGCCGTAACCATTGACTGAAAATGAGTTAACACCGCTATCAGCCATGTGGTTAAAACCGCGTAAGTCGCCAGCGGTATAACCCTCATCACTGGCATGTGAGCAACCAGAAACAAACAATATCAACAGCAAAAAAGCATATTTTAAGCCGGACATGACGCAGGCTCCTTCATATTCAGAGGCTCTTTAATCGGATAATTCGGCGTACCATATCCTGAACAAACCGTTGTCACTTTCACCTGGTTACAGGGCAGAAAGTGCACTGTTAAACCGCAACGCTCTTTGCCGTATTGGGGGATATCAACAATAGCGCTGTGCTGTTGGTATTTGGCTTTATGTCGGGCATAAGCTTCTTCTTCGTACCCAAATCCTTTTTTCTTCATGGGTATTTTCTCTAATGGGTTCGGGTCAACTTCCCACTCGATATGGGCTTTTAATCCTGGCTTCCATTTTTCCGGAAGTTGAATACAACAGTAACCACCACCCAAACCTGGAACATGATACCCATTCACAGAAAAGCCATTGATTCCAATGCCATCAATATGATTGACTGCTCGTAAATCTCCCGAGGTATACCCCTCATCACTGGCATGTGAGCAACCAGAAACAAACAATATCAACAGCAAAAAAGCATATTTTAAGCCGGACATGACGCAGACTCCTTCATATTCAGAGGCTCTTTAATCGGATAATTCGGCGTACCGTATCCTGAGCAAACCGTTGTCACTTTCACCTGGTTACAGGGCAAAAAGTGGACGGTTAAACCGCAGCGCTCTTTGCCATATTGAGGGATATCAACCGTTGTGCTATGTGTTTGAAAACTACTTTTCAGTATTTTTTCCCATGCTTGATATTTCTCCCAATCTTGATAACCAGGAGGCAATGGGGCCGTATGAGGGTCAACTTCCCACTCGATATGGGCTTTCAAGCCTGGCTTCCATTTTTCCGGAAGTTGAATACAACAGTAACCACCACCCAAACCTGGAACATGATACCCATTCACAGAAAAGCCATTGATTCCAATGCCATCAATATGATTGACTGCTCGTAAATCTCCCGAGGTATACCCCTCATCACTGGCATGTGAGCAACCAGAAACAAACAATATCAACAGCAAAAAAGCATATTTTAAGCCGGACATGATGCTGGCTCCTTCATATTGAGTGGCTCCTTCACCGGATATTCAGGCGCACCATAGCCGTAGCAAGAGGTGGTCACTTTGACTTGATCACAAGGCAAGAAGTGAACTGTCAGGCCACACGCTTGATCATATTTTGGAATATCAACGACTGCGGAATGCTGCTGATACTTTTCAGCATGTTTTGCATATGCATCTTCATCGTAGCCAAATCCCTTTTTCTTCATGGGAATTGGCTCATTCGCATTAGGATCTGACTCCCATTTAATGTTTGCTTTTAATCCAGGTCGCCATTTGTCGGGCAGCATGATGCAGCAACTGTTACCAGTGAGCGAACCGCCATATCCGTTGACCGAGAATGAATTAACGGCCTGCCCCGCAACATGATTGATACCACTGATGTTGGCTGCACTGGATGCCGAGTCAGTCGCCTTAGCGCATCCTGCAACCAAAACCATCAGGAAAGTGAAACACACCTTCAGCATGCGATTTATTTTCATCCCGGATATCCTTCCTTATCTATTTGTTGTCCTGATAAACACAGAAACAGACCTAATTCACTGGACATAACGCAGGCTCCTTCATGTTAAGCGGCTCCTTTACAGGATATTCAGGCGCACCATAGCCGTAGCAAGAGGTGGTCACTTTGACCCGATTACATGGCAAGAAGTGAACTGTGAGGCCGCATGCCTGGTCATATTTTGGAATTTCGACGACCGTAGAGTGCTGTTGAAAGCTCGCTTTGAGAGCTTTTTCCCACGCTAAAAATTTATCCATATCTGAATAGCTTGGCGGATTTCCGACAGTCTGAGGATCGACTTCCCATTGGATATTGGCTTTTAACCCAGCCAGCCATTTATCGGGCAGCATGATGCAGCAGCTATTGCCATTGAGCGAACCGCCGTAGCCGTTGACCGTAAACGAGTTCACGGTCTGCCCCGCAACATGGTTGATGCCACTGATGTTCGCCGCGCTTGATGGCGAACGTGCTGACGGTGAACATCCGGCACTCAGCAGCGCGGCCATAAGCATGCTGTTGATCAGGAGGACACTGTGAGTCTGCCTCATTGCGTTATCCCTCAAAATCCTGCAATGCACCGAAATACCCAGCCTCGTTCGCTTTGAAGGCGATATCCAGGCAGTGCGCAAAATGGCTTTCCCGGCTGATATTGCAGACGCTTTTCTCTTTCATCAGCGTTTCGGCATCACCGATGCATCCCATCAGGCCAACCTGAGCATCGTCAACCCGGCTCAGTTCCGGGTCATCGGCCAGCGTGCGCGTCGGTAAGAAACTGCCTGACTTCCAGACAATCTCGCCGTCTCTGTCTCTCCAGCCCCAGAACAGCGCGATATCCGTAAATGCGGCCTGTTGCTCTGCGGTGAGGACGTGAGCAAGCAGAGATGGTAATACGCGGTTATCGTAGTACCGCAGCAGACCGGTTTGTTCCTCCCACTGCACCTGCGACAAGGCCTGCAAGTGGCGGCACAGCAAATCAAAGGCCAGAGGGGAGATAAGCAGCGTCAGGCGCGGCGAGTCCGAAAAGTATTCCAGCAGCTGTTCCAGCCACATCCGGTGACTCGTCACAGCAAAATGCAGACGCATGACGACCGGGGAATACTCCAGCGTTCCCCCTTCCGGGGTTCCCTCGAACAGCTCAAACCAGAGCACCTCTGGCGATAACTGGCGCAGGGCATTTTGCAGCGGCTGGTCGGTTCCGGCCTGGTCTACCAGAACATCGATGTACTCCAGCCCGGCAGCTGAACAGAGGGATTCAGCCTGCTGCATCCAGAGCATGTGCTTTTTGAGCGTTATCGGCGGTGTTGTTGTCATCAGATGTCCTTATCCTCGCGGCGCAAATGCAGCAGCGGCTTCCTGCGCTTTCTTCAGGCAGTCCTTACACACCGACTTCGGCAGTTCCGGCAGCTGTGTTTCAACGCTGGCTGGCGCATCCCAGACGTGCTGGCCTTTCAGGCTCAGTTTCCCTGGGCTATGGATTTCTATCGCGCCCTGCGGGGTAATGCGAATCGACCCGCCGCCACAGCCAAGCACAATGCCGTTTTTTGCGGAAAGATGCAGAACCCCCTGCGTGGACTGCACGGTGACATCCTTCAGGGCCGTCAGCCCCATCAGGTCGCCATGAGATTCGATGGTCAGCGGTCCTTTGCCGGACACCATGCGCATCCCTTCCTGCTGTGCGAGCAGTGAAATGGTCTGGCTGGCGTTCAGGGAAATTCGCTCTCCGCTGGCAATACTGGCTTCACCCTGGCTTTGCAGGTGCAGCGTCTGGCCGCTGTTAACCAGCACGGTTTCCGGGCTGACCACGCCAATGCCCTGCGGGGCGCTCAGCAGCATGGCCGGAGACTTCAGTTGATCGACGGCAGCAAGATAAGCCTTCAGATGTGTGGCATCCGGCTGAAGGTTGTGATGTGACTGCGTGATTGTGTGCCAGTCGGCCATCTGGCTGATGGCCCCTTTGACCAGGCTGATTGCCGGAGACATATCCAGCACCTGACCGGTGGCCGTGGCCTGCGCATCTGCGGTCAGAAAAAGCCCTTTACCGGCGCGGAGTGTGCCGGTGCTGTCGGTACGCAGCTCAAAACCCTCACCGCGTTTGTTACGCGAGCTGTCAACGATATGGCCGAGCGTCAGCTGGCTCTTGCCGCCATATTCTGTCGAAATTTTAACGTGCTCTGCCCCGCGCCGGTCCTCAAATCTCAGTTTGTTGTTCGCCGGAGTTCGTAACACGTTACGCTGATAGTTATAGAGATTGACGTGATCTTCATGCCGGGAATCATGCATGGCGCAGAGGATGTACGGCCGGTCAGGGTCGCCGTTAGTGAAGGCAATCATCACCTCTGTTCCGGCAATAAGCGGGAAATGCCAGCCGTAAACGTTCCCGGCGTAAGGTTTCGCCAGGCGCACAGGTAGGCTTTCAAAACCGGCCTGCCAGGTGGTGTTGAGGTCAAACTGGAATCGCACCCGGTAGCGCCCGAATTCATCCAGCTCGGCATACTGCGCATTTTCTACCGGGCTTGTCACCCTGGCGAGCAGCGTACCGGCGATGTGTGGCCGGGCCAGCAACGGAGGACGATACGAGAGGTGCTGGCGATTAGGAACGGCAGTAAAGCTGATGATGTAGGCCGTATCGCGGGAAACGCGCTGGGATGAGGTCGATACCACTAACAACCCGTTCGGAGCATCCTCCCAGCTCTTACCCTGTGGATGGATAATCATCCCCGGTCGGATATCCATGCCGTTCGATTTACCGTCAAAGACAACCTGTTCTGTGACCAGTCGTTCACGACGACGCTTAACGAACCAGCGACCCTGCTCCGGCTGTTCTGCAGCCTGCCTGCCCTGCTCTTTGTAATGCTCTCCGTAGCGGTATTCTTCACCGGTAAGCGCTGGCTTATCCAGATCGGTTTCCAGCAGCGCCTGCATATCACTCTGGGCTTCGCGGTAATATTCATCGTTCACCCGCGTCTGCCCGGCAACCGAATGGCGATTGACCGTCACATCCCACAGTGATTCCAGACCGCCATCAAACAGGCCTGAAGGATGACGGAAGGCAATTTTAGGGCCATCCGTGAAGGCGTACCCGGAATCACCCAGCACCAGAACATCACGGTGATTTTCATCATCCCATGCAAAGTAGTAGAACACGCCAACACGGGCCAGATGACGCTGAATAAAGGCCAGATCGCTCTCGGCATAAGAGATAAAGAACTCCCGCACCGGGTATTGTGTATTCAGCTGATAGCGATAATCGAGACTGGAGAACGCCCAGCGCTTCAGGATATCTTCGACGACCCCAATGACACTTTTATTCTGGTACACCGCATAAGTCAGGCTGTTACGCAGCAACGCCAGGCTGGCTTCCAGCACCACCACATAGCGGGTGGTATCGGAAGAGCGCTCGCACTGCTGGAAAGACGTGATGACACCGCGCATGACGCGAGGACTCACGGCCTGCCAGGGCTTACCGTCCGGGTAAAACAGAAGCTGTGCCGTGGTGTTGATCAGCACATCAGCGGGAATATCGGGAGTCGCACTGGTCAGCTCAATCGAGTAGCGCCACGGGGTATTCAGGGCTTCTTCACCGCTGAAACGCAGCACCGACAGTTGAATGTCCGGACGTTGTTTTTGCAGCTCCGGCACTTTCAGCTGGTAGTGGTTGTAGACCGGAATACTGCTCCCCGGAAGGGTAAACGTGTTTTCGCTCATGACCTGCTTTCTCCCTGGTCAGTTGTTATCAGCTCAGCGTGAACCACTGTCCGAGCAAATAGTGCAGATGAACACTCATCGCGCAGGATGCGGCGACAATCAGCAGCAATCCCAGAAAGCGCATTACCCACGGCGAACGTCGCCAGAATCGAATGTCCGGGCGACGGTTGCGAATAAAGATCGGCGTGTTGATTTTGCCTTTGGCTGTGGGTAGCAGCTCGCTCAGCTGCTTAAGTAGCGATTGCCGTTCTTCGTTCTGTTCGCCACCATCCCGGTAAAATTTGCCCTGGTAGCCCAGCGTCAGCATGCGGTGGTAACAAGTAAGCATGGCTTCGGAGGGAGCAGGCTCTCTCAGCAATTTTTTAATATTCTCGTAGAAGTGTTCACCGCCCTGAAGACTCCACAGGAAACGACCCTGTAACGGCGTCTCTGAATACCAGACAGACACATCGGTATCGGGCTGAGTCATCACTGCTTCATCCAAAAAAACGCAGTGTGCGAACTTAATTTCATCGGAAAGATGGCTGGTAGCGCCAGCTTTATTGAGAGCTTCTTGAACTTGTTCAATCATGCTTTCGCAATGCTGATAAAGCGCTTTATCAACAACGACACCGGGAATATTCCTAATAGCCAGGGCGAGAAGCCATGTTTCCTGAAATATAGTATCGATGAATGAAGACGTGATGGGTACTACTTGCTCATCCATCCCTGAATCTGCTGAAGCCACGATGATATGTCCATGATATGAATAGCGCTTATTATACGAGCATCCTAATAGAGTTGCTACATATTGAGCAATACCTTAAATCTTCTCTCCGTCCTTCTGCGGCAGCTGTATATAATGTCGCGATACCGCTGACAGCCTAATGGCGGGTTATACTGCCTTTACTGAAATCATCCAGAACAGTACAAAGGAATACTTCCAACAACTCCTGTTCTCTTTGAGATATTCTTTCAGCCATATTCGCTCCATAAGCTTAATTGTTTGTTCTGAACCTAACGTGAATAAGTATCGTCAATCAGTATCCTGCTTATGATTGCCGTTACAGACCCTGATTACTGTCATCTTTGATACGCCAGCCAGGCGAGCTGTTTCGCGCAAAGATTTTCCGTTGACCAGGCGCAGAGTGCGTATCAGTTCATGTTTCTGTGCATCGGCCACCCTACCCCGGTATTTTCCTTCGGCTTTCGCCTTACTTATTCCCTCTGACTGACGACGTCGACGGTCTTCGTAATCTTTTCGGGCAATGGCGGCGAGCATATCCAGCATCATGCCATTTACGGCCTTCAGCATGCTTCGGGTAAAGTCATCACTTACTGTGCTGGATAGCGCCAGATGGCTGGTCGGTAGATCAAGACTGACGATGGCCAGCTGCTTGTCGGTAATTTGCTTTCTTAGTGTCTCCCAGCCTGCATCATCAAGTCGAGTAAGCCTGTCGACCTGTTCAATGAGAATGACATCACCTGGTTCCGCATCGCCAAGAAGTCTGATCAGTTCAGGGCGGTTCATTGTCGTACCTGAGACATTATCGATATACCAGCCAGCGATACGATTACCATGCTGGTTTGCAAACGCCTTCAGTGCATTTTTTGCACGACTGGCATCCTGCTCTGAAGTGGATGCCCGGAGGTAACCAAAAACGAACATTTTTTGCCCTTATGGTAACATTTAAGTGGTATTGCCAATAATGGTATCACTTATGTGGTAACAATAACATTCGTGGGTAATTTTTCGGATGGTATATATAGAGCATACCCAAATGTGACATGATGACGCGCCCGGCGGGCTTGTCCAACCCCTCGCCTGCTCAGATGCAAGCTCTGAACAGACTCACGGTTTCGGAAACAGGTCAACAAAAATAAATACGATCACCAGAAACATTTTGTAGACAATTTTTCCGATAGTGCCGAAATGTCCAGGTTAGAAAGCATTTTTCGTGCATTGCAGAAGGGCCGCGACGAGTGGAATAAGATGGCAAATATAATGCTGGGCAGAAAGCGCTGTATGTCTAACCGTGAGGCGAATTAAACGAGAGGTGTAAAAAAGGCCGCTCAAGCGGCCTTATTGCGGGAAATTGGTTTTTGCAAAGCAGCATCAATATCGCGAGAAATCTTGAGGTCTGAAAATATATTATTAATTGTTCCATTTAACATTAACACACAAATCGTATATAAAAAGGCCGCAAGCACTCCACTGATTGAAACTATCCAGTCATTTGTGATACCTAAGTATGAAAGCAGCACAAATGCAGAAATAGCGGTAATGATACCTCCAAAAACAATCAGAAAAAAAGAGTTCGTTCTCTTATAAGCATAAAGTACATTTGTAATAGCGCCCACAACAATAACAATTGCCACTCCAAAAGAAAAAATAATGCTGGAATCCATGCATCCTCCTTTGATTGCGATTTCAAAACACGATAACAGACCAGACCCTGCGCTGCCAGCAGAACAGGAAGTAACAACCCGAATGTCGAACTCAGGCTAAATCCCGTGCTGTCAGTCTGGCCCCCATCAGCATATACTAATCTTCCCACCCAATAACATAAAAATTAAAACTGTCGCTACAGGGAGCAATATAGCTAAGATAAACACGACTAGATTCTTTTTCTTACCAACATTGAATAATATACCAACTACCAACGATAAGAAAAAAAATGCAATTGGTACAGGCCATGTAATAGAGGGGTTATAACTTATTAACCCTAAATCAAAAATACACTCTTCCATGTCGAAAAATTACCTCATTCGTTCACTGGCAAGATTATAAACGTCACTGCGTTCACGTTTTCCTACAGCTACAACAGCGATAATTAATTGATCGTTAATCACCTGATAGACCAGACGAAAGCCAGACGCTCGAAGTTTGATTTTGTAGCAGTCCTTTATCCCGCGAAGTTTTGCTGAAGGGATATGCGGATTTTCACTGCACTTCTTTAGCTTTTTCGCAAATTGCTGTTGAATGACTGTATCCAGCTTCAGCCACTCTTTCAGCGCATCATCCCTGAATTTGACCTTATACGTCATAAATAACTATCCAGGTCCACGTCATGCAGCTGCTGGTTGCTGCGTTCGGCGACAAGCTTAACCAGTTCCTGATCGTCCAGGGCATCGAGCATTTTCTCGTATAGCTTTGCCGGAACACAGTAAAAGGCGGGCTGGTTGCGGTTAAGAATAGCAACCGGGTAGCCATCACCGGAGCTGACAGTCGCCATTGGGTTTTTCTTAAGTTCGCTGACACTGGCGCTTGTGTCACTGAGAATGATGTTGGGCATATACCACCTTTTGAGACCCTTTAACCAGTCTCTAAAATACACATGCAAAGACCTGTTAACAAGTCTTTTTACCATTTATTATGCAGGTGGACAAAATAACCTTTATGTCCAGCGTCGAAAGGATATAAACGGGAGGCGTAAAAAAGGCCGCTTGCGCGGCCTGATGATTGATTATGAACGGTTCAGCAACCGAGTGAACTGATCCCTCAGTCGGTTTTCTTCTGACTGGCGGCTAATCAGGGATTCCAGCATTTCCCGGTGTTCCGCAGACTGATTAACCGTATTTCGGCACTGTAGCTCTTGTGCAACAAGCCGCTGCTCATGCTCCAGCGCCTCTTTATCCCCCATTTTACAGGACAGGCGATGCCAGAAATTACGGTAGGAAGCATTGATTAACGCGATTTTATACAGTGCAAGTGCCTGAGAAACCTCACCCTCAACAGGGTTGGTTGTCAACGTAACTGGCGCATCATAAGGATAATCAGCCATATGAATACCTTCACAGGAAGATGTGTATACCCAAGAATAACAGGCCAGATCACGCCCCGCCAGTAGAACTGGACGGAATTTGCAGAATGTCCAACTTAGGCTATATCCCGTGCTGTCAGTCTGGCCCCCATCAGCACATACTAATCTTACCACCCAATAACATAAAAATTAAAACTGTCGCAACAGGGAGCAATATAGCTAAGATAAACACGACTAGATTCTTTTTCTTACCAACATTGAATAATATACCAACTACCAACGATAAGAAAAAAAATGCAATTGGTACAGGCCATGTAATAGAGGGGTTATAGCTTATTAACCCTAAATCAAAAATACACTCTTCCATGTCGAAAAATTACCTCATTCGTTCACTGGCAAGATTATAAACTTCACTGCGTTCACGTTTTCCTACAGCTACAACAGCGATAATTAATTGATCGTCAATCACCTGATAGACCAGACGAAAGCCAGACGCTCGAAGTTTGATTTTGTAGCAGTCCTTTATCCCGCGCAGTTTTGCTGAAGGGATATGCGGATTTTCACTGCACTTCTTCAGCTTTTTTGCAAACTGCTGCTGAATGGGCTTGTCCAGCTTTTGCCATTCTTTCAATGCATCGTCCCTGAATTTGACTGTATAAGTCATAGGTAGCTATCCAGATCCACGTCGTGAAGCGTCTGGCTGCTGCGTTCTGCGACAAGTTTAACCAGTTCCTGATCGTCGAGGGCATCGAGCATCTTCTCGTACAGCTCTGCCGGAACACAGTAAAAAGCTGGCTGGTTGCGGTTCAGAATAGCAACCGGGTAGCCATCACCAGCGCTGACCGTTGCCATAGGGTTTTTCTTGAGTTCGCTGACACTGGCACTTGTGTCACTGAGAATGATGTTGGGCATAGATTACCTTTTGAGACCGTTTAACTAGTCTCTAAAATACACCTAAAAAGACCTACTAACAAGTCTTTTTGCTATTTACTATGCAGGTGGACAAAATGACCTGTATGTCTAACGGCGCGGGAAATTAAACGAGAGGCGTAATAAAGGCCGCTGGCGCGGCCTTAGCTGTTTTTAAGAAATAGAAAATAGGCAACTATGCCTACACCTATACAGATAGGTGCATAAAACAGAAAATCATTATTGAACATGATTCACCTGCTGGATGTATGTTTAGATTAAAAATTATACAAAGCAAGATCCCGCGCAGCCAGCAGAACTGGACGTAATTACCGGAGTGTCCAACGGTACTGGGAATATGCCTACTGCCACATTGTAAATGGGTTTGGTAAAGAGGTACCAAAGAAAAACGTGAAAAGTGAAGCAAGGACAACACAGGTTAACCAAAGCCATTCAAGTTTTCCTGGTCTGAATAAGAGCCAGATAAATCCGGCTGCGATGGTGCCGCCAGCAAGACCACCAATTAAAGCTTCAGAGATTGTTGAGTATTCCATAAGTCAACTTTCCTATTTGTTATCAACAGCAAAGACCATTCTAACAAGATAACAAGATAACAAGATAACAAGATAACAAGATAACAAGATAACAAGATAACAAAGTGCTATCTTTGTTTGGCTTCTGCAATCAATCGTGATATCTCTGTTTTTGATAGTGTTTTTAGTGCTTCTACTGCCGCTCTGACAACATCAGAACGATTGACTCTGCCTTTACCTGAAACCATCTCTGCAGTTATAAGGTCATCAATGTCTTTTAGATTTTCTTCAAAAAAGGAAATACTCACTGGTTTTGCTTTACTTACAACCGATGATTTATCTGATGACTTTTTGGCATTATCAAGACCAGCCGTGCCACCGTTAATAAATGCTGCCTCGTCACGAGGTGGAGTGTTTGCTCTATTTCTCACAGAATAACCTCTTTAACTAACGCTTCGATTTCTTGCTGTGCTTTTTCATTTTGCGTTTCAAAAATTGTCATTGATTCGGCCCAGGCATCTCGATGTGCTTTACGATCACATACACGGGAGTTAGCCAGATGCATTTCCGGGTAATCCTTGAGTACGTCAGCTGCCTGATTGGCTTCATTAACAAACATGTTTGTGGGAGTCATGTTTAAAACGAGATATCCCCGAACATCCTCATTAAAATCTTTTGCTGCTGTAAAAACGGAGCATGTATGAGGCACAACATCCAGGTCCATCTGAGAAGGACGCAAAGGAGAAATGAATACATCTGCGGCCATCAATCCACTACGCATTTCCGCACTATCACGGCCAGCACAGTCTGCAATGACAAAATCATAGGATTTTTCGTGTTCCTTTAACATTGCTTTGATGTTGCCTGTTGCGCCTGTAACCGGAATATGGGGGAGATCTTCAGGGCGGTTGTTGTACCAGGTTAATACTGATTTCTGGTCATCTGCGTCGACAATAATCACTCTATTGCCTAGTGACATCAGATACGCAGCTATAGATACCGCCAGTGTACTTTTACCTACCCCACCCTTTTGACTACCCAATACTATTATCATTATAGCCTCATATTAAGTTGTTAAGCTAACAACTTAATATTGCCACCTGAACACGGATTTCGCAATTATTTTATTGTGTTAACAACTTAATAAATTGTTAACCATCTGATTTGTAATAATATCAAGATAACAAGATAACAAGATAACAAGTCTGTGGGGGCTTAGATATTCATAATCGGGCTACTGGCAAATCTGTCCATCTGGTGGTGTACGCAGGGGAAAGCATTTCTCGTTTCATTTGCCATTCAGGTGCGATGCCTCGTCCCGCAAACCACACTTTCCCCAGACCGGAATGGTTAATACCGTCCACGACTTTCATCAGCTGGTTGCTGTTGCTTCGGGGCTGAGTATCATCGAACAGGCTCAGCTGCGAAACCCCGTCAGGAGTGAAATCATTGAGCATACACCCCGCTTTAGCATATCGATGGCCATTCACCCAGATCCTATCAAGTGCTTTCACCGCTGCTGCTATGATGTCCCTGGTATCCTGCGTGGGGAGCATCAGCTTTTCACTGGCCACGTTCCCGTAATACGGTTCGTTCAACGCGAACGGTGACGTTTTCACAAATACCGCAATATGCCTGCAGAACTGACGCTCGCCGCGCAGCTTCTCAGCTGCACGCTCAGCGTACTGACAGACTGCCTGCCGCATAGCTTCATACGTCGTGACACGCTCCCCAAAGGACCGGCTGCAGACAATCTGCTGTTTCGGCGGGGGCGCTTCTTCCAGCGAAATGCAGCTTTCGCCGTTAAGCTCTCGCACAGTCCGTTCCAGAACGACGTTAAAGTTCCTGCGGATAAACGTAGGGTTTGCCAGTGATAGCTGCAGGGCTGTGGTGATCCCCATGACCTTCAGCTTTTTCGCTATCCGGTTTCCCACGCCCCAAATCTCCTCCACCGGTTGCAGACTAAGTAATTTTGCTGTGCGGCGGGGATTATCTGGTGACAACGCCAGAACACCTCTGAATTGCGGCCATTGTTTCGAGGCCCACTGGGCTGATTTTGCTAAAGTTTTGCTCATCCCAAACCCCACTCCAATTGTCAGCCCGGTTCCACTCAGAACGTGCCCGCGCAGCTGCCTGCCAAAGTCCTCCAGGTCCATACAATGATCGATACCGCTGGCATCCACGAAACATTCATCAATTGAATACTGTTCGACATGAGGAGATAGTTCTTCCAGCAACGAAACCACACGGTTGCTGAGACTCGCGTAAAGTTCATAGTTGCTTGAAAATACGTATAATTTCTCAGAAAACTGCGCGTCTCTCAACTGGAACCAGGGGGTGCCCATTTTTATGCTTAACCGCTGCTTGGCTTCCGCGCTGCGGGCAATAACACAGCCATCGTTATTGCTGAGGACGACGACGGCTTTGTCCCGGAGGTCAGGCCGGAACACTTTCTCGCAGCTGGCGTAGAACGAATTCACATCCGCGAGCGCAAACATCAGTCGGTACTCCGGGTTTTGTGCACAAATGCTGTCACGACGCCGAATATGTGCAGGGTTTCCGGATAAAGAGTGGGAGGTCGAGTCCGTCAAGGTGGTGTAAATTCAGAGCCAGCCTTCCGGTCCGGTAATATGTCTGTTAAGCGCTGAGTGGCAGCGCCTCGATCACATCGTTTTCTGCGGTCTGATCTATCTCCGCCATGCTGTGCTGCGGCAGGTAGCGGTTCTGCAACAGCCATTCTTCGTTCTGCTCCGTCAGCACTGCACCCAGAAGCCGGGTTATGCTCTCTTCGTTGGGGAAGATACCTACCACGTCGGAACGCCGCTTCACCTCTTTATTCAGCCGCTCCAGTGTATTCGTCGAGTGGATTTTCACCCGGTGCGCTTTCGGGAAGCCGAAGTATGCCAGCACGTCCGCTTCCGCCTCATCCATCATCTCCGTGACCGACGGGAAGCTTTTCTCCAGTTGGGCTGCAACCTCGCGCCAGGTGGCATGGGCGCTTTGTTCTTCGGTCTGCACGAACACTTGTTGTTAGTACCGATGTAAAAATGACCCACATGCCAATGTAAAACGGACCCACCATGGGTAAAACTGGCAGTTTTAAGCGAGCTGCCGATGCTAACATTGGAGTTAAGAGTGGAGATTGCTGTTCTTCGTCGGCAAGGCATGTCCATCCGTGCTATTGCCCGTCATTTGAGGTGTTCCCGCCAGACTATCCGGCGTTATATCCGCATGGGAGATGCTGCGTCCTCATCCCGTTATTCCACCAGAGCTCCACGCCCGGGCAAGCTTGATCCGTTCAAGGCTTATATCAACGAACGTGTCGAGGCTGCCCGACCACACTGGATACCCGCCAGCGTTATGCTTCAGGAGATCCGCGCACGAGGCTATTCCGGCGGCTACAGCATGCTGACCGCTTATTTATTTCCGTTGAAGCAACAACCCGCTGAGCCGGTGGTTCGGTTTGAGACAGAACCGGGCGAGCAGATGCAGGTTGACTTCACCATCATTCGTCAGGGTTCGAGCCCTCTCCTGGCGATAGTCGCCACTCTGGGCTGGAGCCGGGCTACTTACGTCCGCTTTTACGCGAACCAGGATACCGCTGCATGGTGCGACGGGATTGAACATGCACTGGCCTTCTTCGGCGGCACGCCACGGCATCTGCTGTTTGATAATGCTAAGGCCATTATTCTGGAGCGGGACGTCTATGGCGAGGGGCTTCATCGCTGGAACCCTACGCTACTGGCTTTAGCCGAGAAGTACGGCTTTACGCCCAGAGTTTGTCGGCCTTATCGCGCGAAGACTAAGGGTAAAGTTGAACGCTTTAACCGCTATCTCAAGGAGAGTTTTGTCGTACCGCTGGCGACAACGTTCAAGCAGTCGGGCCTTCTCCTGGATGTTGACTCCGCCAACGCCCGTGTTGGGGCATGGCTTGTTCATACGGCTAACGCCCGGAAGCACGGTACGACCGGGGTTCCTCCTGACCAGCGATTACAGAAGGAGCTCGCAGCATTGCTGCCATTGCCGGCACCAGGGCCGTTCTCCGTTCCCCGACTGGCCGATGCTCCCCGACGGGCTCTGCCAGTAGAGAGTATTCAGCACCCTCTGTCGGTTTATCAGTCCTTACTGGAGGAGCGTTCATGAGTGATCTTCAGCATCAACGCATTGATGAGCTATGCCAGCAGTTTCGCCTCGATCGTATTGCATCCGAGTGGCCTGCTCTGGCCCAGAAGGCGATAGATGACACCGCGTCATTCGGGGATTTTCTTGAGCAACTTCTGAAGCTGGAGGCGGACAGCCGTGATGAGCGTCGGCGCCAGACGCTGTTACGCCTTTCTGGTTTGCCAGCGATCAAGACGCTGGAACAGTTTGACTTCAAGTTCGCCAGCGGTGCTCCCCGGGCGCAGATACAAGAACTGACAAGTCTGGCATTCATCGAACGGCAGGAGAACATCGTGTTCCTGGGGCCCTCTGGTGTAGGTAAAAGCCATCTTGCCGCTGCTCTCGCGTACCGGTGTGCCATGGCCGGGCTGAGTACCCGGTTTATCACCGCCGCGGACATGATGTTGCAGTTGGTTGCCGCCCATCGTCAGGGTGAACTTAAAGGCTATCTGAACCGCATCATTCACAAGCCACGACTGCTGGTAATTGACGAGATTGGCTACCTGCCGTTCGGTAAGGAGGAAGCCAACCTGTTCTTCCAGGTTGTTGCCAGACGCTACGAGTCAGGCAGTCTGATATTGACCAGTAATCTGCCATTTACACAGTGGTCAGGAACCTTTGGGGATGACGAGACGCTCACAGCAGCGATGTTGGATCGTTTGCTACATCATGCCCACATTGTTCAGATTAGCGGGCAAAGTTACAGGCTGAAGGATAAGTTAAAAAGTGGTCAGTTGAAGAAGTCTGCAACCGCCGACATTTCTGGCTAACCGCTAACAGGGGTGGGTCTGTTTTACTTTGGCAGGGTGGGTCACTATTCGATCGGTATTGACAACTGTTGCAGGGCCGCACGGACCACCGACTGACTGGCCCGGTTGACGCGACCCAGCACGTTGCGCATGAAGTGGACACGGCAGCGCTGCCAGCTGGCACAGAACACCTGCTGTATTGCCGCCTTCAGGCCGCTGTGCGAGTCGGAGATAACCAGCTTCACGCCTTCGAGACCACGCTCTTTCAGGCTCAGCAGGAAGGCCAGCCAGAACGCTTTGGCTTCTGACTCGCCGATGCCCATTCCGATGATTTCCCGGCGACCGTCCGAGTTAACCGCGCAGGCGATTATCACTGCCACGCTGACCACCCGGCCGTTCTTGCGGACCTTCACATAGGTCGCGTCCAGCCACAGATAAGGCCATTCGCCCTCCAGCGGTCGTTGCATGAAGGCCTGCACGCGCTCATCGATGCCACGACAGATGGACGACACCTGACTGCGGGAGATGCCGGTCATCCCCATCGACTGGACCAGCGCGTCCACTTTGCGGGTGGATACACCGTTGATCCACGCTTCCTGGATAACCGCGTTGAGGGCCTTCTCAGAGAGCCTTCGGGCCTCGAGGAAGGGCGGGAAGTATGAGCCTTCCCGCAGCTTCGGGATACGCAGGTCCAGTGTGCCCAAACGGGTGTTATACTGACGGTCACGGTAGCCGTTGCGGTAGGTCTCACGCTCATCACTGCGCTCATGAGGCTCTGCATTGATGCGCTGGGTAACATCCGCTTCCATGATGCGGTTGAGCATAAACTCGGTGAGCTCACGCAGAAAATCCTCACCGCCAAGTTGCATCAGGGTATTGCTGAATGTCATACTGTTGTCAGCCATCGGTTGACTCCTTAATTAAGATAATGCTTTTGCAACCATTACCTTACCGGATAAGCCGATGGCTCTCACCATCCTGCCGAATTTACACCACGCCCTAAGACTCTACCACTCTACCCTGCCATTTAGCCGTTTTTAAATTGAATTCGTTCGGGCCGCCGTGAGGTGCTATTGTGGCTCTTAGCTCAAAGTTGGCCCCCCCAGCACTAAGCCATTTTTCAGAGAACCAGCCGATTAGAACTTCCGTAGCAACACGCCAGGCATCAAACTCATCTAACTCTATGAATGGGTCCTCGAATTCCAGCGGGTAAACTCCAGATATGCTAATGAGCCCAGGATCTACAGGAGATGGATACTCAGCCTTTCCATCGACATACACGAAAAACTCAGAGTTACTCGAATCTATGAAAAAAGCACGGACAGGGAATCCCTGCGTAAATTCATAACCGAAGACTTCGAAATGAATAGCAACCACTTCCGTAGGATAACGATATGCGATCAGCTGTGACAGAATTGGGGTAATACTTTGGTCTAAAGCATCTAAATAGCGCCTGACACCAGCTCTAAATTCCTTCTCTTTATTCATTGCATCATAGTCTCATTGTGTAATTTGCTCATAACAGTGATTAGATAGAAGGCAGCACTAATCCGATAGCAGAGCCTTCCATATAACTCCGATCTGCCCTGATTTTTGCCATAAAAAATCAAAGTAAATCAAAGTATTACTAGTCCACCTCTGATACTTGAATGTATTCGCTTGCCCCCTCTTTTTATTCTACCATAACTACTGTATAAAAAAAGTTCTGTTGCATTAAGGGATAGAGCGCGAGAAAGTTTGCAGCCCCTGTTTTTTAGGCAATCATCAGATAGAACAATAGCGCCCTTACAGGGCGAGCGTCACGGCTTTGCCGTTCCGATGGTGTTCATGCCCGGCTCACGGCTTTATACTCTGCGGTATGTTAATACCCGAAGGATATCTCCAGCATGCCGCGCAACAAATCTCCGAAAAAACGTAAACAGCACAAACCCGGAAAACCCGGCAGGTCTCCTGCTGACGGGCGTATTCCGTACCGACACTATCCCAAACGATTCATGGTCTCCGCGCCTCCTGAGCACGGCCATGAGACCCCGCATGAGTTCTTTTATGACAGTCCCGAAGAAGCCATACAGCACTCCGTCCGCCTAGGATTTTCCGTGTTCCTTTAACATTGCTTTGATGTTGCCTGTTGCGCCTGTAACCGGAATATGGGGGAGATCTTCAGGGCGGTTGTTGTACCAGGTTAATACTGATTTCTGGTCATCTGCGTCGACAATAATCACTCTATTGCCTAGTGACATCAGATACGCAGCTATAGATACCGCCAGTGTACTTTTACCTACCCCACCCTTTTGACTACCCAATACTATTATCATTATAGCCTCATATTAAGTTGTTAAGCTAACAACTTAATATTGCCACCTGAACACGGATTTCGCAATTATTTTATTGTGTTAACAACTTAATAAATTGTTAACCATCTGATTTGTAATAATATCAAGATATCAAGATATCAAGATAACAAGATAACAAGATAACAAGATAACAAGTCTGTGGGGGCTTAGATATTCATAATCGGGCTACTGGCAAATCTGTCCATCTGGTGGTGTACGCAGGGGAAAGCATTTCTCGTTTCATTTGCCATTCAGGTGCGATGCCTCGTCCCGCAAACCACACTTTCCCCAGACCGGAATGGTTAATACCGTCCACGACTTTCATCAGCTGGTTGCTGTTGCTTCGGGGCTGAGTATCATCGAACAGGCTCAGCTGCGAAACCCCGTCAGGAGTGAAATCATTGAGCATACACCCCGCTTTAGCATATCGATGGCCATTCACCCAGATCCTATCAAGTGCTTTCACCGCTGCTGCTATGATGTCCCTGGTATCCTGCGTGGGGAGCATCAGCTTTTCACTGGCCACGTTCCCGTAATACGGTTCGTTCAACGCGAACGGTGACGTTTTCACAAATACCGCAATATGCCTGCAGAACTGACGCTCGCCGCGCAGCTTCTCAGCTGCACGCTCAGCGTACTGACAGACTGCCTGCCGCATAGCTTCATACGTCGTGACACGCTCCCCAAAGGACCGGCTGCAGACAATCTGCTGTTTCGGCGGGGGCGCTTCTTCCAGCGAAATGCAGCTTTCGCCGTTAAGCTCTCGCACAGTCCGTTCCAGAACGACGTTAAAGTTCCTGCGGATAAACGTAGGGTTTGCCAGTGATAGCTGCAGGGCTGTGGTGATCCCCATGACCTTCAGCTTTTTCGCTATCCGGTTTCCCACGCCCCAAATCTCCTCCACCGGTTGCAGACTAAGTAATTTTGCTGTGCGGCGGGGATTATCTGGTGACAACGCCAGAACACCTCTGAATTGCGGCCATTGTTTCGAGGCCCACTGGGCTGATTTTGCTAAAGTTTTGCTCATCCCAAACCCCACTCCAATTGTCAGCCCGGTTCCACTCAGAACGTGCCCGCGCAGCTGCCTGCCAAAGTCCTCCAGGTCCATACAATGATCGATACCGCTGGCATCCACGAAACATTCATCAATTGAATACTGTTCGACATGAGGAGATAGTTCTTCCAGCAACGAAACCACACGGTTGCTGAGACTCGCGTAAAGTTCATAGTTGCTTGAAAATACGTATAATTTCTCAGAAAACTGCGCGTCTCTCAACTGGAACCAGGGGGTGCCCATTTTTATGCTTAACCGCTGCTTGGCTTCCGCGCTGCGGGCAATAACACAGCCATCGTTATTGCTGAGGACGACGACGGCTTTGTCCCGGAGGTCAGGCCGGAACACTTTCTCGCAGCTGGCGTAGAACGAATTCACATCTGCGAGCGCAAACATCAGTCGGTACTCCGGGTTTTGTGCACAAATGCTGTCACGACGCCGAATATGTGCAGGGTTTCCGGATAAAGAGTGGGATAAGCAGGGTTCATTGCCTGGAGCGCAGGGCGGGGTTTTAAGAGCAGCCGCTTCACTGTGAACTCTCCGTCTATTTCCGCAATGACAATATCGCCGTGCTGAGGCTGCTCGGCCTTGTCCACAACCAGCAGATCGCCGGAGTGCAGCCCGATGTCAGTCATGGAATTGCCGGTTGCCCGGACAAAAAAAGTCGAGCTGCGTCTGCGGATGCAGTAATCGTTCAGATCCAGCTCCGCCTCGACGTAATCCTGTGCCGGGGAAGGAAAGCCCGCCGAGACGCGCTCCGTAAAAAGCGGAAGCAGGAGCGGATCGGGATCGGTGGCGCTGCGTACAACAAACATGGCACGTACTCCTTATAATAATACTGTTTTTATATACAGTATTATTGATCGGGCGTTTGCCTGCAAGCGCAGTACGCGGTGGGATGTTCAGCTGTCTGATTTGATGACGAATTTAGGCACACCGTAAAACGGAAGTCGCTCCGCTCCGCTGTTATGCGCTTCGCGCGCGGGCGACCACTGCCCGGAGCCAGTGTGCCGCGTCCGGTGGCCACGGGACGGGCGATTTTTCCGCTCACGTCCGGCGTCGTGGCTATTTTACGCCGTCCGCTCGCAATGTAAGGCGCGCCCTTCAAGCTGCTTTCGCGGCATATCCTCGCCGTCATAACGGCATGACGGCTGCGGTATTCCACGGTCAGCCTGACCCGTTACCGGACGCGACGTAAAGGCTCCGGGCAGCAGGGAACGGGCGCCGTGGTGGCGCCCTCCTGGGTGCCCCCTGTAACCGCGAGGTATCTCTATGTCCCGTTTCATCCTGGGTAACTGCGTCCATATCATGTCCGGCTTTCCGGATAACGCTGTCGATTTCATCCTTACCGACCCACCATATCTGGTAGGTTTTCGTGACCGTTCAGGGCGCACGCTTGCCGGAGACCGGACGGACGAATGGCTCCAGCCCGCCTGCAATGAGATGTACCGCGTCCTCAAAAAAGATGCGCTGATGGTCAGCTTTTACGGCTGGAACCGCGTCGATCGCTTCATGGCCGCGTGGAAAAGTGCCGGGTTCAGCGTGGTAGGGCATCTGGTGTTCACCAAAACGTACTCGTCTAAATCGGCGTATGTCGGCTACCGTCATGAATGCGCTTATATCCTGGCGAAGGGCCGCCCGGCGCTGCCGCATAACCCGTTACCGGACGTGCTGGGCTGGAAATACAGCGGCAACCGCCACCACCCGACCGAAAAGCCTGTTACCAGTCTGCAACCGCTGATCGAGAGCTTCACACATCCGAACGCCATTGTTCTCGACCCCTTTGCCGGTTCCGGCTCCACCTGTGTTGCCGCCGTCCAGGCAGGGCGCCGTTATATCGGGATTGAGCTGATGGAGCAGTACCACAAAGCGGGAATTGAGCGCCTGTCTGCCGTGCAGCGTGCTATGCAGCGCCCGGCCGCCAACGACGTCTTTTATCCGGAGGCCGCGTGATGAACTATGCCGGACACGAAAAACTCCGCGCAGAAGTGGCGGAAATCGCCAACAACATGTGTGACCTGCGGGTGATGCTGAACGGTATGGAGTACCGCTACCGCTTTGACTCCGATGTGCTGGCCGAACGCCTGACCCGTCAGACCCTTTTTCGCATCAATGCCCTGTTTATGGCGGCGTACAACGAAATTCTTGAGCTGGATGCCTGCTTTAAGGACTAAGGAAATGTAATGAACGCATCCTACTCATTAAGTTCGGAGCAACATGATGGTTGAAAGCGTGAAGTCGGCAGGTGTGGAGTCTCGCAGATTTTCGGCATCATAGTGCCCAATACGGGATGCATAAAGCTCCCTCAGACTGGAGACTCCACAGCATGAAATATACACCGGTTGGCGTTGATATCGCAAAACATCTGATTCAGGTTCACTTCATCAATGAGCACACAGGTGAAGTGGTGGATAAACAGGTACGCAGTAAAGACTTTCTGGCTTTCTTCAGTAACCGGGAACCCTGCCTGATTGGTATGGAGGCCTGTGGAGGTTCTCAGCATTGGGCGCGGGAACTGGAAAAGCTGGGGCATAAAGTCCGGCTGATGCAGGGAAGGTTCGTCAAGGCGTTCGTCATGGGCAACAAGAACGATGTCATGGATGCCCGCGCTATCTGGATGGCGGTACAGCAGCCAGGGAAGGCGATAGCCGTAAAAACGGAAGAACAGCAATCGGTACTGGTTATACACCGTTCACGCAGACAACTGGTGAAGTTCAGAACTGCACAGATTAACGCGCTGCACGGGACATTGCTGGAGTTTGGCGAAACCATCCACAAAGGCCGGGCAGCGATGGACAGGGAATTACCGGCAGCCCTGGAGCGCCTGAAGGAGAAACTGCCACCGTATCTTATCACCGTACTGGAAGACCAGTACCACAGGCTGAATGAGCTGGATACGCTGATAGATGGCCTTGAAAAACAGCTTAACAGTGTGGCGCGACAGAATGAAACCTGTAAGCGACTGATGGAAATTCCCGGTGTGGGACCGTTAATCGCTACAGCGGCGGTTGCCACCATGG
Source organism: Enterobacter sp. JBIWA003 (assembly GCF_019968825.1). Taxonomy (NCBI): domain Bacteria; kingdom Pseudomonadati; phylum Pseudomonadota; class Gammaproteobacteria; order Enterobacterales; family Enterobacteriaceae; genus Enterobacter; species Enterobacter sp. JBIWA003. The sequence continues at coordinate 97,281 of NZ_CP074172.1, forward strand.
GAGAAGCATCCGCGTTTAAATCAGGGCGAGAGTTCGCCGCTTATGTCGGCCTTGTACCGAAACAAACGGGTTCAGGAGGGAAAGTTCGCCTGTTGGGGATAAGCAAACGCGGTGACACTTATTTGCGAACTCTGTTTATCCACGGAGCAAGGGCTGCTTCATTAGTAGCGAAAGAGCCCGGCCCATGGATAACAGAACTGAAAAAACGGCGTCCGACCAGTGTGGCTATCGTAGCGATGGCAAACAAACTGGCGCGGACGGTATGGGCGATAGCAGCCCATGATCGTCAATACGATAAAAATCATGTCAGTGTCAGGCCGTATTAATCGCTGATACCGACAAACATTAACTCTTAAAAAAGGGTGAATGCTGAAAGGTTGCTATGGTGGACAGAGTGATGACAAAGACAGGTAAGACCGGGACTCGCTAAACCTGAATATTTTTCTGAGCTTAAAGCTCGCTAAGGAAATAAGGCGTGAGTCAGCGGATTACATAGGGGCTCGCAGCTTTATGGCTGCAAAAAAGCCGGATATAAAACTGTAACCTACCCGTCAGAGTCAGAACAATGGATGCCTTGCAAACGGGATGCGTTCATATAAAAAACATGTACGGAACCTGTGAAAGCCTCTGCCGGTTGTTGAGTGAGCAGTATCCCGCAGAAACCCCGCTGAACCTGATTGTCTGGTCCCCGGCGGATATCGGGGCGCTGGCCGACGGAATGGAATATGCCGTTTCGGAACAGGATACAAGGGAGGTACTGGAGCGCCTGGACGCCATACCTGAAGAACAACGGCTTGAGTCGGGCGTGTCTGCCAGTGTGGTGATGGAGCTTATTGAGCAGGTGAAACAGGCCATTCCGGCGGTGATGGTGCCGGCTGACCTGCTTGAAACCCTGCTGACCACTGCCGAACAGGCGTTATGGCAAAGGGAATGGACCGCCCGTGACAGCAATCATCCGGTGCCGGAAAGCGTTACCCGCCGCCTGGCTGATGCGGCGAAAGTCCGCGCCTTACTGAAATACTGAAATCAACACGCCGCCCGGGCGGCGTGTACTGAACCCGTTCAGAAGGAACTCATTATGCAGGAAGTAACCACCTTAAACGCCCTTGTGATGCGCCGTGCGCGCGATTTGATTGCTGATTATGGATGGCCTGACCATACCGATGTTGATCAGCGTGATCCGGTCAATAAACCGGGATGGATAAGCATTTATGTCCGTCTGGATGCGGCAAATATTGTTCATCTGCTGCCGTTGCTTTGTACCGGTGAAGTACCCGCAGAGCTGCAAAGTGCCATGACAAAAATAGCCGGGACGCCAGCGCAGATTATTTTATCCGGCAGCCGCTATGCCGACTCGCCGCAGCTTCCGGAGGACGGAACGCAGATAGCTTTCCCCTGGGCCGGGGAATGGCTGACGGAGCCGGAGATAAAGGCGGTAACGGATTGCCTGTCCCGCGCCGTGCGGGATATCTCCCGGCAGGTACTGGAAGATGCGCGCCGGATAAAGGCGGCGCTGACCACGCGGGGGGATACGCTGTTTTACCGCCAGACACGAAATTTCCGCCTGGTGGTAAAGGAAAACGATATGCCCTGCTGGCTTGATGAAAATGACGAAAAGTTGCCGGTGGTGCTCGATGCCATCCTGAACAAAGGGGCGCGTTACAGTTCCGTGGAGTGCTTTGTTATCAGTGACAAAGTGGATCACATCCTGGCATGTGGCCAGATATGCGATGTGCTGCGTATTCCCGGTGAGCCTCCGCGCCGGTGGATGGATTTAACGCTGTTACATGAGGTCATGGCAGACGCGCGTGCAGAAATCAGTCTTGTCTGTAATGCGCTGTCTGCAATCCGGTCAGTGTAGCGAACAGAAGGGGGCTGCGGTCCCCTGAAGCAACCCGGAAGGATAAGGTTGTCGCCGGCTCCGCTTTTATGGCGGCCCCGTCCCGGTGTGACGTGGCCTGGTGGTTTTCCACTCTGTCAGTCCGGTGTCGTGTGCGGGCTGTGCCGTGCATCCATCGTAGTCGGGCTGTCGTGGATACAAGGGTTCGCTGACGCCGCAGCGGTCACCCGGTCCTTCCTTCACGTCAGCCGCGATCTTCCGGTCGTTCGACCGCTCAGGTTTCACGGTCTCACCCTCCAGCTCGCGTCTGCCGTGTGCGTCAGGCTGCGGCTTCCCTTGCGCCCTGGTATCCACGACCGATCGCCCGACCGGGATGTCTGCACGGCACCGCCCGGTGTCGCAGAACATGATAATCCGGAGGTTTAACCATGCAGTATGTGAAATCACAGCCCGTCCTGAACGTTGAGGAGTCCGACCGTCTGTCCTTTCTGCCGTACCTTTTCGGCAACGATTTTATGCTGGCTGAATTGCAGGTGTACGCGCTGGCGAAAAAGTGGATGCCGGAATACAGCGGCGGTTTATGGCATTTCATCCGTCTGCCGGACGGCGGCGGGTACATGATGCCCGACTGCGGGCGGGTACATCTCGTCAACGGCGAAAACTGGTTCGATCAAACGGTAAGTGCTGATGCAGCGGGCATTATTCTGACCTCGCTTGCCATTAACCGCCGTTGCTGGACGCATCACGACTGCGGAAATGTCGCGCTTACCCGTCTTTATATGCTGCGTGATACCCAGCTCTGGAATCACATCGCCTTTCATCCCGAATGCTGCGCCATTTACGCCGCGCTCGACTGATTAACCGACGGGGCGGCAGAGCCGCCCCGCTCTGATACAAAAATACTCAACAGGAAATTAATAATGTACGGAACCGTAAGTGAAATCTGCGTAAGCGTCACAATTAGACCGTCTGTGCAGCAGGCTCCGGTTCCGGGAAAATAGTGTCCATCATTTTGTAGTGCGCCCCAAAAGTTAGACACCAGATCAAAAACTGAGGGCGCATGGCAAAATTTTCATTGGAATTCAAAAAGGAAGTGTCAGAGAAGTATCTGGAAGATGAGTTGAGTCTGAAATCTGTAGCCAGGATGTACGACATAAGCCCTTGCACGGTAAGAAAATGGGCTTATGCCTACCGGGAGCATGGGATCGGTGTGCTTACGGGTAAAAAGGGACGCTACTCTGCTGATTTCAAACTTATGGTAGTAAAAGAAGTTGTGGATGATGGCTTCTCTGTTCGTGAAACTGCGGTAAAACATGGGATACCAGCCTTTGGTACTGTATGTACCTGGCTTGAAAAATATAGAAAACATGGCGAGGATGCTTTCACCCGAAAAAATCAAAAGATCATCCCAGTGCCAGATAAAAGCATCACGCCAGTCCCACCACAGCCAGCATTAACCGATGTTGAGCGAGAGGAACTTGAACAACTCAGGGTCGAGAATGCCTACTTAAAAAAGCTGAAGGCCTTGGTTCAGCAGAAAACATGCTCAGCGCCCAGGAAAAAGTGAGCATTGTAAGTGAACTAAGGCAGGAATGGCCATTGTCCCGATTGTTAATCGTTGCTGGGCTGCCCCGGAGTACATTTTACTATCATGTAAAACGTCTTGCGGCTCCGGACCGATACCAGTCTGCCAGAGCGCTTGTGCTGAAAATTTATCACCAGCACAAAGGTCGCTATGGTTACAGACGCATCAGGCTGGCATGTCGTAACGAGGGGGTTTTACTTAATGGCAAAACCGTTAGAAAACTCATGAAGGAACTGGGTATTAGCAGCCTGATTCGCGTCAAAAAGTACCGTTCATATAAAGGAGAACAAGGACGAATTTGCGATAATCTCCTGAAACGCCAGTTTGACGCAGAACGCCCCAACGAGAAGTGGGTCACAGATGTCACTGAGTTTAAAGTGAATGGCAAAAAGCTGTATTTGTCGCCCATCATGGATCTTTATAATGGCGAAATCATTGCTTATAACCTCGCTAACCGCCCTCTACCTTCAATGGTGCAGACTATGCTCACGGATGCGCTGAAACAGTTGCCGAAAGACGAACACCCAATATTGCACAGCGATCAAGGCTGGCAATATCAGATGTCACGCTGGCAACGATGGTTAAAAGATAGTGGCATCGCCCAGAGTATGTCTCGTCGGGGAAATTGCCTTGATAATGCAGTGATAGAGAGTTTTTTTGGAACATTGAAATCAGAATGTTATTACCTCAATGAATATAAAAATGTGGATGACTTAAAGCGAGACATTATCGATTACATTGATTATTATAACCAATTGAGGATAAAGGAAAAACTTGGCGGTCTTAGTCCGGTACAATATCGATTGAGTCAGGCTGCATAAGTTGTCCAAGATCTGGGGCGCAGATCATTTTAATGGACACTATCGCTTGAAACACCGGACATGGCTTCTCGAGGTACTTCGCCTCCACTTTGAAGAAAAACTGCCGCGCATTGAGGCCGGACGCCGGTTAGGCATCCCCAAAACCACGGCCTGCGATCTCTTTGTTCGCTTCAGGAAAGCCGGTCTCTCCTGGCCTTTGCCGCCACGGATCAACGCAAAAAACCTGGATAAACGCCTTTACCGGCAGAACTCCCGAAAATCGTCCATTCTTCCCGTAGTCCCTGCGCTCTGCGAAATCCCTGTCGCCCGCAAACGACCACGACGTCCCAACTTCCCCCGCGACTTCAAAATCGCACTGGTGGCGCAGTCGATGCAGCCCGGCGTCAGCGTGGCACAGCTGGCCCGTGAAAATAACATTAACGACAATCTCCTGTTCAACTGGCGACGTCGTTATCAGCAGGAGCTGTCAGGGACTCCGGCCAGCACGCCAGCACTGCTCCCCGTGACGCTGACCGCTACCGAAAGGCAGGTCAGCCCGCTGACACCCTCTGCGGAAGAGTCTCCCTGCTGCGAACTGGTTCTGCCCGCCGGTACGCTGCGTATTAGTGGAAAGCTGACGCCAGAGCTGCTGCAGATGCTTATCCGGGAAATGCAGGGAGGATGCCGGTGATATCACTCCCTGCGGGCTCCCGCATCTGGCTGGTCGCCGGCGTGACGGACATGCGCAACGGCTTCAATGGCCTTGCTTCCAGAGTGCAGAACACGTTACGGGATGACCCCTTCAGCGGGCATCTGTTCATCTTCCGGGGGCGTCGCGGCGACATGATAAAGGTGCTGTGGGCGGACCGGGACGGCCTGTGCCTGTTCACCAAACGCCTGGAACGGGGGCGCTTCGTCTGGCCGGTGACCCGCGACGGCAAAATCCACCTGACGCCGGCGCAGCTGTCCATGCTGCTGGAAGGCATTAACTGGAAGCATCCGCAGCGAACGGAACGCCCTGGAATACGCCTGTAACCTGCTGTAAAGTGGGGTTATGGAGACCTCATACCCTGATGAAAACGCCCGGCTCAGGGCGCTGCTGCAGGAGCAGCAGACCACCATCCGCAAAATGGCGGAGTATAACCGCCTGCTCTCACAGCGGGTGGCGGCGTACGCCAGCGAAATTAACCGGCTGAAGGCGCTGGTCGCTAAGCTGCAGCGGATGCAGTTCGGCAAAAGCTCCGAAAAGCTGCGTGAGAAAACGCAGCGCCAGGTGCGCGAGGCAGAGGAGCGCATCAGCGCCCTGCAGGAGGAGATGGCGGAGGTGCTGGGAGAGCAGCATGACCCGGTACTGCCCCAGCCGCTGCGCCAGTCTTCCTCTCGCAAACCGCTGCCGGCATCGCTTCCCCGGGAAACCCGCACGCTGTCGCCGGCAGAAACCGCCTGTCCGGAATGCGGTGGCGAGCTCACTGCGCTGGGCTGCGACGTATCGGAGCAGCTCGAGCTTATCAGCAGCGCCTTTAAGGTTATCGAAACGCAGCGGCCGAAGCTGGCCTGCTGCAGCTGCGACCACATCGTTCAGACACCCATGCCTTCAAAACCCATTGAGCGCAGCTATGCGGGGCCCGGCCTGCTGGCGCGCATCGTCACGGCGAAGTTCGCCGAACATGTGCCTCACTATCGTCAGTCAGAGATATACCGTCGTCAGGGTGTTGAACTGAGTCGTGCCACGCTGGGGCGCTGGTCCGGCGCGGTCAGCGAACTGATGGAGCCGCTGTACGACCTGCTTCGCCAGTACGTGCTGATGCCGGGTAAGGTGCATACCGACGATATCCCTGTGCCGGTGCAGGAGCCGGGCAGCGGCAAAACCCGCACGGCCCGGCTGTGGGTCTACGTCCGGGATGACCGTAACGCGGGGTCACAACTTCCACCGGCGGTATGGTTCGCGTACTCGCCGGACCGGAAAGGCGTGCATCCACAGCAACATCTTGCCGGGTACAGCGGTATCCTGCAGGCGGACGCGTACGGTGGCTACAACGCGCTGTACGAAGACGGCCGCATCACCGAAGCGGCGTGTATGGCACACGCCCGCCGAAAAATCCACGACGTCCACGTCCGCCTCCCAACAGATATCACAACCGAAGCACTGAGGCGCATCGGCGAACTGTACGCCATCGAGGCGGAGATACGCGGCAGTCCGGCAGAGGAAAGGCTGGCGACCAGAAAAGCCAAAGCCATACCGCGGATGCAGTCGTTGTATGACTGGATACAGGAACAGATGAAGGTGCTGTCGCGCCACTCGGATACGGCGAAGGCGTTCGCCTACCTGCTGAAGCAGTGGGACGCGTTAAACCTGTACTGCAGCAACGGGTGGGCGGAGATCGACAACAACATCGCGGAGAACGCACTACGTGGCGTAGCCCTGGGCCGGAAGAACTGGCTGTTCGCGGGTTCAGACGCGGGCGGTGAACGTGCTGCGATCCTGTACTCGCTGATCGGCACCTGCCGGCTGAATGGTGTGGAGCCGGAGGCGTGGCTGCGCTATGTCCTGGGACATATCCAGGACTGGCCGGTAAACCGGCTGCGCGACCTGCTGCCGTGGAAAACCGATCTCACATCTGCATAAGCGTCAATACGGTCTGGATGTGACGCTTACGTTAACCTGAAGTTTGAAGAGGCCAGGCCTGCTCTTGAAGATCAACTGGCGAAGTCGGTGGCGAATATTCTGTAACAGAGTGAAGGTGGCCTCGTGCCACCTCATCAGGTTTTTAAAGTTTAACCGGATACAGCAGCGTTAACGGGTGAACGACTGAAGCGTCAAAGCCGAATCGGGTATAGAAACTACTGACCTCTTCACTCAGTGCATGAACAACCAGTGCTTTAACGCCGACCTGTAGTGCGATGTGTTCAGTCCGGTATACCGCGTCCTTAAGCAAGGCAACGCCAAGCCCCTGGCCGGAATAAGCCTGGTCGACGGCAAGTCTGCCGAGAACAATGACGGGGAGTGATTCCGGCGCGTTGCGTCTGTAAGCGCCCGGAGCGGTATTACGCTGAACACTGCCGGTCGATAAGCAATAATATCCGATAACCCGATGACTGTTTTCCGCACAAATAACATACACGCGGGAAATGCCGGTGCTGTGATTTTTATGTGCCTTCTTTTTTAACCATTCATTCAGCCCCGGTTCGGTGCAGCAAAAATCAGCAATGTTATGTCCGCTGTTGAGCGGTTCTGGTGCGCTTATTCCCATGGGGATTTGTGGCCCATCAGATCGTCAATGCGGGCCTGGCGTTCCGCTGTGACAGGTGCATCCAGTTCGGCAATAAACGATTCATATTGCGCGTTATCGAGAATAAACAAACGCTGATCCAGGAGAATGTCCTGAGCCTCTCGGCAGGCAGCGTCCAGCATAAAGTCAGTTCGTGATTTTGAGACAAGGCTTGCCGCCATATCGATAAGATCACGCTGTGAAGTTCTTGCCCGGATGTTAATCGGGGCTTCTCTGGCTTCGGTCTTCATTATAAACCTCTGTATATCTGTTTTATATACAAGCATACACCTTGTAAACCTAAAAGCGACACAAAAAAGCGTGCTGCATGCTGAAGCACGTCAGTCATGTTCGCCTGCATATCATTTGACACTGTCAAGGAGAGTCTGTGAGCCTGAATCCACGCGATTTAACGCAGGGTGGTCAGGTCGCTTTCATGCGCCTGAAAATGTTCCTGCAGATAAATAACCTGATTTCCTTTTACGTCATTATGGGTACGGTACTGATGACGCTGGCTGTTCTGCTGATGCGTATTAGTATTCAGAATCTTAATAATGGCGTTATTTACTGGTTTGTTCGGGTGCTTTCACCGTTTACCGAAAAAATGGTCAGACAACCTGTCTATACCATTCGCTATTACGATCAGAATCTTCACTACAGCGTCAGGCAGATCCTCAGCGACGGATATACCGTTTATTGCGGACAGTTACTTAAGCAGGAGCTGGTGATTGCAGGCTGCAGTGCCTTGTTAACCGCATTTGTGGCCACGCTGGTTGTTTACTGGTACCTCGGGCGTACCGGCCGTAAACAGAGCGAGGATGAGGTGATCGGTGGACGCGTACTTAGCGATTCGCCTAAAGATGTGGCACGGATGATGAAAAAGCGCGGTGAAGCGTCTGATATCCGTATTGATGCTCTGCCACTGAAGCTGGATTCTGAGATACAGAATATGGCGATGCACGGTACGGTATCCACCGGTAAATCGACCCTGATGCGTAAGATTATGAAGCAGCTGCGCGACAGGGGAGACCTGGTCATCATCTACGACAAGGGCTGTACGTTCGTTGAGGACTTCTACGACGAGTCCCGCGATGAAGTCCTGAACGCACTGGATATCCGATGCCCAAACTGGGACCTGTGGGAGGAGTGTCGCACTATCTCCGAGCTGGAGAATACGAGTTCAACGCTCATTCCGGCAAGCAGCGGCGAAGATCCGTTCTGGCAGGGGAGTGCACGCACCATATTTGCGGAAGGTGCTGAGCGTATGCGTAAGGATAAGGATCGCAGCTACAACAAATTCCTGCGTACCCTGCTGGCTATTCAGCTCGATCAGCTGCGAACGTTTCTTGCCGGCACGCCAGCTTCCACGCTGGTTGATGGCAAAATTGAGAAGACCGCCATCTCCATCCGGAGTGTGCTGACTAACTACGTTAAATCACTGCGTTATCTGCAGGGGATCGACAGACCCGGACGTGAAAAATTCACCATCAGGGAATGGATGAAGGGCCAGGCCGATAAATCGAAAAACGGCTGGCTATTCATTACCTCCGATGAACAGAACCACGAGTCGCTGAAGCCACTGATCTCGATGTGGCTCAGTATTGCCGCCACAAGCCTGCTGGCAATGGGCCCCAACCGTCAGCGCCGGGTCTGGTTTTTCTATGACGAACTGGCTTCTTTGCACAAATTACCGACGCTGCCACGGATTATTTCCGAGGCGCGTAAATTTGGGGGATGCTTTGTGCTGGGGTTCCAGAACTTCGCACAGATGGAAGAAATCTATGGACCGAAGGCCGCGGCAGGTTTGTTTGACCTGCTGAACACGAAATTCTTCTTCCGTTCACCGAGTGCGGAAATCGCACAGTTTGTGGAGGAAGACCTGGGGGAAACACGCAGGCTGAAATTCAGCGAGCAGACAAGCTTTGGTCATGAACAGGTGCGTGACGGTATTTCCTTCGGGAAGGAGGAGGAGCGCGTCAGTATCGTCAGTTATTCCGACGTGCAGTCCCTCAATGACCTGCAGTGCTTTGTCACTCTGCCGGGTAACTACCCGGTAGTGAAGCTCACCATGAAATATGAGGCGATGCCCAAATCCGCAGATGCTCTGTTGCTGCGAGATGTTCATACCAGCCTGGATGAGCAGATTGAAAACGAACTGCTCCGTCGTACCGACGAGGAGCGCCGTAGCATGGATGGGCTGTTCGCCCGTGAGGATAATTCTGTAAATCAGGCACTCAAGGACGGGATCCCTGAAGATAATCGGTCGAATCCTCCGGAGGATTCTGACGTTGCTGCAGGTACGAATAACCAGCCTGATAATTCGTCATTACAGACGGCGGGAGTACCCACAGATGCGGATACTGAAAGCGTGGATACCACGACGGTTGCCGGTGGTGAAAATCAGACATCAACAGGAGGGACAGAGCGGGATATCGAACGGGATCTGAAGCCACGTGATAATCCACCGGGTGTCAGTACTGATGGTGAGGTGATCGACCAGGCAGCGTTTGAAAGCTGGCAGCAGTCACAGCATCAGACCCGCGATATGACCCGCAGGGAAGAGGTCAACATCAACCATGCGGCAGATAAAACGCATGATTCAGATGACGGCAGGGATATTTACTGATGCTCTCCATTTCGTCGATTAAGGGCGATGCCGCCTATTACAGCAATGAAGATAACTACTATGCCAGCGGTTCGCTTGAGTCACGCTGGCTGGGTGAGGGCGCGGAAAAACTCGGGCTGAAAGGGGAAGTGGCTAACGCCGATATGGATGCAATACGTCAGGGGAAGCTGCCTGACGGCTCCGATCTCTCCAGGATGGTCAATGGCGTCAATAAACACCGCAGCGGCTACGATCTGACCTTTTCAGCCCCCAAAAGCGTCTCTGTTATGGCACTGGTCGGGGAAGACCGTCGCTTTATCGAGGCTCATAATCGTGCCGTCGCGGTGGCGATGACGGAAGTGGAGCAGCTGGTCAGCGCCCGCATGACTGAAAACGGTAAAACGGAAACGGTGCTGACGGGAAATATGGTGGCTGCTCTGTATAACCACGATACCTCCCGCGATCTGGATCCGCAGCTGCACACCCATGCACTGGTGCTCAATGCCACCTTTGCCGGGGAGAAATGGCGGTCTCTGGCCAGCGATACCCTGATGAAAACGGGATTTTCCGAAAATCTGTATGCCACCAAGATAGCGCTGGGGAATCTGTACCGGACTGCCCTGCGTCAGGACATTGAATCGATGGGATTCGAAACGGTGGCGGCGGGTAAACATGGTCTGTGGGAGCTTAAGGATGTGCCTGTTGAGCCCTTCTCAACGCGCAGCCAGGCAATCAGTGAGGCAGCCGGGCCGGATGCATCAGCAAAATCCCGCGACGTTGCCGCGCTTGATACCCGTCAGGCCAAAGCCTGGGCCGATCCTGAACATCTCAAAGCGGAATGGCGCCGGCGGCTGACCGATGAAAAATTCGATATCGACAACTATATCCGCCAGGCGGGTGCGCGCACGCAGTCACCCGTACCGGCTGCCGGAGAGCCTGCAGTCAGCCATGATCCGGGTGTGCAGACAGCCATGTCTTCCGGAAAAATTGCCGATGCTGACGTTCAGCAGGCGGTCAGCGACACCATTTCAGCGCTGTCGGAGAAAAAGGTGCAGTTTACCTGGTCTGAAATCCTGGCTGGTACCGTAAACCGCCTGCCGTCGGCAAAGGGACTCTTTGAGCAGGCCCGTGCGGGCATCGATGCCGCGATTGAAGGGCAGCGCCTTATCCCGCTCGACCGGGAGAAGGGCATTTTCACGTCTGATATTCATCTCCTCAATGAGCTGAGCGTCCATCAGCTGGCGCGTACGGCTGTCCGGGAGCAGGCCGTGCTGGTCTTTCCTGAACGGTCAAAAGCGCGCGATATGCCGTCCAGTGATGTCGTATCGGTACTGGCGCAGGACAAAAGTCCGGTGGCCATTCTCAGCGGTCGCGGCGGTGCGCAGGCCATCCGTGAGCGCACGGAAGACGTGGCGATGATGGCCCGCGCGCAGGGCCGTGAGGTGATTGTCGTTGCCGCTGACGGCCGCAGCGGTGAGTTCCTGTCAGAAAGCCCGCATCTGGCAGGCCATGTCATGCTGCGCTCGCAGATGAAGGCTGACACCGTACTGCCGGTGCAGGGGACGGTTATTGTTGACCGTGCCGAGAGGCTGTCGCTGAAAGAAACCTTACTGCTGCAGGAAAAGGCGCTCAGCGCCGGGGCGCAGCTGGTATTCATGGATACGGAGAACCGGCAGGGAACGGGTAACGGGCTGTCCGTTCTGAAAGAGGCTGACGTACCACAGTACCGGTTTTACGGTACGCAGCTGCCGGAAGTACGTCTGGTCAGCGAGGCGGACAAGCGTATCCGCTACGGCCAGCTGGCGCAGGAGTATGTGCGCCTGTCAGCGGAAGGGCGGGATGTCGTGGCACAGGTGACCGGTGCCCGGGAACAGCAGCAGCTGACGGAGGTTATCCGGGACAGGCGGCGTGATGCGGGTGAGCTGGGTCGGGAACAGGTGACACTCCGGGTACTGGAGCCGGTGTGGCTGGACGGCAAAACCCGTCATCAGCGCGATAACTATCGGCCAGGGATGGTGATGGAGCAGTGGGACGCTGAGAAGAAAAGGATGACGCGGCACACCATTGACCGGGTGGCTGAGGCCACCAACAGCCTGGTACTGCAGGCAGAAGACGGCCGTCGCCAGACCCTGAAGGTCACGCAGGTTGACGGCAGCTGGAGCCTTTACCGCAGCAGGACGCTGGATATTTCAGAAGGGGACCGCGTCAGGGCGCTGGGGAGAGAGCTGAAGGGAGCCATCAGGGCGAAAGAGCAGTTCACCGTGGCGGGGCTGGAAAATGGCGCGGTGCGGCTGCGCAGCGGCGACCGTGAGCTGCGCCTGCCCACGGAACGGGCCGTGAAACTGGCTCATGATTATGTGGAAGGGACCGGGGCGGGTACCAGCGCGGCGCGCACGGTACTGGCCGCAGTCGGTCCGCGAGGCCTGAATAAACAGACCCTGAACGCGCTGGCGCAGAGCGGCAGCGACATCCGGATTTATACGCCGCTTGCGCCTGAGCAGGCGGCGCGCAAGGTGGAGAGCGTGTCTGCCGTGCGGCTGGCCAGTGACCAGGTCCGCCAGTCGACCGGTGAGGCAAATCTGGACGCGGCCATAATGGCAAGCCGTGACCGTCTGATGACGGATGCGGAGCAGGCGGTGAATCTGGCGATTCCGCGCGCGCAGCAGGGGAAGGTGCATCTGAGTGAACTTACCCTGCTGGGAGAGGCGGTAAAATCCGGCCAGCCGCTGGCTGAAGTCCGGGCTGAAATCGCCCGCCAGGTGGACAGTGGCGCGCTGATTAAGCTGGATTCGGTTGCCGGGGCGGGAAACAGGGTGCTGGTTCCACGCGTGGCGTATGAGATGGAAAAGACCATCATCCGTCATATTGCTGAGGGTAAGGACTCCGTTCAGCCCCTGATGGCGCTGACGCCTGCCTCAGTGCTGGCCGGTTTGACGGCAGGCCAGCGGGAGGCCACGCGGACAGTGCTTGAGAACACTGACCGCTTTATGGCCATTCAGGGGTATGCCGGGGTGGGGAAAACCACCCAGTTCCGGGCGGTGATGGGTGCCCTGAATACCCTGTCTGAATCCGTGCGCCCGCAGGTTATCGGCCTGGGCCCCACGCACCGGGCCGTGCATGAGATGCGTGAGGCCGGGGTGGAGGCCCGCACGCTGGCAGGCTTCCTGAGCGAAACGCGGCTGGCCATTCAGGCCGGGGAAACGCCCGACTTCCGTAACGTGCTGTTCCTGACCGATGAGAGTTCGATGGTGGGCAACCGCGATATGGCAGAGCTTTATCAGCTGGTTGCCGCAGGCGGCGGACGGATGGTCTCGAGCGGGGACAACGCGCAGCTGCAGGCCATCTCAACAGGTCTGCCGTTCCGCCTGGTGCAGCAGCGCAGCGCCATCGATACGGTGGTGATGCAGGAGATTGTTCGCCAGACCCCGGCGCTGCGCCCGGCGATTGAAAGCATCATCGCAGGTCAGGTCGATACCGCCCTGCGACAGGTGGATGAGGTCAGCCCGCAGCAGGTCCCGCGTCAGGAAGGGGCATGGGTGCCCGATAATTCCGTCATGGAAATCCGTGCGCCGAAAAAGGGCCAGGAGCAGGACACGCCTGCCGCCGGTGAACAGACGCCGACAGCTGAGCAGCTGTCACTGGTGCGGACCGACATCATTGAAGCTATCCGGGATGACTGGATGGGCCGTACCCCGGAGGCGCAGCAGCAGACGCTGGTTGTGGCTGAACTCAACGCCGACCGTCACGCCATCAATGATGCCATTCATGCCGCCCGGCATGAGAAAGGCGATACGGGTGCGCAAGAGCGCACGTTCACCGTCCTGGAGCCGCTGCGGGTGCCTGACAACGCCCTGCGTGCGGCTGAAACCTTTGCGGAGTACACCGGCGCCGTGGCCATGATGAACGAGCGCTACTGGACGGTGGCGGAGGTTAATACGCAGGACGCCGTGGTCACGCTGCGTAATGCCGACGGGGAGTCGGTGCTGATTTCCCCCCAGCAGAACACGTCGCAGGATATTTCCCTCTTCACACTCCGCAGCCTGACAATCAGTCAGGGGGACCGGGTGCGCTTTACCCGCTCGGACACCGACCGCGGCTATGTGGCCAACAGCCTGTGGGAGGTGGCAGGTTTCACTGACGAAGGGGCAATCCGCTTCCGCCAGGGAGATGAGGAGAAGATTGTCGACCCGCAGGCCATGACGGAGGACCGTCATATTGACCTCGCGTACGCCCTGACGGTGTATGGGGTGCAGGGGGCCAGTGAACGCTTTGCCATTGCCCTGACCGGTTCGGAAGGGGGGCGGGGAAGGATGGCGTCGATGGAATCGCTTTACGTGACGCTGTCACGCGCGAAGGAGCACGTTCAGGTCTATACGGACAACCAGGCGCGCTGGCAGCAGCTGGTTCAGCAGTCTGATGCCGGAAAAACGGCCCACGACCTGCTGCACCAGGAGAGTGACCGGGATGCCGCCACCGGTAACCGACTGCTGGCCACAGCCTCCCGACTGGATAAAACCGCGCTGGGGCGCAGGGTTCTGGCCGAAAACGGCCTTGAGGGTGAAACGATGGCCCGCTTTATCGCGGCAGGTAAAAAGTACCCGACACCGTATGTGGCCCTGCCGGCGTGGACCCGTCACGGACAGGAGGCCGGGGCGCTGCTGACTGAAATCCGCATTGAGGATGACGGGATGCGCGTGGTGCTCAGTGATGCGTCCAGGCTGCGTGGCGGGGAGGATGCGCAGTTCGTCGGCCTGCAGGCCAGCCGTAACGGACAGACACTGATTGCTGATGATGCACAGACGGCGCTGCGCCTGGCACAGGAGAACCCGGAGAGCGGGGTGGTGATACGCCTGCACGGCGAAGAACGGTTGCTGAATGCCGTACGGCTGACCGGGGGGCGTATCACGGAGCCTGACGGGGTGGCCCGGACGGTGCGCAGCGTGGCGGACGCCGAAACGGCGACGAAAGCGGAAGACCTCATCACGCGGCCTCAGGATGAGCAGCAGAAACTGGCAGAGGAACAGGAAAAAGCGGCCCGGGAGCTGGCGGAAAAGGCCCGGCAGGAACGGCTGCCGGTGGCGCCGGGTGAGGAGAGCGCCAGACCCGACCCCGTGTTGTCTGCCGGTGAGGAGCGTCGTCTGCGTGACGGTACTGCACGGGGAGAACGCGAGCTGGAAGAGGCCATTCGTGACGCGGTGGCGGACGGTCGGGGTATCCGCCAGCATGTGCGCGAACAGATGCTGCGCACCGAGCGGGACTGGGTTATTAACCTGCCGGAGAAAGTCATTGAGCTTGAAAAAACGCTGGGGGGTGACTGATGCGAGTTACGTTACCGGTATCCGTACCGTCCCGCATCGCACTGCTGATGCTGTCTCCGCTGCAGCGTGACGTTATCAGGATGGTGGCCTTTGTGGCGATGGTGCTGGACCATCTTGCCACGGCGTTTCAGGCTGACGTCCCCCTCCTGAATATGGCGGGACGCTGCGCCTTTCCGCTGTTTGCGCTGGTGAGCGGCTGCAATCTGGCCGGACACGCCCTGCGTCAGTCGTCCCTGAACCGTCTTTGGCTGATGGCGCTGCTGGCGCAGCCCGGCTACTGGCTGGCCTTCAGGGAGGCAGGACTCATGTGGTGGCAGCTGAATATTCTGTTCACCTTTGCCGTCGTGATGCAGGCAGCGCGTTTTCTGCAGGGCGTGACCGCGCGTAATGGGATTGCGGCGGTCGCAGCCCTTTTGGCCTATCTGCCGCTCAGTAGCGCCAGCTATGGCATCCCCGGTCTGGTGATGCTGGCGGGCGCGCTGGCGGTCTGGCAGGTACGGGACATACTGCGTCCCGGCCTGTTTGCTGTCTGGCTGCTGCTGGTTGCGCTGCTTAATACCCGTCACGGTGACGCGATGATGCTCTCCGGGGTGTTACTGACGCTGACGGTGCTGTTCTGCGTGCACGGGGTGGTGCCGGCTTCCGGACGACGCCTGCAGGCCGGACGGTGGTTTGCGCCAGCGTATGCCCTTCATCTGCTGTGTATTGGCTTTCTGGTCAGTGTTCTCTGATCTGTCTTTGCTGTTACTTCAATCAAACAAAAGGACATAACATGAAAAATAAGCGAATCGCTGTATCTGCGATTATCACAGGCTGTCTGTTATTCAGCGGTCTGACGTTTGGTTCGTTCGAACGGCCTGTACAAGTCGATTCAGGAGTACCTGAAAAGATTCTGGCTGAGCCTCCCGCAGTGCCGGAGCAGATCACGACCAACGTGCTTCTGCGCCAGATTCTGGCTGAGCTTATAAAGGCAAACAGTCTGAAAGAGGAGAGGCGCTGCAGCGATGGCGACAGGCATTACTCGCCGGGCTATATCATCAGCGTCGATAAAAAAACGCTGCGCTGTGATACCGGCAGCGGCTATCCGGAGTGGGTGGAAGGAGGAAAATCATGACTTTCTTCCGCTATTTACGCCTTCGTGCGGCTCAGCAGATGCTTTGTTTCTCATACAGCATGCCGGTGGCGATATTGCTGACTACGGTGTTCTCGCCACCTGGTACCTGGTCCGTTCCGTGTTTTTTTGTCTGGTTCATGACGCTGATGGTGCTGACGTGGGGGGGGCTTGCGCTCTATACGCGGGATAATGACCGTGTCTGCCTGCTTGCTGACTCACGTATGATCGCTGTTCGTAACGGTAAGTCCGACATTGTGGCCAGAATGAAACTTCACGAGAAGGCCCGTCTGGTCCGTGAGGTGCTGCTCGATGATGACGTTATCCGTAGACAGCGGCAGGAATGGTGGCGCGGTATCGGCCGTTATCTGACGCTGAGTTTTCGGTATTTGCCCGCAATGGTTCTGATGACAGCATTCCTCCTGTCCTGGCTGGAGCCTGAAACGGGAGTGAAAATCGTCGAACAGCTCAGGGCAAGTCCGCCTGAAAGCATTGTCAGGTGGACGGCAGGCGGACTGGCTTCGATGTATATCATCACCGGGCTGGCGTTTGTGATGTGCGACGTTGCGATGGACAGGCTTCCGGTGAACTGCTTCCGTGAGGCGTTTCTGGCGAAAGTGGCGGCGTATCAGCAACGTGATGACGATACGTCCTTTTCAGGGACGGATGCGGCGGATGAGCGTGCTGAACTCAGGGAGGGCGGAAAATGATTGTTCCCGTCGATGCAGAACGTGATGAACATGGATACTGGACGCATCCTGCGCTGGTCCGCAGCGGTTGTGAAACTCCGGCAGAACTTCGTTACTGGCTGAGAACCCACGGGCTGGCGTGCTTTGTAATGACCATGCGGGATGAGGCACCTGAGGCCTTTGCAGCCGGATTCACTGATGAGGCACCGGATGCGCGGGGCTGGATACCCGAACCGCCGGACGATGATGGCTGGTTCCTGGGGTCAGTCCATGATAACTGCGACGGCCCGGTCTGCTACTGGTTCAGGAATAACGTGACGGGAGAGAGGATATGAGTCCGAATTCGAATATCTGGCGCCACAGGCGCAGGGGGCAATATGCCGTGAGGCTTGAACTCGACGGGCAATTTGGTTTAGCGGAGAGGGTGTGGCGTGATATTGCAGAATCAGCGCCCTGTCTGCGCTGGAAACGGTTTGCAGAACATCGGGCGAGAAAGTGCCGGAACAGGCCGCAAACAACGAACCGCTGACGCCTCCGCATGGCGTCGTTGTCGAACCCCGGCAATCGGGGAAAAGCAAGTTTCCCCCGATTCCGGCGTTTCTGAAGAACACCATTCTGAACGGATAATCTGAGGTATTTAATGCGTAACTCACTACGCAGGCTGGCGCTGTCCGGCCTGGCCTGCTGCGCCCTGAGCGTTACCCCGCAGGCACTGGCCGCTCCCGTCATTGAGGCGGGTTTTTCTCCGGAAGGAACGGCACTGCCGCTGGTTATTAAGACAATTGAGTCTGCACGGCATGAAATCAGGCTGATGGGCTATTCCTTCACCTCTCCGGAGGTATCCGGGGCGCTTGTCCGGGCAAAACGGCGCGGTGTGGATGTGGCCGTGGTGCTGGACTGGAAAGGCAATACCGGAAAGAACAATAACGCGAGCAAGGCCGCGATGAACCTTCTGGCTGGTGCGGGCATTCCGGTTCGTACAGTCAGTACTTACAAAATTCTCCATGACAAAGTGATCGTCGCTGACGGGCGCAACACCCAGGTCGGCTCCTTTAACTTTAGCCGTGCTGCTGACCGCTCGAACTCGGAGAACGTCCTGGTGGTGTGGGATGACCCCGCTATCGCCGCCAGCTACCTGAAGCACTGGACATCCCGCTGGGCACAGGGAACGGACTGGAAACAGACCTACTGACCCCAAAGAAACGATCGTTAAACGTAAACCGTGCGCCAACGCGGGTTACGTTCATAAAGTAAGTCGCTGATTTCAGGAATCTGTAGTATCCTCTGCGAAATGATCCTTGTTTGATCCTTGAGGGGGCAGAGATGTCGCAGGCTGAAAATGCAGTAACTTCCTCAACGCAAGATAAACGCTCCTATCGCAAAGGAAGTCCTATGTCGGCTTCGGAAAAGCAAATGGCAGCGATTGCAAGAAAACGTATTACGCATAAAGAAATTAAAGTTTTTGTACGTAATCCATTGAAAGATATCATGATTGAGCTCTGCGACAGAGAGGGTATTACACAGGCCCAGTTTGTTGAGAAACTGCTTGAAAATGAATTAAAGGCTCAAGGGTTACTGAAGTAAAGACTTTACTTTGATGCAAAGCGTGCTAGATTACTGATCGTTTAAAGAATTTTTGGTTAGCCACGCCGTAAGGTGGCAGGGAACTGGTTCTGTTGAGGTGTCTACCCGGAGCCAGAAAAGCAAAAACCCCGATAATCTTCACCAGGTTTGGCGACTAAGAGAAGATTAACGGGGCCTACTTAAACTGTATAGAAGCTGTTGCTCTATGCAGGGAGTATAGTTTTATGCTCAGAAAACTGCAATACCTGTTTCTGTGCCATTTGCTCCTTCCGTGCAACATAA
>NZ_CP074173.1:0-75521 GCF_019968825.1 Enterobacter sp. JBIWA003
CTGCCGTTCTGTCGTAAGCTGATGGCGAAAGCCGAAGGCTTCACGTCCCGTTTTGATTTTTCCGTCCACGTGGCGTTCGTGCGCTCGCTGGGTAAGCGTCACCGCATGCCGCCGGTGCTGCGCCGCCGTGCCATCGACGCGCTGCTGCAGGGGCTGTGCTTCCACTACGACCCGCTGGCCAACCGCGTGCAGCGCTCCATCACCAATCTGGCCATCGAGTGCGGGCTGGCGACGGAGTCGAAGAGCGGCAACCTCTCCATCACCCGCGCCACGCGGGCGCTCAGGTTTATGGCGGAGCTGGGGCTGATTACCTATCAGACCGAATATGACCCGCAGATTGGGTGCAATATCCCGACCGATATCACCTTCACGCCGGCGCTGTTCTCTGCGCTCGACGTCTCTGACGTGGCCGTGGTGGCCGCGCGCCGCAGCCGCGTGGAATGGGAAAACCAGCAGCGTAAAAAACAGCGCCTCCAGCCGCTGGGGATGGACGAACTGATAGCGAAGGCCTGGCGTTTTGTGCGCGAGCGGTTCCGCAGCTACCAGACCGAGCGCAAGTCGCACGGGCTGAAGCGCGCCCGCGCGCGCCGCGATGCGGGCAGAACCCGTCAGGACATTGTCACCCTTGTGAAACAGCAGCTGACGCGCGAGTACGCCAGCGGCCGCTTTACCGGCGGGCTGGATGCGATGAAGCGCGAGCTTGAGCGGCGCGTGAAAGAGCGCATGCTGATGTCGCGCGGGAACAACTACACGCGTCTGGCCACCGTCCCCATATAACCCTTCCTGTGTGAAAAATCCGGCTGACGCCGGAGGATTTCGCACGCCTGCAGCACGCCGGTGCTCTTTTTCTGAGCGCAAAAGCCGTCTCCGGCATCAGTATCCCCGTCACCCTGCTGTCAAAACGGCCGTAAATCTGCCCACTGAAGCCCGCTGCGGTCGCTGAATCCATTTATTCACATTTAACTGCAAGGGACCTTTCCGTAAGGTTACAACCGTACAGCTTACAGAGCGCCAGCCGACGTATTTTCAAAGTGCGTGGTTTCCTTTAAAAACCAGCTCTGTACTTCTTTTAAATAAATAAGATTACTTCTTATAAATAAATAACCTGTTCGTCGCCTGCCCTGTGGACAGGCTCAGGAGAATGCCCGCCCCTGCAGCGGACTCACGTCTGCGCCGGTTCGGAAACAACAAAGGTTGGTCCCGCCGCGTTGCAGCGGGCGCTGTCGCGCGCGCATAGTTACAACATACAAAACAATGAGAGCGGCAGACCGTGCACAGCGGCACCACCTGCCCCGGGACCCACCCCTGAAAAGCGCCGCCGCCCCCGGCCGGAGGCCGGGAGTGGTGTCGCTTTTAGTGATGGATGTTGTAACTAGACTTCTTCCCTGCTGTGGGTGGTATCGCTGGAAGTATTGCGTACACGCCCGTAAGCGGCCCTTACGGCCCGCTAACGCGGAGATACGCCCCGACTGCGGCTACGCCTTGTCGTGACCACTCCGGCGGCGCACAGAGGCATCTTCGCGGCTTAAAGCTGGATTGTCTGGGCTTTACAGGCTGGGGGTTATTACGGCTGAAGCCGTAATGCTTTTTTCGTCCTCGCTTCGCTGCGGGGGCCTCCGGCGCTTTGCGCCTCCATGCCGTTTCACGGCATAATCACACCTGAAGCAGGGTTATCGTTTAAGGGAGAGCAGAATGGAGTATTCAGACGCTTTCATGCGCCAGCATGAAGAGATGTGCCAGGTGGTCGGCAGCATCGTTTTTATGCTGGCCGAAGCCGGCCATGATTCGCGCCGCGAAAACATTGTCGCCGTGCTGCACAGTGAGATTGCGGAAACCGGAAAATGGGCGCCGGACCAGGTACTTTACCTCCAGCTGGCCATTGATTTACTGGAACAGGTGCGGTTCGTTCCGGGACAGGAGAGCTGAGAACGTCAGGGGAACACACCAGAATTACGTGAATTTGAACACCAGGCTGCGAAGTGACTGTGTGGCTTACAATTACTGCTGGTTTATTCACTGGTCCCAATCGGTTGAATGTAGTAAAGCCATATCTGTGTGCGGCTTAACAGCAAGATTAAATAACAGCGGATGTTGTCTTTCTTAAACTTCTTCGGAACATAAACTGAAAAAGATTTCACAGGTCAAAACATAATGAGCATGATATATGAAAAAACGGTAATAACCTTACTGCTTATCTTGTGGCCCTGGTTCTTCTGGCGCATGTACAGAGACTGGCAAAAAAAAAGCCGGGCTGACATGGTGATTGCTGATGCCGATGCGAGAGAAAAACAGAAGTGGCGATATCACATATGGGGATGGAGAATGCTTCAGGTCCTGTGTCAGTTATATCTGTTTACGGTGCTTGTCCGGTTCATTCTCTCATAAAGGGGTCAGTTTGGAGATCGGAAAATTTTGTACGTTAAGCGCATTATTTAATCAATCCAGATGCGTAACGGATTGATTTTGCGTCAGCGGCTATCGCTTTTAAGTTGTCGTTCTTGCGGTATCGCATTAATGTTATCCGATTAAGGTCAAACACCCTGAAAACGGCATATAGCGCGGGAGTAAACCCTAAATGGATACCCGGAGAAAAGGATGTTCTGGAAAGTAAGCAATAAACACAGAATGGTAATCGCAGCAAAAAATAACTTTGACCATCTTTTGTCGGTTGCGTCATCGTTGCCGATCCTGGCTTTGCCGGATTTTATTCGGGTAATCGTCCGCCCATTGCAAAGCGATTTTCTTCTTGCGGTGGCAGAAGAGGGAACTGATGCGCGCCCGGATATGGACCCAGAAGAGTTTTTCTTCAAGGGGATTAGAGAAGTTCAGGATTATGACCGTATGAAGTCTGGGGAACGTAATCCGCAGGATTATCCTCTTTCACTGGCCAGTGATATGGTTCTGCCCTGGCCCTGGAGCAGGTCGCGTTACATCAATAATGTTTCCCGGATTGGTACCGCAAAAGGAAGGCCATGGCAGCAGGATCGTAATAACCACTACGTCGAGCTGTGGCTTCCGTGGCGTATTGGTTTTGTGGAGGGAGGGAATCATTCAATTACAGCCGGAATTATTGCCGGGGAAGGAACACTTATTCCTCAGCATGTATGGGATATGTCTTTTCTTTTTGAGAGGATAAGAACTGACGGTATTCACTGGTATGTTGACGACAGGAAAACTGAAACGGTCAAGTCATGGCGCACAGCTGCAGTATTTGAGATTGGGCGTTCAATGAGTTAACGGCCAAATGGAGTAAACAATGAACAGAAAGCAGTTTATACAGAATGAGGGAGCAACCTGTAAGAACTGGAGCTGGAGCTGGTCTTTTATCAGCCACGACCGGCAGATAGTGATTTTCGGTGCCTGGGAATCTGAGCGTGAACAGGATCGCGCAGTTATCCTGCGCGAAGAGTGGGAGTTCAGCGCCAAAAAAAAGAGACTTCCGGGCTACACGCAGGCTATTGAACATCTCGGGTACCTGAACGAAGGGTATGATCTTTACACCTTCAACATGATTCACTCACCAAAGCCTGATAATCCTGACGTTGCCGCGATAAAAGATTTCGAACATCAGATTGAAAAACGTTATCTCCGGAAGGAAGGGAGCGTCTGGTATGCCGATATTACCGGTCACGCTTATCCGGACGAGCTCACCTTTCCTGAGCAGTACACTGAAGGTGCCAGAAAGGCCATTACCGTCAATGCCTACGAGAGGGATCCTGAAGCAAGGAAAGCCTGTATCCGGCGTCATGGTACCGTCTGCAAGGGCTGCGGATTTGATTTCGAAAAAACCTACGGTGAGTTGGGCAAAGACTTCATCCACGTCCATCACATTACGCCCCTGGCAACCATGGGCGAGGGCTATAAAATTGATCCGGGCAGGGATATGGTTCCGCTGTGCCCTAACTGTCATGCGATGGTGCACAGAGGCAATGAATCCAGGCCATTGTCTGTAGATGAGCTCCGTCAACTGATTGAAGACGCTAAAGCGAAAAGGGTTTCGGTAACTCCACTCTGATACGCCGTAGCAGAGTGCCGGAAAAACAAGGATGAAGACTGAATGAAAGAAGAAACAGGGCACCTCGCATGGTGTGCACTGATTGCCTTGCTGACAGCACGGGAAGATGGTCTGGTTGTCTCCGAGTCGCAGGAAAACCTGTTTATTACCCGCTGGTTTGCCCAGGCAAAAAAACAGCGCCGGTTCTCACGTGACGTGGCCACCGATGTTGACTGGATACTCAACCAGGGCCGTACGCTCGGCGTTCGCGCGCGGCTGCGCCATAAGCTGGATTATCTCTGGCGTAGCTGCACCGGCGAACTGTCTGAGCAGAACGACCTTTTTCGCCTGACCTACGCACTGGAGCTGGCGAAGCAGTACGACTGGAGGTATCACGTCCTCAGCGACAGTGAGTGGAGCGGTCGAAATAAGATTCTGCCATCGGCATCGGTGAACAGTATCTGTCTGCTGAAAAGCGCGCTGGATATCGGTTTTAATGATGACGGGACGCAGGTGCTACCTGTGCCTGCGAGAATTGGCGGGCGCGCCGAGGGGCTTAATGCGCTGCTTAAAAGCTGTGGCTGGGAGGCCGTCAGTAATGACGACCACTGGAAACTGATGACCATCAGTGCTGGTTGATCAGTAAAGAACGGGGCGCGCGCAGGCACCCTGGTAACGTCAGTGGGTGATGCGCCGCAGATCTTCTTCAGTCAGACCTGTCATGGCCATCACTGTATTGCGGTCGATGCCGCTCTGCAGCATCGTGCGGGCAATTTTCAGGGTCGCTTCGCGCTCACCTTTCTCGATGCCGCGCTGTTCGCCAAGCTGGATGCCTTCTTCACGGGCCTTCTGTTCCAGTCGTTGTGCAATAGTCATTAAAATCTCCTCGTGTTGCGGTGATCGGCGGGCCAGCTCCTGCAGGAACGCCTCGGGTCTGGCTGTGTCTCCCGTCTGCAGCATCCAGTTCATTAAAGTGACCAGCTGCTCATCGGTAGTGTAACCCGCAATCAGCAGGGTGACCAGATGCTCAGTCAGCTCGGCCAGGTCGCGGGTTTGTGCGTGCTTTAGCATCAGTTCCAGCAGGGCCATCCGGCGGTGCTTCATGATTTCATCGTCATCAATGGCACCGACGTCTAGGGGTTCCGTGGTCATTTCTGCAATAATACACGCTAAGCGATTTTCGCCCTGACGGAAAACAAGTGTTTTCCGTCAGATCTTGCCGCTGGAGAAAATTGAGGGGGTAAACTCCTTATTTTTTACGTGACAAACACTGTCGGAATGAGACATTGTACGACAAGCTCAATTTTAAGGTTTGTCGCACATGTTGATTGGCTATATGCGAGTATCAGGCAATGATGAACGTCAGTCTGTTGCTTTGCAGCGTGATGCATTGATTGCTGCCGGAGTTGACCCCCGCCATTTACATCAGGATCATGCCTCTGGTGCGCGCGATGATCGCCCGGGACTTAAGACCTGCCTTGCAGAGGTGCGAGAAGGTGACGTCCTGATAGTCTGGAAGCTTGATAGGCTTGGTCGCTCACTCTCACATTTGATCCGAATTGTAGAAGACCTGAAAATCCGCGGTGTTGCCTTTAAGTCATTGACTGAAGCCATCGATACAACAACGCCACATGGCTCGTTCCTCTTTAATCTTTTCGGCACCCTCGCTGAATATGAAAGAACGCTTATCGCTGAACGTGTTAATGCGGGCCTGGCTGCAGCTCGCCGACGGGGGCGAAAAGGTGGAAGACCACCGACGATAGATGCTGAAAAGGTTGAGCAGATCCTCACTGCTCTGGAAACCGGTGCCAGTAAAGCGTCAGTGTGTCGCACATTCAGGGTACCGCGCTCGACACTCATCGATACGCTGCGGCGAATCGGCTGGACCGGGCCAGGATCCTGCAATCTGAAGGCAGACCAGGCCGATGTCCTTTCTTGACGCCAAATCGCATGATGCTCTTTTTGCGCTGCCTGAGGTTTATGAGGAGGCGCTTTCCCGGTTTGCACTGTCCTGTGAAGATGTTGCATTCGCCAGATCGCATCGTCGGTCTCATAACCGCCTTGGTTTTGCTGTTCAGCTCGCACTTATCCGCGACCTCGGTCGTACGCTACGTGCAGGAGAGGTTCCTACGGAGGCGGTTATCGCTGTTGTTGCAGAGCAACTGGATATTGACCCAGCCGTTTTTACACTTTACGCCCAACGCGAGGAGACTCGTCGGGAGCATGCCCGCGAAATTGTCTCTGCCCTGGGTCTTCGTTCCGTCCGGGTCAGCGATTACAGAATGCTCATTCTTGCGGCCGCACGCGAGGCAGCAACAACCGAACGGGGGCTACCGATCACCAGAGCGGTTATCGACAAGCTAAAGGACAAAAAGTTACTGGTCCCTGTCCCGACACAACTCGTTCGCCTGGCAATGGCGGGGCGGGCAGCCGCCCGCCGGCTGTCCTACCGGGAGCTGATCAGGGATCTGGAGCCTTCATCTATCACCGCACTTGAGCAACTACTTACCGAACGAGCCGGTGAAAGGAGCCTTCTTGGCTGGATAGCCGAAGCTCCGGAAGGTGTGAAACTCAAGAATCTCAGAGGACTGATTAGCCGGCTCGAGATATTACGGGCAGCGGCAATCTCCGATGAGCAGCGCAAAAGGATCCATGTAAACCGTTACGGTATTATTGCCCGCGATTCTCGTGTTTTACATGCACGTGAGATACAACGTCTGGCGTCCGAACGCCGCCGCGCCACGCTGGCAGCCTTCGTCATCGAAAAACAGGCGATAATTACCGATCTGGCTATTGATATGTTCTGCAAATTGATTGGCAGCACGAGGCGCAAGGCAGAGATAAGCCAGAAGGAGCGTCGACTGAAAGCCGCAGAAGTGCTTGAAGTCGTGGCTCTGGTTCATATAAAGCTGGGTCAGGCGCTTCTGGATGCCCGTGACGGCAAGACTGATTTTGCATCAGCGATAACGGCATCACTTGGCTGGGAAGGTTTGATCGCCAGTATGGCTGCTGCGGCTTCTGTCGCATCACCCCATCGTAATACCGAATTTGACGAGCTTATCGGAAGACAAAAATCATTACGTAAGCTGGGGCGGCTTATTTTCAGTACTTTTTCTTTCAGGGCGTTTCGCGCGGATGAGCCGGTTCTGCTGGCTGTGGATCATCTTCTGGCACTCTACCGCGGTCGAAAACTTCCCTCGAAGGTACCGCTCGATTTTATGTCCCGTAAATGGCTGCGGCGAGTCAGTCCGGGGGCGGGAAATACAGATTTTCAGGCATGGGAGGTTGCCGTATTCGTTCATCTGCGGGAGCGGCTGAAAACCGGAGACATATGGGTTGATGGCAGCAGGGCCTGGCGCAGTTTTGAGGATTATCTTCTACCACGCCATGTTTTCGACCAGATGCGTACAGAATCACGGCTCGGACTTGCCATTCCGGATAATTTTTCGGAATGGAGGGCGGAGCGTACCGCCACTCTAGATACAAAACTAAAAGCGCTGGCAAAAGCCGCCGCTGATAATGCCATACCTGATGCAGAGCTTTCTGACAGAGGGCTGTCCGTTTCACCAATCCGCGAGGAGGATAGCGACAGGATTACCACACTCAGCCGAAAGCTTTACATGCTGGTTCCCCGGGTCAGGATCACCAGCCTGCTCGCTGAAGTCCATAGCTGGACTAATTTTCTTGATTGTTTCACCCATTATCGCACCGGAGAACAGGCTGAAGACGAAGCGTCGCTCATGGCAGCGATCCTTGCTGATGCGACTAATGCCGGAGCTGAACGAATGGCACAGAGTTCACGTGGTGTCACCATTCACCAGATGATGGTAATGGTGGATCGTCATTTACGCGCTGAAACCTATGCAGCTGCAACCTCGGTACTGGTCGATGCCCAGCAGGAACATCCTTTTGCCGCTATCTGGGGGGATGGCCATGTATCATCCTCGGACGGGCAGTTTTTCCCTGCCGGCGGACGTGGTGAAGCCAGCCTTGAATACAATGCAAAATACGGCAAGCGGCCAGGAGCGTCGATTTATGGCTTTCTGTCGAACCGGTTTGCGTCCTTTTTCTCCAGAATGATCCAGGCCTCTGAGAGTGAAGCACCTTACGTACTCGATGGTTTGCTTCACAACGAAAGTTCAGTGGAAATTCATGAACATGCCACCGATACTGCCGGTGCGACTGAAACAACATTTTCGATGTTTCACTCCTTTGGTTACAGGCTCATTCCCCGCATTCGCAATTTGGGTAGTCGCAGACTGTACGTCATTACTCCCTCGGAGGAATACAGGCCACTTGATGCTCTGATTGCCGGAAGAGCCAGGATGGATGTTATAGAGCAACACTGGGATGAGGTGCTGCGGCTAAAGGCTTCGATCGGCGCAGGTCTGGTGCCTCCATCAGTGATACTGAAAAAGCTGGCAGCGTCTCCCAGACAAAACCGGCTCAACCAGGCTTTGCGAGAAATGGGACGCATTGAACGCTCTATCTTTATTTGTGACTGGTTGCTTGATACCCGCTTACGTCGCAGATCACATGCCATTCTCAACAAAGGCGAAAGCCGCCATGCCCTTGCCCGCGCCATTTTTCTTCACCAACTTGGCGAGCTTCGTAACAGAGCTGCCGAGGCTATGGCTTACAGGGCATCTGGCCTCAACCTTGTTGTTAATGCAATAGTCCTGTGGAACACGGTCTATCTCAGCCGTGCTGTTGATTACGTTCGCAGCCAGGGGATCATCATACCGGAAGAGCTGTTGTCCAGCGTGGCGCCACTACCGTGGGGTCATATATCTCTCACCGGAGATTACCTGTGGAACGAAATTGACCGTCCCCTTGAACGGTACAGGCCAGTTCGCACTAAGCGATTCAATCCAAAGAACTTCATTTTTCCTTAGCGGGTGTTATTGCAGAAATGACCACGGAACCCCCAGCTGGTGATACTGTTTTTGCAGCTGACGGGCAACGGTATCGAGGGTGTCATGAGAAAGAGTGGTCTGCGCATTCACGACCCAGATAAACGCATCGGCCAGACGGCGGCGGATTTTGCGCAGGGCTTTTAATTGGGCCGCATCCGGTTCATCTACCGGACTACCGTGCCACAGCAGCAGTGCACCATGCCCTTCAAGCCAGTACTGCGTCGTCAGCCCCGGAATGGCCTGTTCCACCTCGTTTTCTTCCCCAACAACCAGCATAATGCGCACCTTGCTGCGCCAGCGTCTGCCGTACTGGAAGCGCAGCTGGGTGGAAATGTCTTTCACCAGCTGGTTTTCAGGTGGCCGCTGTTTCTTATTCCCGGTCGCACCGATAGCCTCCCGCGCCTTGAGCTTAACCAGCGCTTTCCAGCACAGAATGAACGGCGCACAGAACCAGATGAGTACCAGCCAGACAATCGCGGCCCTGAAGGCTATCTGCCCCGGCAGCAGTTCCGGCAGGTCCAGGCCGCTTCCCGCAAAGTACCAGAGCAACGCCCCGAGCAATACCAGCAGGGTGATCGCGATGACGTAGCCAGTGACCAGCCAGAATAATGAGTGACGGGGTTCAGTGCGGGAGGTTTCCACGGGGAACGCAAACTCCTGTAATAAATTGAGATTCCATTAATGTCGCTGTCCAGCCGCAGGACTGCCCCTGAAGGACTGACAGCGCGGCAAGAGACTGCATGACAAAAGGCGTAACCGGCCCGGCGTTACCCAGCCACGGCATCAGAACGTAATCGACGGCTGACCAGCCGGACGGCAAAAGCGCATCCATCGAGGATGAATCTGCGGCCAGCATGCCTTCTGGCACACCGCGCAGACTGGCATAGCGGCTAAGCTGCTCCGTCAGCTGCGCGGCAGTTTCCCCCGTGTCAGGCTGGAGTATTTCGCTACGCGTCATCAGGGCTTCAGCCTGGTGTCCACACAGCCAGGCAAAACCTGCTTCCGAAGCGGTGTATTCCGCTGAGGGTTTTGCCTCACCAAACCCCGCGCACAGCAGCAGGGTTTGTTCATCATCGGGCATGGCATCTATAACTTTGTCCAGTTCGGCAGCGCTTTGCAGCTGAAGCACGTCTTCCGGCAGGCGAATGCCATCGGATTCCAGCACAAGGCTGAACGCACTCAGGCTCTGCTCATCGCCCAGCCAGCAAAACACCTGCACCGGGCGGGTTTCATTGGTTTCGCGCAAACGGGTCAGCACCAGACGGGCCAGATAGCGTGCCAGCAACATCGCCCGACTTTCCCGGCCTCCCAACCCCAGCACCTTCGGGCAATGCAGCTGCGCATTACCCGAAGTGTCATCGACCGTGACCGGAACTACAGGAAACGGTGGCGACAACAGCGCCTGATGGTCAGCCTCTTTATCACCCACTGGCGTAACCAGCATAACGGCTTCCACGGGTAGCATACGCGAACGGTGTCGCCACCAGGCCCGGACAGAGGTCGCTATTTCCTCCCGGTGCGTCTCACGGTTCGAAACGGACTGAAGCCAGACCAGCCAGCGCAGTGCCACGGCGACCAGCCAGACGATCAACGGGCACACTAGGCTCCAGAACCAGAAGGAGAGCGTTCGGGTAGGTTTGCCTTCCGGCCACAGCAGCATCGTTGCCATCGCGGCCAGGAACAAAATCACCGGCAGCGCAATCCACCATCGCCGCCATCGGGCGGGATGAAGCTCTGCATACTCCGGGTAACGCGGCGGGAAGATCATCCGTGTACATCCATCGTGCTGAGTGAACTGACCAGCGTACAGCCGCAGGCGCATTTGTGGCCGTCGAGCGAGACGGCCTTACCGTTAACCGTACTGCCTGGTGCGCCCTGGGCAATGGTGGTCATGCCGTGTTTATTGCACCGGACTTTATCCCCCACGCAGGCCACCGGCTTACCGAAGGCTTCATAGCTGCCACTCAGCACTTCGCCGCCATATTCCTTCAGGGTATCTCCCACGCGAATCAACTTTTTCAGGCTCACAGGACTTTCACCCCCGACGCTTTCAGCATATCGATGGAGGAGTTCATCATCGCCTGGTGCTGTTCATTAATGGTGTCTGAGCGGGTCTGTGACGCAACGCTACCGGGTTCATACCCTGCTGCCGACTGCGCACCGGCGCTCAGGGTCTGCGTCGAACCTGTAGCCAGATCCGTCACCTTATGGACTTCACCTTTGTAGGCCGATTTTGGCTCAACCAGATACACAACCCGGTTAGAGGTTGGCTGTGCGCCAACAACTTTGCCCTCCACGGAGATCAGTTGCAGTTTCTTATTGGCTTTGTTGCCGCAGTAGATCATGCGATAGCGGAAGTAGCCGCCCCAGGGTTCACGACCACCCAGCGAACTTTGCATAAACCAGGCGCGGGAGTCGTGGATTTGCTCGTCGTAAAGGGCCAGTAATTCGGCGCGGGGCTGGGTACGGATTCCGGTTCCCAGCTTATCGGTGAACAGCTGCGGGTATAACCGGTTGCCGTCTGCTTTCATTTCCTCATATTCAGCGGCTTCATCATCGCCATTAATCAGGAAAACAGCGTGTTTAGGGATCACATCGAGAACGACCTGTTTGGTTTTATCAAGGAAGCTACCGTTAATGTCGCGCCCCCACTCCTTATAGTCGCTCTGAAACTCACGGGCGGCTTCACGCAGCTGGTACTGCGCAGTGGTCGGATCGAGGTCTGGAATACCCTGATTATTCACATCCGGCGTTTTGCGTTCCTTCAGCACTTTGGCCCGTTCAGCTTTGATGATTCGCATTTTTTCATCGTGCGCCTCGGCCTCTCTTTCAAGTCCAGCCTCATCCAGCTGCGGGGCGTTTTTATAGAAATATTGCGCGGTGAGACTGCCGTGAGCATAGCGGCCTATACGCCAGGCGGTGATCCAGCCAATCTGCTCGGTAACGGCACTTTCAAGGGTTTGAGACAGCTGATAGGCGCGATACCCTTCCTGGCTTTCGGCATCAGCACTATTGCCCTGCAACGTGGTATTCAGGAGGGTTTGTCGCCAGATGTTAAAACGCGCTGTTACTTTTGGAGCAATGGCAAACTCTGTAACGGAAGAACCAGACATAATTCTCGAAGGGGATCGATCTTTTATCTGCTCAGTGACCGAAGACGGATGCACTGAAAGTGGTGCGCCAGCCTCAAAAGCTGAGAGATACATATCATGCAGAACTACTTGAGAAAGAATTTCACCCGTACCGCCACAGGATTTACCTTGATCGCGCGGAGGATACCCCCCGCCAACATCCGAGTGCATTCCCGGATAGATGACTTCCTGGCAGTTTGGCGGATAGCTTCCATCTGGCCGCCGAATGGAGTCCAGCGGGAAGCATAGGCGCTGTTCATGCGCAGAAACAAAATGGCGACAACATTTGATCAGGCCGGGGAATTTGCCCTCATCGGGCAGCTGTTGAGTATTATCGGCCCAGCCCATATGACCTGCGGCCCCAGGCAAGATGTGCGCCGCGCCAACAGAGGGAACGGTATCGAGCAGGCCCAAAAACTCGATACTCACCGGCAGTCCGGCCAGCGTCAGTTTGTCGTATGGAAGTTTCGTTTTCGGATCGGGCAACTGCGTTAACCAGCTGACAAAAGCACGGGCTTCCGCTGCACCACGGGAAAATCCGTAGATGAACAATTTGACGTTAATCAGGTGTGGCTGATGAGTCGGGATCTGCGCTTCCAGCGGCTGCAAAAACTTATTCATCGCCAGGCGGCGGTTCACTTCTCCCGTGAAAGGCAACGGCTCACGCATCCCTGCCAGGCTGGCTTTCATCGTGGATGCGGGTATGTGCTGTTTTGTAATGGCAAAAGTCAGCGCGTCGGCCAGCTGCAATAAGCCCCAATTAATACGATCTTCGCCCCCGGCAGCGAAAGCCAGGCCATCGGTGCTGTAGTCCATCTCCCCAATATCAGGGAACGGCGTACCCACGCCTGGTATATAGTAGGCAAAATAGCCATCGGTTTCAGCCGTCTTCGCGTAAGTAGCATGAAACAGCTTGGCGATATTCGTCGGGTGAGAAGGTGAGGCGTTTGTATCGTTGTGCTCATTGTTGCCTGTACCATCAAAAAACAGGCTGATGTGCAGGCTCTGACTACAGGTAAAGCCCAGCTTAACGCCGACCTGCGCACTCAGCTGCGCCTTAAAATCATCGGCCTCTTTCATCTGCTTTTTATAATTGGCGTTTACCTGTGTTTCCGACAGCATTAAGCGTCCACCGTCAGGGAATTCAGGTGGTGCCCAGCACGGTAAAGCCAGACTCATTTCACTGGACATGACGCAGGCTCCTTCATATTGAGTGGCTCCTTCACCGGATATTCAGGCGCACCATAGCCGTAACAAGAGGTAGTCACTTTCACCTGATTACAAGGCAAGAAGTGAACCGTCAGGCCACATGCCTTGTCATATTTAGGGATCTCAACTGAAGTCGAGTGCTGTTGGAAACTAGCTTTGAGGGATTTTTCCCACGCGGTATATTTATCCCAATCTGAATAACTTGGTGGATTCCCGGCAGTCTGAGGATCAACCTCCCATGCGATATTGGCTTTTAACCCAGGTCGCCACATATCGGGAAGCATGATGCAGCAGCTGTTTCCGGTTAACGTGCCGCCGTAACCATTCACGGTAAATGAGTTCACGGTTTGCCCCGCTACGTGGTTGATGCCACTGATGTTGGCCGCACTGGATGCCGAGTCAGTCGCCTTAGCGCATCCTGCAACCAAAACCATCAGGAAAGTGAAACACACCTTCAGCATGCGATTTATCTTCATCCTGGATATCCCTTTATAAGTTTTCTGGTGTCCTGCCAAACGCAGAAACAGGCTTAATTCACTGGACATGACGCAGGCTCCTTCATATTGAGCGGCTCCTTCACCGGGTATTCCGACGCGCCATAGCCGTAGCAAGAGGTGGTCACTTTGACCTGATTACAAGGCAAGAAGTGAACAGTCAGGCCGCATGCCTGGTCATATTTTGGAATTTCGACGACTGCGGAGTGCTGCTGATATTTAGCGGCATGCTGTGCATACGCCTTCCTGAATTCCTCTGTTCCCAAAGGTGGGAGGGATACATATGCATCTGGGTCAACTTCCCATTCGATATTGGCTTTTAACCCGGCCTGCCATGTATCGGGCAGCATGATGCAGCAGCTGTTACCGATGAGCGAACCGCCGTAGCCGTTGACCGTAAACGAGTTCACGGTCTGCCCCGCAACATGATTGATGCCACTGATGTTTGCCGCGCTCGATGGCGAACGCGCTGACGGTGAACATCCCGTACTCAGCAACGCGGCCATAAACATGCTGTTGATCAGTAGAGCACTGTGGATCAGCCTCATTGCGTTATCCCTCAAAATCCTGCAACGCACCGAAATACCCTGCCTCGTTCGCTTTGAAGGCAATATCCAGGCACTGCGCAAAATGGCTTTCCTGGCTGATATTGCTGACGCTTTTTTCTTTCATCAGCGTTTCGGCATCACCGATGCACCCCATCAGGCCAACCTGAGCATCATCTACCCGGCTCAGTTCCGGGTCATCGGACAGAGTGCGCATCGGTAAAAAACTGCCTGACTTCCAGACGATCTCGCCGTCTCTGTCTCTCCAGCCCCAGAACAGCGCGATATCCGTAAATGCAGCCTGTTGTTCAGGGGTGAGGACATGGGCCAGCAACGATGGGAATACGCGGTTATCGTAATACCGCAGCAGGCCGGTTTGTTCCTCCCACTGTACCTGCGACAAGGCCTGCAAATGGCGGCACAGCAGATCAAAGGCCAGAGGGGAGATCAGCAGCGTCAGGCGCGGCGAATCCGAAAAGTATTCCAGCAGCTGCTCAAGCCACATCCGGTGACTCGTCACAGCAAAATGCAGACGCATGACGACCGGCGAATACTCCAGCGTTCCCCCTTCCGGGGTTCCCTCGAACAGTTCAAACCAGAGCGCCTCTGGCGATAACTGGCGCAGGGCATTTTGTAGCGGCTGGTCGGTTCCGGCCTGGTCTACCAGAACATCGATATAGTCCTGCCCGGCTGCGGAACAGAGGGATTCAGCCTGTTGCATCCAGAGCATGTGCTTTTTGAGCGTTATCGGTGGTGTCGTTGTCATTCCCTGTCCTTATCCACGCGCCGCGAAGGCAGCAGCGGCTTCCTGCGCTTTCTTCAGGCAGTCCTTACACACCGATTTCGGCAGTTCCGGCAGCTGTGTTTCAACGCTGGCTGGCGCATCACAGACGTGCTGGCCTTTCAGGCTCAGTTTCCCTGGGGTATGGATTTCAATCGCGCCATGCGGGGTGATACGAATCGACCCGCCGCCACAGCCAAGCACAATGCCGTTTTTTGCGGAAAGATGCAGAACCCCCTGCGTGGACTGCACGGTGACATCCTTCAGGGCCGTCAGCCCCATCAGGTCGCCATGAGATTCGATGGTCAGCGGTCCTTTGCCGGACACCATGCGCATCCCTTCCTGCTGTGCGAGCAGTGAAATGGTCTGGCTGGCGTTCAGGGAAATTCGCTCTCCGCTGGCAATACTGGCTTCACCCTGGCTTTGCAGGTGCAGCGTCTGGCCGCTGTTAACCAGCACGGTTTCCGGGCTGACCACGCCAATGCCCTGCGGGGCGCTCAGCAGCATGGCCGGAGACTTCAGTTGATCGACGGCAGCAAGATAAGCCTTCAGATGTGTGGCATCCGGCTGAAGGTTGTGATGTGACTGCGTGATTGTGTGCCAGTCGGCCATCTGGCTGATGGCCCCTTTGACCAGGCTGATTGCCGGAGACATATCCAGCACCTGACCGGTGGCCGTGGCCTGCGCATCTGCGGTCAGAAAAAGCCCTTTACCGGCGCGGAGTGTGCCGGTGCTGTCGGTACGCAGCTCAAAACCCTCACCGCGTTTGTTACGCGAGCTGTCAACGATATGGCCGAGCGTCAGCTGGCTCTTGCCGCCATATTCTGTCGAAATTTTAACGTGCTCTGCCCCGCGCCGGTCCTCAAATCTCAGTTTGTTGTTCGCCGGAGTTCGTAACACGTTACGCTGATAGTTATAGAGATTGACGTGATCTTCATGCCGGGAATCATGCATGGCGCAGAGGATGTACGGCCGGTCAGGGTCGCCGTTAGTGAAGGCAATCATCACCTCTGTTCCGGCAATAAGCGGGAAATGCCAGCCGTAAACGTTCCCGGCGTAAGGTTTCGCCAGGCGCACAGGTAGGCTTTCAAAACCGGCCTGCCAGGTGGTGTTGAGGTCAAACTGGAATCGCACCCGGTAGCGCCCGAATTCATCCAGCTCGGCATACTGCGCATTTTCTACCGGGCTTGTCACCCTGGCGAGCAGCGTACCGGCGATGTGTGGCCGGGCCAGCAACGGAGGACGATACGAGAGGTGCTGGCGATTAGGAACGGCAGTAAAGCTGATGATGTAGGCCGTATCGCGGGAAACGCGCTGGGATGAGGTCGATACCACTAACAACCCGTTCGGAGCATCCTCCCAGCTCTTACCCTGTGGATGGATAATCATCCCCGGTCGGATATCCATGCCGTTCGATTTACCGTCAAAGACAACCTGTTCTGTGACCAGTCGTTCACGACGACGCTTAACGAACCAGCGACCCTGCTCCGGCTGTTCTGCAGCCTGCCTGCCCTGCTCTTTGTAATGCTCTCCGTAGCGGTATTCTTCACCGGTAAGCGCTGGCTTATCCAGATCGGTTTCCAGCAGCGCCTGCATATCACTCTGGGCTTCGCGGTAATATTCATCGTTCACCCGCGTCTGCCCGGCAACCGAATGGCGATTGACCGTCACATCCCACAGTGATTCCAGACCGCCATCAAACAGGCCTGAAGGATGACGGAAGGCAATTTTAGGGCCATCCGTGAAGGCGTACCCGGAATCACCCAGCACCAGAACATCACGGTGATTTTCATCATCCCATGCAAAGTAGTAGAACACGCCAACACGGGCCAGATGACGCTGAATAAAGGCCAGATCGCTCTCGGCATAAGAGATAAAGAACTCCCGCACCGGGTATTGTGTATTCAGCTGATAGCGATAATCGAGACTGGAGAACGCCCAGCGCTTCAGGATATCTTCGACGACCCCAATGACACTTTTATTCTGGTACACCGCATAAGTCAGGCTGTTACGCAGCAACGCCAGGCTGGCTTCCAGCACCACCACATAGCGGGTGGTATCGGAAGAGCGCTCGCACTGCTGGAAAGACGTGATGACACCGCGCATGACGCGAGGACTCACGGCCTGCCAGGGCTTACCGTCCGGGTAAAACAGAAGCTGTGCCGTGGTGTTGATCAGCACATCAGCGGGAATATCGGGAGTCGCACTGGTCAGCTCAATCGAGTAGCGCCACGGGGTATTCAGGGCTTCTTCACCGCTGAAACGCAGCACCGACAGTTGAATGTCCGGGCGTTGTTTTTGCAGCTCCGGCACTTTCAGCTGGTAGTGGTTGTAGACCGGAATACTGCTCCCCGGAAGGGTAAACGTATTTTCGCTCATGACCTGCTTCTCCCTGGTCAGTTGTTATCAGCTCAGCGTGAACCACTGACCGAGCATATAATGCAGATGAATACCCATCGCACAGGATGTGGCGACAATCAGCAGCAACCCCAGGAAATGCATCACCCACGGCGAACGTCGCCAGAATCGAATGTCCGGGCGACGGTTGCGAATAAAGATCGGCGTATTGATTTTGCCTTTGGCTGCGGGTAGCAGCTCGCTCAGCTGCTTAAGTAGCGATTGCCGTTCTTCGTTCTGTTCGCCACCATCCCGGTAAAATTTGCCCTGGTAGCCCAGCGTCAGCATGCGGTGGTAACAAGTAAGCATGGCTTCGGAGGGAGCAGGCTCTCTCAGCAATTTTTTAATATTCTCGTAGAAGT
Source organism: Enterobacter sp. JBIWA003 (assembly GCF_019968825.1). NCBI lineage: Bacteria > Pseudomonadati > Pseudomonadota > Gammaproteobacteria > Enterobacterales > Enterobacteriaceae > Enterobacter > Enterobacter sp. JBIWA003. The sequence goes on from NZ_CP074173.1 coordinate 17,830, forward strand.
GTTCACCGCCCTGAAGACTCCACAGGAAACGACCCTGTAACGGCGTCTCTGAATACCAGACAGACACATCGGTATCGGGCTGAGTCATCACTGCTTCATCCAAAAAAACGCAGTGTGCGAACTTAATTTCATCGGAAAGATGGCTGGTAGCGCCAGCTTTATTGAGAGCTTCTTGAACTTGTTCAATCATGCTTTCGCAATGCTGATAAAGCGCTTTATCAACAACGACACCGGGAATATTCCTAATAGCCAGGGCGAGAAGCCATGTTTCCTGAAATATAGTATCGATGAATGAAGACGTGATGGGTACTACTTGCTCATCCATCCCTGAATCTGCTGAAGCCACGATGATATGTCCATGATATGAATAGCGCTTATTATACGAGCATCCTAATAGAGTTGCTACATATTGAGCAATACCTTAAATCTTCTCTCCGTCCTTCTGCGGCAGCTGTATATAATGTCGCGATACCGCTGACAGCCTAATGGCGGGTTATACTGCCTTTACTGAAATCATCCAGAACAGTACAAAGGAATACTTCCAACAACTCCTGTTCTCTTTGAGATATTCTTTCAGCCATATTCGCTCCATAAGCTTAATTGTTTGTTCTGAACCTAACGTGATTAAGTATCGTCAATCAGTATCCTGCTTATGATTGCCGTTACAGACCCTGATTACTGTCATTTTTGATACGCCAGCCAGGCGGGCTGTTTCACGCAGTGATTTTCCGTGAGCCAGACGCAGAGTGCGTATCAATTCATGTTTCTGCGCATCGGCCACCCTGCCCCGGTATTTTCCTTCACCTTTCGCCTTACTGATACCCTCTGATTGACGACGTCGACGGTCTTCGTAATCTTTTCGGGCAATAGCGGCGAGCATATCCAGCATCATGCCATTTACGGCCTTCAGCATGCTTCGGGTAAAGTCATCACTTACTGTGCTGGAGAGCGCCAGATGGCTGGTCGGTAGATCAAGACTGACGATGGCCAGCTGCTTATCAGTAATTTGCTTTCTGAGTGTCTCCCAGCCTGCATCATCCAGGCGGGTAAGCCTGTCGACCTGTTCTATGAGAATCACATCGCCAGGTTCCGCATCACCAAGAAGCCTGATCAGTTCTGGGCGGTTCATTGTAGTACCGGAGACATTATCGATATACCAGCCAGCAATACGGTGGCCATTTTGGTTTGCAAATACCTTCAGTGCATTTTTTGCCCGGCTGGCATCCTGCTCTGAAGTGGATGCCCGGAGGTAACCAAAAACGAACATATTTGTCCTTCTAGTAACTTTTAAGTGGTCTTGCTTATGATGGTATCACTTATGTGGTAACAATAACATTCGTGGGTAATTTTCCGGATGGTATATATAGAGCATACCCCAGTGTGACAGGCTGACGCGCCCGCCGGGCTTGTCCAACCCTTCGCCTGTTCAGAAGCAAGTTCTGAACAGACTCACGGTTTCGGAAACAGATCAACAAAAATAAATACGATCACCAGAAATATTTTTTGGACACTTTTTCCGATAGTGCCGAAATGTCCAGGTTAGAAAGCATTTTTTGTACATTCTATGTGGAGGATTGACGATGGCGGAGTGAGGCACTGAGAGAACTGGACTGAATAACCTGAATGTCCAGGTATGCGGGGATTTAAACGAGGGGTGCAAAAAAGGCCGCTGGCGCGGACTCACTCCTGTATCTAATGCTGCTCAATCCTTACGAATCCACATCGATAGAATTGCTACTGCCATCGCAGTTAACAGTATAGAAAAACCTGTGCCAAGTGAATTTACGATTAAACCCCTATCATGATAGCCGCAGGTTCGTGGTTCTTCACTGAATATCTTACATATAACGTCTGGATCAAGCCCCCAGCGAACAAATGAATATAAGGAAATGGCAGAGATTATCACTTTATAGATTTTTGCTTTTTTTAACATGTCATTGTCTCCAGTTGATGGTTCATCTTACTAGACTATTTTATCTAATATGATTAGCGTTTTGAGTTTCTTTGAAGGTAACGTTTACCTAATCCATATACAGCAACCCAGACCAGCCCGCTGAAACCGAAGTAATCGACGCGCTGCCACTCAGTGCATAACAGGCCCGTTACCGGACCGGAAGGCTGTAACTGAATTTACACCACCTTGACGGACTCGACCTACGAAAGTTCAATTTATGCACACTTTTCTCTCATAAAATGTATGTATTTAATTCATAAAATGTACATATAATGCATCTGACTTAACCATCGAAAGCACCATCTCGCGCCAGCTTCTCCCTGAATGCTTCGAGGATGTAAGGTGTCATAAGCAAACTTGTAGCGTTTTTTGCTTTCAGTGCATCATAAGCATCCCAAAGGTCCTCTGGTATCTGGAGGTTCTTTGGTTTTCGTCCAACCTTAGTCTTTTTGGGTTGTTCTTCAATCCCGCTATCTTTTTCCTCTGTGGTCTCCTTTTTTTGAGATGTTTCCTGCAAAGGGGCATTTTTTGCAACGTTGGCAAGGCGAGCTAGCATGTCTTTTTTAGATGTCATTTTGATACCTTTTAAATACTAAAAATGTACATTATGTGTCTATTGTAGGTATTTTTATTTTGCTTCGTCTAGTACTTTTCTCATATCAAGATATAGTGAACGCATGGCGTTACCTGCCCGCCCGTGACGAGTGGTTATATGTTCCACAACCCCCATGCCTTCTCCAAATTTGATTGGCACATTTTTATCAAGAGGGATCGCTGTGTCCATACGGACCAGGTTATCGAATCGTGCAATGTAGTTGTCTACATCTTTGAAGTTTGTTCTTGAAGGGTGCACTTTATACATGACCACATGTGCCACCTTTTGGGTTCCCATCTCTTTGGATATTTCATCCAGTACTATGCTAAATTCTTGGAGACCAAGAATATCTGAAGGGTCGTCATTTACTGGCGATATTATGAGGTCTGCAAGCGCAACTGCCGTTCGTGTCACGGCTGAGTCAAAACCACCACAATCTACAAGAACACACTTCCCTTGATCTTTTGCATCTAGCAGATTATTGGCAAATTGCTCTACACCCCCAGAGGTGCTGGCGATCTTGTCCGTTACTCTAATAACGTTCCATTGTTTGTTATCAGGTCTGAACTTGTTGAATGTACTGACAGCTGGTGTGTCATCTGTGTCATAAAAATCGTCTGGCTCCACTTCAGGTGCAATGTTCATGCTAAGTGACGACTTGCCTGTTCCCCCTTTCTTGATTGCAACAGCTATGATTTTTCCAGCGTATGGATTGCGTGTGTTTTGCATATTTATCTAATCCTTTATGTGTGCTTTTTAGGTATCTTAAGTGTACATATTAGATGTCTTTAGCTGGATGTCAATGAAATACTCATATGATACATAAAATGTATATATTGTGTGTTTTTTGGGTGTGGTATAGGTATGGAGCCTGATGTCGGGACTGTAAGATTAATGTTTTTTTAAGACTGGATACGTAAAATAATGCATACATATTAGATACATAAAAGATGCGCTAAATGTATGTTTTAAGCTTAAGCACTCGATTTCATTTAATACTGGCCTTCGGAATGTCCGACCATCTTGTCGTATATGCCGACGAGAGCATTTCACGCTTCATCTGCCATTCAGGCGCAATTCCTCGCCCCGCAAACCATACTGTTCCCAACCCGGAATGGTTAATACCGTCCACGACTTTCATCAGCTGGTAGCTGTTGCTTCGGGGCTGAGCTTCATCGAACAGGTTCAGCTGCGAAACCCCGGTAGGGGTAAAATCGTTGAGCATGCAGCCCGCTTTTGCATATCGATGCCCATTGACCCAGATCCTATCAAGTGCTTTCACCGCTGCTGCTATGATGTCCCTGGTATCCTGCGTGGGGATCATCAGCTTTTCACTGGCCACGTTCCCGTAATACGGTTCGTTCAACGCAAACGGTGACGTTTTCACAAATACCGCAATATGCCTGCAGAACTGACGCTCGCCGCGCAGCTTCTCAGCTGCACGCTCAGCGTACTGACAGACTGCCTGCCGCATAGCTTCATACGTCGTGACACGCTCCCCAAAGGACCGGCTGCAGACAATCTGCTGTTTCGGCGGGGGCGCTTCTTCCAGCGAAATACAGCTTTCTCCGTTGAGTTCCCGGACGGTTCTCTCCAGCACAACACTGAAATTCTTTCTGATAAATACGGGGTTGGCGCGCGCCAGCTGCAGTGCCGTAGTGATGCCCATCGAATAAAGCGTTTTTGAGATCCTGCGGCCAATGCCCCAGACTTCTCCGACAGGCTGTAGGGAGAGCAGTTTTTCAGTCCGGCGGCAGTTCCCCGGCGTTAGCGCCAGCACGCCGCCAAACTGTGGCAATTCTTTAGACGCCCACTGGGCTGATTTTGCCAGCGTTTTTGTGGGACCCATGCCGACACCGATGGTGAGTCCCGTCCCGTTCCTGACGTGCTCGCGCAGCTGGCGCCCGAAATCTTCAAAATCGATACAACGATCGATGTCTCTGATATCCAGGAACATCTCGTCAATGCTGTACTGCTCCACGCGCGGTGCCAGCTCCTCCAGATGGGACATCACCCTGTTCGACATAGAAGCATACAGCTCGTAGTTGCTGGAGAAGGCAATGACCTGCTCGGGGAACTGCGCGTTTTTTAACTGAAACCACGGCACGCCCATGGCGATTTTTAGCCGCTTCGCTTCTTTCGAACGGGCGATCACGCAGCCGTCGTTATTGCTGAGGACGACGACGGCTTTGTCCCGGAGGTCAGGCCGGAACACCTTCTCGCAGCTGGCGTAGAAGGAATTCACATCCGCGAGCGCAAACATCAGTCGGTACTCCTGGTTTTGTGCACAAATGCTGTCACGACGCCGAATATGTGCAGGGTTTCCGGATAAAGAGTGGGATAAGCAGGGTTCATTGCCTGGAGCGCAGGGCGGGGTTTTAAGAGCAGCCGCTTCACTGTGAACTCTCCGTCTATTTCCGCAATGACAATATCGCCGTGCTGAGGCTGCTCGGCCTTGTCCACAACCAGCAGATCGCCGGAGTGCAGCCCGATGTCAGTCATGGAATTGCCGGTTGCCCGGACAAAAAAAGTCGAGCTGCGTCTGCGGATGCAGTAATCGTTCAGATCCAGCTCCGCCTCGACGTAATCCTGTGCCGGGGAAGGAAAGCCCGCCGAGACGCGCTCCGTAAAAAGCGGAAGCAGGAGCGGATCGGGATCGGTGGCGCTGCGTACAACAAACATGGCACGTACTCCTTATAATAATACTGTTTTTATATACAGTATTATTGATCGGGCGTTTGCCTGCAAGCGCAGTACGCGGTGGGATGTTCAGCTGTCTGATTTGATGACGAATTTAGGCACACCGTAAAACGGAAGTCGCTCCGCTCCGCTGTTATGCGCTTCGCGCGCGGGCGACCACTGCCCGGAGCCAGTGTGCCGCGTCCGGTGGCCACGGGACGGGCGATTTTTCCGCTCACGTCCGGCGTCGTGGCTATTTTACGCCGTCCGCTCGCAATGTAAGGCGCGCCCTTCAAGCTGCTTTCGCGGCATATCCTCGCCGTCATAACGGCATGACGGCTGCGGTATTCCACGGTCAGCCTGACCCGTTACCGGACGCGACGTAAAGGCTCCGGGCAGCAGGGAACGGGCGCCGTGGTGGCGCCCTCCTGGGTGCCCCCTGTAACCGCGAGGTATCTCTATGTCCCGTTTCATCCTGGGTAACTGCGTCCATATCATGTCCGGCTTTCCGGATAACGCTGTCGATTTCATCCTTACCGACCCACCATATCTGGTAGGTTTTCGTGACCGTTCAGGGCGCACGCTTGCCGGAGACCGGACGGACGAATGGCTCCAGCCCGCCTGCAATGAGATGTACCGCGTCCTCAAAAAAGATGCGCTGATGGTCAGCTTTTACGGCTGGAACCGCGTCGATCGCTTCATGGCCGCGTGGAAAAGTGCCGGGTTCAGCGTGGTAGGGCATCTGGTGTTCACCAAAACGTACTCGTCTAAATCGGCGTATGTCGGCTACCGTCATGAATGCGCTTATATCCTGGCGAAGGGCCGCCCGGCGCTGCCGCATAACCCGTTACCGGACGTGCTGGGCTGGAAATACAGCGGCAACCGCCACCACCCGACCGAAAAGCCTGTTACCAGTCTGCAACCGCTGATCGAGAGCTTCACACATCCGAACGCCATTGTTCTCGACCCCTTTGCAGGTTCCGGCTCCACCTGTGTTGCCGCCGTCCAGGCAGGGCGCCGTTATATCGGGATTGAGCTGATGGAGCAGTACCACAAAGCCGGAATTGAGCGCCTGTCTGCCGTGCAGCGTGCTATGCAGCGCCCGGCCGCCAACGACGTCTTTTATCCGGAGGCCGCGTGATGAACTATGCCGGACACGAAAAACTCCGCGCAGAAGTGGCGGAAATCGCCAACAACATGTGTGACCTGCGGGTGATGCTGAACGGTATGGAGCACCGCTACCGCTTTGACTCCGATGTGCTGACAGAACGCCTGACCCGTCAGACCCTTTTTCGCATCAATGCCCTGTTTATGGCGGCGTACAACGAAATTCTTGAGCTGGATGCCTGCTTTAAGGACTAAGGAGAAAAAATGTTCGGAACCTGTGAAAGCCTCTGCCGGTTGTTGAGTGAGCAGTATCCCGCAGAAACCCCGCTGAACCTGATTGTCTGGTCCCCGGCGGATATCGGGGCGCTGGCCGACGGAATGGAATATGCCGTTTCGGAACAGGATACAAGGGAGGTACTGGAGCGCCTGGACGCCATACCTGAAGAACAACGGCTTGAGTCGGGCGTGTCTGCCAGTGTGGTGATGGAGCTTATTGAGCAGGTGAAACAGGCCGTTCCGGCGGTGATGGTGCCGGCTGACCTGCTTGAAACCCTGCTGACCACTGCCGAACAGGCGTTATGGCAAAGGGAATGGACCGCCCGTGACAGCAATCATCCGGTGCCGGAAAGCGTTACCCGCCGCCTGGCTGATGCGGCGAAAGTCCGCGCCTTACTGGAAAACTGAAATCAACACGCCGCCCGGGCGGCGTGTACTGAACCCGTTCAGAAGGAACTCATTATGCAGGAAGTAACCACCTTAAACGCCCTTGTGATGCGCCGCGCGCGCGATTTGATTGCTGATTATGGATGGCCTGACCATACCGATGTTGATCAGCGTGAACCGGTCAATAAACCGGGATGGATAAGCATTTATGTCCGTCTGGATGCGGCAAATATTGTTCATCTGCTGCCGTTGCTTTGTACCGGTGAAGTACCCGCAGAGCTGCAAAGTACCATGACAAAAATAGCCGGGACGCCAGCGCAGATTATTTTATCCGGCAGCCGCTACGCCGACTCGCCGCAGCTTCCGGAGGACGGAACGCAGATAACTTTCCCCTGGGCCGGGGAATGGCTGACGGAGCCGGAGATAAAGGCGGTAACGGATTGCCTGTCCCGCGCCGTGCGGGATATTTCCCGGCAGGTACTGGAAGATGCGCGCCGGATAAAGGCGGCGCTGACCACTCGGGGGGATACGCTGTTTTACCGCCAGACACGAAATTTCCGTCTGGTGGTAAAGGAAAACGATATGCCCTGCTGGCTTGATGAAAATGACGAAAATTTGCCGGTGGTTCTCGATGCCATCCTGAACAAAGGGGCGCGTTACAGTTCCGTGGAGTGCTTTGTTATCAGTGACAAAGTGGATCACATCCTGGCATGTGGCCAGATGTGCGATGTGCTGCGTATTCCCGGTGAGCCTCCGCGCCGGTGGATGGATTTAACTCTGTTACATGAGGTTATGGCAGACGCGCGCGCAGAAATAAGTCTTGTCTGTAATGCGCTGTCTGCAATCCGGTCGGTGTAGCGAACAGAAGGGGGCTGCGGTCCCCTGAAGCAACCCGGAAGGATAAGGTTGTCGCCGGCTCCGCTTTTATGGCGGCCCCGTCCCGGTGTGACGTGGCCTGGTGGTTTTCCACTCTGTCAGTCCGGTGTCGTGTGCGGGCTGTGCCGTGCATCCATCGTAGTCGGGCTGTCGTGGATACAAGGGTTCGCTGACGCCGCAGCGGTCACCCGGTCCTTCCTTCACGTCAGCCGCGATCTTCCGGTCGTTCGACCGCTCAGGTTTCACGGTCTCACCCTCCAGCTCTCGTCTGCCGTGTGCGTCAGGCTGCGGCTTCCCTTGCGCCCTGGTATCCACGACCGATCGCCCGACTGGGATGTCTGCACGGCACCGCCCGGTGTCGCAGAACATGATAATCCGGAGGTTTAACCATGCAGTATGTGAAATCACAGCCCGTCCTGAACGTTGAGGAGTCCGACCGTCTGTCCTTTCTGCCGTACCTGTTCGGCAACGATTTTATGCTGGCTGAATTGCAGGTGTACGCGCTGGCGAAAAAGTGGATGCCGGAATACAGCGGCGGTTTATGGCATTTCATCCGTCTGCCGGACGGCGGCGGGTACATGATGCCCGACTGCGGGCGGGTACATCTCGTCAACGGCGAAAACTGGTTCGATCAAAAGGTAAGTGCTGATGCAGCGGGCATTATTCTGACCTCGCTTGCCATTAACCGCCGTTGCTGGACGCATCACGACTGCGGAAATGTCGCGCTTACCCGTCTTTATATGCTGCGTGATACCCAGCTCTGGAATCACATCGCCTTTCATCCCGAATGCTGCGCCATTTACGCCGCGCTCGACTGATTAACCAACGGGGCGGCACAGCCGCCCCGCTCTGATACAAAAATACTCAGCAGGAAATTAATAATGTACGGAACCGTAAGTGAAATCTGCATCGAATTGCTGAAAAAATACGAAAACAACGAAAAAGTGGCCGTGATTGTCTGGGCAGCGGAAGACGTGCGCGAAACGGGGGCAGAGTATCAGCCCTCCGCCGACGATGCAGACAGTGTGCTGCGGACTATCGGGGAGTCTGACTGCGATATCATGTATCGTTACGGGATTAATCAGGCGTTTGTGGTGGGGGTGCTGCGCGAGATAGCCGCAGGACGTCCACCGCGCCAGATATCCATTCCTGAAAACGAACTCCGCGCGCTGTTACCGGCTATCTGTACCGGTCTGGATTATGTCGACGACGCCAGCGGGGAGGCGAGGGCTGCGCTGGAAACGCTCAGGCTGGTTCTGGACTCGCCGTCTGCCTGAACATACCGCCGCCCCTGCGGGCGGTGTTTCGCCTTAATCGGCTGTCAGCCTGCGCGGAAAACCCTGGCAGGCGCTGCCTGCCGGCGAAGTACGCCGCGCCTGCGGCGCCGCGTATCTCCGCCAGTGCCTGATGCTACGGTGGTGTCAGGGGATGAATGCCGGTGTGCTGCAGCTGGTCGGTCTTATTTCTGTTCCGGTGATAATCTCTGCGTTGGCGTTGTTGGTTGTGGCCACACCGATGGCGTACTGGCTGATATCACTGTCCTGCCGGCTTTTCTTCCTGAGCGATATGACTGCGGGCGACTTCCCTGGCGGGAACCGGGGCTGTCATGCTCCGCACAGAGCCAGCATAGCTGTCTCTGCCCGGCCCCTCCGGGGCTGCGGGTTTCCATCCCTCTGTCGCAACGTCAACGGCAGGCTTGCTGCGACCGTTCCGGTCACGCCGCCCTTCACGCGCCGTATCCTGCGCTTTCTGCACCCCGGCAAACTGACGCCGGGCTGTAAGGCGCAACGCCGTTTCGCGCCCGCGCGTTCCGTCGTTGCGGCGGGTTCCTGCTCATTCCTTGCCTGGTTTTTTCACCCTTTTGAGTCCTTTCGCCGGGGCTGAGACAACCACAACCCGCCTGGCTGTCCAGGGACGGCGAAGCCTTTCGCGATAAATTTTTTCCGGCCATTCCGCAGGCTTCATTAGACCGTAAAAAAATTGACCGCTCACCCCGGACACCTGCACCGGGCCGTGGTCGTTTACGCCCCTGCGGCGAACGGCTCTCAAACGGGTGAAGGTAACAACCAGCGGGAGCGTTCAGCAGGTCCCCGCAAAACGTCAAAACCGCGGCCCCGGCAACTCAACGGGTGATGGTTTTTAAAGGCAAAACAACCGGAAGGAGATTCATCATGACAGTACGCGGCATCAACAAAGTCATCATCGTGGGCAATCTGGGGCAGGACCCGGAAGTCCGTTACATGCCTGGGGGCGGTGCGGTGGCTAATCTCAGCCTCGCCACCTCTGAGTCCTGGCGCGATAAGCAGACCGGAGAGATGCGCGAAAACACCGAATGGCACCGTGTCGTGCTGTTCGGCAAGCTCGCGGAAGTGGCGGGGGAGTACCTGCGCAAGGGTGCTCAGGTGTATGTCGAAGGCCAGCTGCGTACCCGTAACTGGCAGGACGACAATGACGTGACCCGTTACGTCACCGAAATCGTGGTCGGGCAGAACGGCACCATGCAGATGCTCGGCGGGCGTCGTGACGGCGGTCAGCCACAGAGTGCCGCACCGCAGCAGCCCGCACAACCGCAGAACTCTGGCGCTGCGGCACAACCTGCTGGCACTCCTGAAAAATCCCCGAAAGCGAAGGGCGGCAGAAAAGCGAGTCAGAGCGCCGCGCCGTCTCAGCAGGTGCCGCAGCCGTTACCGGACGATTATCCGCCGATGGATGATGATGCCCCGTTTTGACCTGCATGATGAAAACGCCCCGCAACATGCGGGGCAGGAAAAGGAGAAAACATGAGCATTTATAACGCCGGACCGTTACCGGATGACACCTTTACCCGCGAACAGGCTGAAGCCGTGGCGGCACAGTACACCAACGTGGCGATAGAGGACGATCAGGGTAAACATTTTCGCCTGGTCGTTTGTCAGAACGGCGTAATGGTATGGCGCGCGTGGAATTTTGAAGCGGATGCCGGGAAATGGCTCAACCGTTACATCGAACGTTACGGTATTCGTAAACAGCAGTAAATAAGAAGGTGCCCTGCCGGAGCGGTAACTCCGCAGGGCCGGACAATCATCAATCAGTGAGGTATCAACTATGTCAGTAACCGATGTTAAAGCAAAAGCACCCAAAAAAGCGAGCAGCAAAAAAATCACGAAGGCGCAGGAAGAAGCCCTGAAAGCCGCCCTTGAGGCCGCCGTCATCGAGTATGTTCCGCTGTCCGATCTCGTTAAATCCCCGCTGAACGTGCGCACTATCCCGTATTCTGTGGACAGCGTTCGCGGTCTGGCCGACTCCATCGAGGCGCTCGGACTGCTGCAGAACCTGATTGTGCACACGCTGGCGGACGGTAAATACGGCGTGGCCGCAGGTGGCCGCCGACTCACCGCCATGCAGCTTCTGGCTGAAGAAAACCGTCTCCCGTCCGGTTATACCGTTGCCGTGAAGCGCGTCTCAGACGACATTGCTGCCCTTGCCTCCGTCGCTGAGAACGAGCAGCGCGCCGCCATGCATCCTGCCGAGCAAATCGCAGGTTTCCGCACATTAGCAGAGCAGGGTAAAAGCCCCGCACAGATTGGTGATGCGCTCGGCTTCGGCTCCCGACACGTGCAGCGCATGCTGAAGCTGGCAAATCTCGCGCCGTCCCTGATGGAGAAGTTCGCGCAGGACGAACTGACCGTTGAGCAGTGTCAGGCGCTCTGTCTGGAGGACGACCCTGCCCGTCAGGTAGAGGTATTCGAAAGCGTGAAGGCCAGCTGGTCAAACGCGCCCGCACACCTGATTAAACGCGCCATTACCGAAACCGAGATGCGCACCGACAACACAAAATTCCGCTTCATCGGGCGCGAGGCTTACGAGGCGGCGGGAGGTTACGTCCGCGAAGATCTGTTCAGCCAGGACGAGGGCGACGGCACGGCTGACAGCGTGCTGGTTGAGCGTCTGGTGCAGGAGAAGCTGGAGCTTATCGCTCTGGACATTCAGCAGCGTGAGGGCTGGGCATGGAGTCGCGGACGTGCAGCCCGCATCTGGTACCACGGCGAAGACGGTCAGGTGTTCGTTCAGCCCGTTGAACCCGATCCGGTGTACACCCCTGAGCAGCAGCAGCGTCTTGATGCGCTGCGGGAGCAGTACGACACATATGACAGCGTTTGCGACGAGTCGGATGCGATCGAAGCGGACATCCTCGCCATTCAGGAGGCGGCAGAAGTCAGCGCGTGGACTGAGGACATGAAATCTGGCGCGGGGGTGATGGTCAGCCTGTACGAAGGGCGGGTGTACGTGCAGCGCGGTGTGCGCCTGAAAGCGGATATGCCGGAAGAAACCGAACCCGGCAGCGTCACGGTGCCGTTCACCTCGCGTCATACCGATGCCGCAGAGGGGATCAGCGTCCCGCTGCTCACGAAAATGACCTCCGAGCGTACGCTGGCAGTCCAGGCGGCGCTGATGCAGCAGCCCGAAAAGGCGGTGGCGCTGATGGTCTGGCGCATGTGTACCTGCGTGTTTTCAGGCTGCCTGACGACGACGCACCCGTTCCGCATCAGCCTGACCGTGTCTCACGGCAGCCTGACGGAGAATGCCCCGTCCGGTAAGAGCGGCGCAGCGTTTGACCTCCTTATGACAGAGAAAGCACGTCTGAAAGCCCTGCTGCCGGAAGGCTGGGAGAAGGACTTCACCACCTTCTTCACCCTGAGCGGCGAGGTGCTGATGTCGCTTATGGCCTTCTGCACGGCCTGTTCCGTTGACGGGGTACAGACCCGCGATATGGGGCACACCTCGCGCAGCACCCTCGATGCGGTCGAGGCGGCAATCGGGTTCCACCTGCGCGACTGGTGGCAGCCGACGAAGGACAACTACTTCGGCAGCCTGAAACATCCGCAGATTGTCGCCTCCCTGAAAGAGGCGGGGCTGACGGGCGCGGCGGGTGACGCGGAGAAGATGAAGAAGGGCGACGCCGCAGCGCATGCGGAGCACTTCATGCAGCACACCCGCTGGGTTCCGGCATGGCTGAAAGGACCAGAGCCAGCGGGTGAGTCCGGTGCTGACGACGCTGTTTCAGATGCCGACAGCCCTGACAACGACACCACCAACACGGCACACGCCGCCTGATAACGGAGCGCCGCCCTGCGGGGCGGCGATAAGGAGATACCCATGCAAACTGTTCTGACCCCCGATGTGCTGAAAACGATGTCCTGTGATGAGTTTGAGGACTGGCGCGACAGCGGCGAGGACTACCGCCGCGAACTGACCCACGCCGTCATGCGTGACCTGTCCTGCCCTGAAAACTGGGGCATGAACGGCGAGTACCGCAGCGAGTTTGGCGGGTTCTTCCCCGTACAGATACGCTTTACCCCTTCCCACGGGCAGTATCATCTTGCCGTATGCAGTCCCGGTGGCATCAGTCCGGCGTGGATGGTGGTGTTCGTTCCCGCCAGCGGTCGCCCGTTCTCCGTTATTCGTACCCTGAGCGGCTACCAGCCGGAGCTTGTCAGCCACACCGTCAGCCTGACGGCGCGTCTCGATGCGGACGGATACAGTCAGGCCAGCATCATCAGCATTCTGGCAGCGGAGGGCGCGGCATGATCCCCTCGCATCTCTCTCTGGTTCCCTTCAGCCCTGAGCGACGCGCCGCGATGGAGGCCATCGCGGAGGTTGAGCGCAGGCGGTCGCGCGGCGCGGTATCAGCGGCGTACCCGTATGCCAGCGCCTTTTTTCGCCGGCTCACGGGCAGCACGCGCATCACTGTCAGGGAAATCCGTTATTTTGCGCCGCTGCTGACGGCGCGGGAGATGCGGGGCAGCAGGGACAGCTGGCTCAGTGCCATCGATGCCCTGATTGAAAGCCGCGGGACGTGTTGCTGGCTGCCGCTTCCTGTCGGTGCCGGTCAGCGCCTCTTTCCGGAGGTTGCCTTTCAGCAGACCGAACGCGTTCGCTGTCAGGACGCGCTGCGGGATGAAAAATACACCCGCCAGCGCCAAAAAGAACAGTGTCAGCGTGAGCGCGCGTACCAGGCGCTGGCGGGTCAGGCAGAAATTGAGCTGGCATTCCATACTCCGGAGACGGTCAGCAGCTGGAGCGCGCGCTGGTCAGGGACTGAACTGCGCCAGTACGACCTTGAGGAGATGTTCTGGCGCTGGAGCGAGCGTTTTCCGTCACTGGCGCCAGTGGAGCGCTGGATGACTGAGAGCCAGCCATTCTGGACGGTGATGGCTGAAACGGATGCGCTGGCGCGGGAAAGCACTGAGTCTGTCAGGCAGCTGGAGCGCTGGATGGTACCCAACAAGCTGACAATACGGGGGCGGGGATGAAGTGGCGTTACTCACTGCCCCGGAAGCGTCCCGGTCCCTGTCCCGGTGAACCTGAGCTGGCGTCAGAAGTGGTGGAGGCAGGAAAGCCCGCTCCTGAGTCCGTGATGTCGCTGTGGGTGGCCGGGGGCGGATATGCTGTGTGCCTAGATTTTCTGGATGAAAGGCAGATAAGACGCTGGAGTGATGAACGAAAAGCGGCTGCCCGTCGGCGGAATCTGGAACGTCGCGTGAACCGGATTGCGCGCCTGTTTGCTGATGAACTCATTGAGCGGGAACTGACGGCACGGCCTGAGTACTTTCGTGGAATATCACCAGCGTAAATCGGTTATATAATACGCGGATTAAAGTCTGTGAATGTATCAGTGCAACTTACCCGGAATGGAAACCAGTTATGACAGAAGCTCAGTATGCCTTTACTCATTTTTTGCGAATGTTTGTTTTAATGGCTGTGATTAGCGCAGGATACGGATATCTCATCATCAGTGTTGTTATGACCCGGAAGCGGGCATATATCCTTCAGTTTTTGTCTCTTGCCGGACTCGGTGCGTTATTTTCATTCCTGGTGTTCAGGAGTGACGGTATGTGGTCAGGTGCTCCGGAAGTGTCTCAGGCGATAGTCATCGGGATGTTTACTGCGACGGTCATTTTTTACATGTTCTGCCTGCTTATTCGTGCCGTTGGGTGGCTTATAGCCCAATGATATTCCTGGTCAGAAAGAGCATCTGCCCGGTATAATCGACGTGGCGCTTGAGGCTTTTTGCCTCATGACGTGAAGGTGGTTTGTTTCCTTGTTGTGCGGCAGAAAGCAGAAAGCCCCGAAGTTAATTCTCATTAACCACGAGGCTTAGTCTGTATGCCTGAACAACATCAGATTAGCCGCTTACCTGCCGAAAGGCAAGGAGAAGTCAGCTATGAAACTGCCGCGAAGTACCCTGCTCTGGTGCGTGTTGATAGTGTGTCTCACACTGCTGATATTCACTTACCTGACCCGAAAATCGCTCTGCGAAATCCGGTACAGGGACACGAACAGGGAGGTGGCGGCTTTTATGGCCTACGAATCCGGTAAGTAAGCTACCTGGAGGCGGGGGAAACCCAGCCTTTTCAGGTGCTGAGTTGCTCTGACATGCCTGAAGCGCCTTTATGAAGGGGGTGCCGGTTCGCCGGTAGCCCCTTTTTCCTTCCTGACGCGACCGCACGCCTGAACTTCCGGGAAGGACTGTTTCCCTGCGGGGAACAGGGGAAGGGGGACGCGCCTCCGGCGCTGCCCCTCTGCTCCCTCCGCCTTGTCCACACTCCAGCCTTTCCTGCCTGATTTTGCTGAAGTCAGAGCGCCATGAGTTACCTGCCTGTGCCTGGCTTCAGGATTGTTTTCCCTGTGTTCTTCATCCCGGGCGTCATATCCGACGTCCTGCTGGTTAACTTTCTCAGCTGCAGCTCCGTTATGGCCATAACCCAAAAACGGGCAGGGCGATGTCGGGTAGCAGCAGCGCATTACTGCGCCGCCGCCCCCTGAGAACGGTACGTGCAGGTTTCCCCGGGCTGACGCCCGATCTCGTTGTCCCGGGAGCTTCAGACCCCGCCGCTGCCAGCAACGCCTGTTCCGGTAGGCTACAGCTAATGGAATAGCTGGTTTTATCAAAGTAAAACAATATGTTAAACGACTTCCTGTCGCACGGCCCCCTTCGGCTCCCGGCCAGCGCTGCTGTCCGGTCGTCGAGCCCCACTCCGCCAGGGCGGCCGCTGACGCACCCGCCGGGCTCCGCCGAACCCCTTCGGGGTTCGTGCCATACGGCTAGGGTCTGATGGCTAAGGTCAAAGGCTTCGGCTTCTCCGGCCGTGCCGTCCGGAACGCCTTCACCGCGTCGGCTGATGCCGTCGCTTTAATGGCGCCACGCCGTTCCGACGTGTCGGGTGTGTGCATCCTGTTCCCCCGGTGAAGCCATCCCCCGTGCGTCCTCACGCGGAGGGCTATTCGTAGCACCGTCGTGTCGTCATCCGAAGGGTGAAATGCACTCCGCCAAAACTTTTTGCGGGGCGCAAAAAGTTTTGTCTCCGCCCTTCTCCTGCCGCCCCGCCGTAGCTACTCGGCCCTTGCCGCGAGAGAACTCACCAGGGAGATGGACAACCATCACCACAGGAGAAAACCAGGATGCACACACGAAACGTCAACTTCAAAACCGCCGCTCAAGAATCTACCGGAAGATGGGGTTCAGACCCGAAAGCGCGTCTGGCCTGTGTTATCGCAGAACAAAAGTCATACCTGCTGGAGCTGTGTCAGGTCTGGAATCTCCAGCTGAGCCAGAAAGATGAGGCGGAAGAAATCCTGCGTCTTCTCAGCCTGATGAGCGACAACGTTCACAGGGAAGGCGTGCTGTGCTGGGAACGTTCATACCCGCTTGTGTCGTTTCATGTTGTGCAGCCGTGGTTGCAGGCTCAGGTTCATGCCATCCGCTTATACGGCGTTATCGGGCAAAAGGCATGGGACATCGCGCGTAAAGACCTTTGCAACAACATAAATTTTGCTCAGGCCATGTTGCGCCTGGAAGCCCGTCCATAAGCATAACCCACGGCGGCAGGGCATGTCGCCATCAACCAGAGAAGGAGAACTCCATGCATTTACACCTGACCGAATCTTCCGCCCTGTTGGGAATTGAGGCCACTGCTGATGCAGAGCGGGCGTACTGGCTGAACCGCGAGAAGGCGGCGGTGAAAGCGCCCGCTGAAATCGACGTGCACGCCTTCCATGATGCGCTGGGGCTGATGTACCCGATGAACTGGCGCAGCAGTGAGAACGGCGAGTGTGAAACCTTCATGCTGGCGGAGATGGTCTGCGGCAACGTGACCGAAATCTATGCGCGGATCGGTATCCGTTATTACCGGATGCGCGACTACAGCAACCTTGACCACGCGGAGATCCTGGCACGCGTTAAGGGGGAGATGCAGCGCCAGAAATGAGAAAAGCAGGCTTTCGCCTGCCTTAACCCGCCGGATTCCACGCCTGAGAAACAACGAATCCGGCCTTCACCAAAAGGAACAAACCATGCAATTCAGTGAAGTTTCGATTGTTACACCGACCGCCCTGTATGTCCAGATGCGTGAGGCGGAAAACGCACCCGTAAAAAGACAGGTGCGCATTAAACGCAGTGATATCGACCGTGACGACATCAGCGCCGAAATGCGGGCGCTGGGTCGTCACATTGCGAACTGCCTGAAGAAGGGGCGCGCCGTTCGCATTCCTGCCATGCGCGGAAGCGAGTGGGGGCAGGTGTTACGCACGCTTGAACTGAAGCGGGCATTTAACTGACGGAGGAGCCGCCCCGCAGGGGGCGGCATTTGAGGAGGAAATATGTCTCAACTCAGTTTTGCCCGCTTCTTTGACCAGGCGAAAGAGGCCGCACCAGTGACCCCCGCTAAACCCGTATTGCCTGCCGTGAACGCACAGACGATACCGCACCGGATGATGACCACTGACGAAGCCCGCCGCCAGTTTATCAGCGTGTTCAGGGATACCGCCCGCAGCCTGCGCCGCTGGGAGGTGTTCAGTGACTTTATCACGCTGGCCGCCAGCGAGCTGGATATGGCGCGGATAAGAACACCGGAGAATATTGAGCAGAGCCGCAAAATCTGCGCGAAGTACAGCGGGGCGATATCAGCAACCTGCATACGCTTTTCTGCCTGATGGTCTGCGCACTGGAGGCGAAATTTCACGACTTTCTCAGCGCGATCTTCATGGAGCTTGAGCTGGGCGACGACCGCAACGGGCAGTATTTCACGCCGTATCACGTCCAGTCGCTAATGGCGAGGCTGCTGATGCCGGACGTTGACGAAACGATACGCCGTGAGGGATTCGTGACCGTCAGCGACCCGGCAAGCGGTGCGGCGGGAATGATTGTGGCGTATGCGGAATATCTGCTGGAGGCGGGCTATAACACGTCTGAGCACATGTTCGGTAGCTGCATCGATATTGATCCGATCGCGGCGGATATGGCCTTTATCCAGCTATCCCTGCTGGGTATTCCTGCTGAGGTGGTCACGGGCAATACGCTGACGATGCAGCTTAACAGGGTCAGGTATACGCCGGTGTACTACATCAACAACTTTGAGAAGCGCCTGGAGGAACAGCGCCGAATTAATGCCATGCGCGAATTTATGCGCGGCATGAATAAAGCTGCATAACTATCCTGAAGGGCAGGGGAATACCCTGCCTTTCGTGGCTTCAAAGGCCGCGCGCCTGTGGCGCAGAGTAATACAGGCAGCGCTACGCGCCGCCCATATTACTCCGGCGCGTGGTTTTCTCATTATTAGTTATGAAGACCTGTGATATTTCATCCGGCATACTGCTGTTTATCTTATCTGCTATTTATTCCTTGCGTTGAAAATAATGAATATTAGTCCGGGCGTCGTCCCTGACGGGACACGGCTGTCGTGAACAGAGCCAGCAAGCTGTCTCTGCCCTTCGGGCGTCCATCCTGACGCAAATTCAAAATCACGCTTGCTGCATCCTGAAAGGATGCGCCGCTTTCACCGTGGCGGTAATAAGTTACCGCCGCTCTGATGTCCGTAACGGTAATTCGTCCTGCGGCGATTTTCCGTTCCGGGGTGTGCGCATTCTCCTGGTGTGACTATCGCCCGATTTCATCAATTCGGGGAGGGCTGCTTTTAGCATCAGCCTGGAAGGAAATAAAGGGGTATATAAACGCTGCGCGCCCCTTTATTTCCTCCCCGTCAGCTGCTCATTGCCCTTTGCCGCTCAGTGATGAAGTCGAACGATGTAATAACCCAATGAGGAGAAAAGCAGAATGCACACATTAAACGTCAAAACCGCCACTCGTGAATCAGCCGAACAATTTAAAATCGATGAACGACAGCGCTACTGTATTACAGATGGCGATGAACGTCTTGATTTTATTCCCGCGCTCTTTTTTACGCCTTCTGCTGATAACATGATTGTCAGCTGGTTACGTCAGCATTCAGATTACGATGGTGGTTTCTGGAATTACTGGATTATTCCGCAGGGTACTGGCGGAAACGTGGCTCCGAACTGTGTCAGGTTCACCACCGCACAAACAGGATATATCGCACCAGAAGGTGAACAGCGCTATAACATGGTTATTCCCGGTAATTACTTTGAGGCAGATGTCAGTGCTGATGCAGCAGGAATTATTTCTACCCTGATGATAATGAACTGGCTATCATGGCAGGTGTCAGATATGGGGCCGGAATATGCCACGGTCCTTAATCATCTCATCGCCCGTCAGGATGCGCTAAAGGATTATGTCAGCATTATTCAGCATCCGGAACGCGAGCTAATATGGCGAGCTATTGATTAACAGCTGATGCGTCACTCAGGTGACGCATTTTTTTGATTCCGGCATAAATAGCTCTGATTTCCTCTGCGTACTTCTGTCGCTTCCTCTCCTGTGCCTCCGTTTCACGAAAGCCTGCATTATAAGCTCCTACTGCCCTCCAGGAGTATCCCCAGCGCTTAAAAGCAATTGCGAGATAATAGGCACCCGTATAGATATTCATGCAGGGATCTCTGTAAAGATTACCAGCCGTGATTCCATACTGAGCCAGATGTGAAAAATTCTGCGAGTGTATTTGCATCATACCGACAGCGTAACTTTGATTGCTGACAACGTTCATTGCATCAGGGCGCCATGATGACTCTCTGAAAGAGATTGCACGCAATAAATCAGGTTCAATATGGTAATCCCTTCCCGCCATGTCAAAACAGTCCTGAGCAATGACAGGAGAGGTAATCACGAGTAATCCAGCGAGAAGAACATTCTTCATCTGCAATATTCCATATCTGACATATCCCTCGTCTAGAGTGCCATTTCCGAAAAAAAACGGCAATGCCGGAATATGCGTAACCCTGCCCGGATGACAAATTTGTCTAACCCTGCTCCTTAACTCCAAAGTCCCACACCCGTCGCAAGATTGCATCTTGCCTGATTCGTCTTTAAAAACATTGGTTTATGGAATTTATAAGATGGTATTTTTAAACCTAGGATGAATTTATGAATCGCTTACGAATCGTATATGAATCGTATCCGATTCGAATCTAGATTCATATGTGATTCACTCCACATAAATCAATATTTTAACGCGATTCGAATCTAGATTCGAATCGCGTTTTTTGCTATAAGTGAATCGCTGTTTTGTCTGATTGATTCGTCAATGAATCGCTATTTTAAATTAAGTGAATCGGATGTGAATCACAACAGTAACGAACAAAAACAATTTTTATCTGGATAACAAAATGCCAAAAATACAGACTTACTGTAACAATAATGTGTACGAAAAAATTTCAGATCTTGTTCTTCTCAGAAAACAGGAAGGGGTGGAAGAGGCTTCTTTCTCTAACGTGTCTTCAATGCTGCTGGAACTGGGGTTACGGGTTTACATGATACAACGTGAAAGGAAGGAAGGCGGTTTTAACCAGATGGAGTACAACAAGGTTATGCTGGACAGTTTGGTTAGAGTCAGGGCTATGTGTAGTGAAATTATGAGAATGAATATGCTTAGTGAGGAGTCTGTAGCTAGTGGTAAATTTGACGGACAAACTATTAAGCTATTTATTGATAAGGTTGCTAAAGAAAATGTTGGAATTTTCTTTCCTGAAGATAATGTTTAACTTCTAAGGTGATTAAAATGTCTTTTGAGTATGATAAGCTATCTGTGAATCATTTGCCTTTCTTGTATGATATTAGGTTTTCTGTTTTAGAAAATATTTTACACCCTCACCAGATTCAATATCTATTGAGAGAACAGGCTATTGAGGATATAAATCAAGGTGGGGGGTGGATATGCCGTTATAGAGATGTTTTTATAGGGTACGGATTTGCTGTTTTTATTCCAGAGCCGATTATTGGAGGTTTGTTCGTAAGACCTGAGTTTCAATTAATGGGAGTTGGAACTAAAATTTTAGAGTTAGTTACAGATTGGTGTTTCTATAAAGGTGCTGATAATGTATATTTAACAACTGATTCTGGATCTTTTGCAGAGTCTTTTTATATTAAAAATGGTTGGGTCTCAAATGGTTTTGATGAGTTTGGTCAGCTTAAAATGTTTAAATCAAAAGAGGTTTAGTTTATGAGAATTTGGATTATCTTTTTTTCTTTCCTTTTAGTTTCCACGGCTAACTCACAAGTGGATTATAGCAATTTAGAGTTAATTAAACCTGGTGGTGAAACTGTAGTTATAAAAAGATCTGATCTTGAAAGGTTAGAATCATATTCAGTTGAATCAGAAACAAATTACATGGGAGGTGGTGTTTACACTGGGGTTTCATTTAAAAAATTAATAAAAGAATATAATATAAAAGGAGAAAATCTTCGTGCGTTTGCATGGGATGATTATTCCTACTCGATAAGTTTAAGTGAGCTTGAGCGTTGTAGTGTTATGATTGCTTATAAGATTAACGGGGAATACATGACAGTAGAAAATTTCGGTCCGTTTGCTATTGTATATCCAGGGGGAGGGTGTAATGGGGTTAATAAACTTGAAATAAATGCAAGGACTGTTGTTCAGTTAAAGAAAATGGAGATTGAATAAATGGGGAGGAAAATGGCATTATTATTTACAGTTTTGCTCGTGCTATTGTCATTATCTATATTTTCTGTTTATGTAAACTTTGAAAAAGTAAAAACAAGATATCATGAAATAGAGCCCAATCTTGACAACTATTCTGCCGGGGAAATTCTTTCTCTTTCATTTGAAAAAGCAAGGGTTGCTCTTTTGCATAAGGATATAGATGATTATAAGCTTAAACTAAATATACTACAGTCGAAAATTAAGATTCTTAAGAGTAGATCTTCATTAGTTGATTCCTTTTACTATAATAAGGATTTTCTGAATCATATTGAAGTGTTAGAAAAACAGTTTGATAATTTAAGGAGGCTTACTCTTGAGCATGAAAATGATAGTAGTAAGTACAAAATTCTTTTAAATTACATGGATGATATGGATATAACTGTGGTAAAGTTAATTGAAATAATATATAAAATACAAATATCAAATTTTACTGAGGTTAAGGAAATTATAAACAAAAATGCCAATAGTGCTCAGGTTTTCTCAATATTTTCTGTCTTTTTGGGGTTTGTTATGATATTGATATCTATAGCTGATGTTATTTATCTTAGAGAATTACTCAGGAGGAAAAATATTTTTATTTCTACAATCTATCATGAGTTAGCTACCTCTATGCAAACAATATGTATTTCATCAGATATTCTTGTAAATGAAATTTCAGAAAAGGATTTGAAGGAGGAGGCTCAGAGAATAATATATCATTCAAACAAAATTACGGAGCAAACAAGGGAGATCCTTGATTACTCCAGATTTGAGCTGGGGATTTTAAAATCACATAAATCATTATTTTCCGTGTCTGATTTGATTTCTGAGGTTTGCCAATCATTTTCCGTTATTAACGATAATTTATTTTTAGTTAAAAAAACAAATTGTAATGTAAAGGTTAATATGGATAAATATAAGGTGTATAGAATAATAATGAATTTACTTGATAATGCTAACAAAAATACAAGGAAGGGGAATATTAGATTGATGTTAAAGGTTAGTAATAACTTATTGATTATAAAGGTTTCTGATAATGGGAGTGGTTTTTGTAAAAATGATTTAGATGGTCTTTTTAAGGCTTTTAATCAGGGGGTTAAGCAAAATACAAGGCAGGGGCTTGGTTTGGGACTTACGATTGTTAAAGCTTACACCAAGCTCCTTAAGGGTATGATTAGAGCTAAATCTGAAATATCTAAAGGTTCTTCATTTTCTATTTTCCTTCCTTTAGATTCAGATAAAAAATAATTTCGATAAAAGAAATGAAGATAAAATCAAAGGTTTTGTAGGTTTCTCAAGGAGTGTGATACCATAGTCTATTATCATTTTGCTAATCTGCTTTTCATTATGAATTAATTCCCCTGTCAGGAGTATAATAAATGATGGGGGATTTTGTTTTGTTCTTATTTTACAAATTAGATTTTCTGGTGTTTCATTAAAGTCCAGCAACCAGTCAAGAATGTAACCATCATAGGTATGATCTTTCATCGATTTTTCTAGTTGGTCAGTAGTATTAAACGTTTTTGTGTTAATTCCATATCTATTAGATATTTTTGATAACACATTTAATATGTCATCATGATTATCAAGAATAGCAATTTCCGGTGCTGGCAAAAAATCTATAGAAACTATCTTATAATATTCACTCCCTTCTGGTTTTATATTTCCATTAATAATGTATATATCATCTTTCTTTATGGCGTATGTTTCATTTTCATTAAGATTATTTATTTCGCCTACATATTCAACATCTACATTACATCGTTTGTGAATGTTATTTATAATATAAACGCAATTATGTTTTTTTTGCGGAATGATGTCTTCATTGAAATACAAAAAAATAGATTTTAACTCTTCAAAGGCAAATGACCTTTTGCCATCAAGTTTTTGTTTAGCAGTATTGTAATGAATTCCAAGGATTGATGAAATAGTTGAAGCAAGTTTATGTTCAGCTATCCCTTTGTTTAGTAATAAATTTTTGATTTGCTCAATGTGATTAGTTGGCATCACCTTTCAGCTCCACTTTCTTCGCAGTGGTATTTAGTGAGACTTACCACTATGCGGATTACAAATTTATATCTTAGTTATAGCAATAAATCCGTGAAATTTATAGTTTTTTTAAAATTTATCGAAGTTTGATTTTATGATGTAACTCACAAAACACTCGCCATTAAGGTAAAAAACACTCAAAATCCATTCACTATTGTTGTGGTTTGTGCATAATGAACTTAAGCTAAATCTTACCTGTCGCTAAGGAGGTTTTAAGAAAGTCTATATTATTCAGTTTGTTGTGTGAGATTTCTTGTCATGCATGCAATGTCATTCGCTAATTTTAATAATTGGAGTTGTTATGAACTTTTCTTTAATGAAAGGCTGTATCTCTGCGCCTGTAAAAAATCGTGCATGGCAGTACTGCCAGATGGCATGGCGTGGTGCGACCAGTAAAAAAGTACTTTCTCGTCTGGCTGCATTGTCACCTCTGTTGCTTCTGGGTGTCGGACAAATGGCTAATGCCACCGACCTGCTCGCTGGCGGGAAGGATGATGTACGTGCGACCTTCGGGGCAGACTCGTTTGTCATGATGTGTATCATCATTGCAGAACTCGTCGTCGGTGTAGGGATGTATATTCGCACCAAAAACCTGTTGATTCTGCTCGGCCTGGTTGTGGTTATCGTCTTCACCACCGTAGGTATGTCCTTCATCGGCTGATATGACGGGAAACGACCTCGAAAAATACCGTTTCCCGAAAACGTTGTCAGACCAGAACCGCATAATCGGACTTCCATTTGATGAAGCTATCCCCGCATCAGCAGTTTTGTTGTGGGGTTTTTTCACCAAAAAATATCTTTTTAGTCTGATTATTGCCGGTGTCGTCTGGCAGCTTATTAAAGCGGCTAAACGCGGTAAAAGTTCCCGTTGGTTATACAACTGGTGTTACTGGCATCTTCCTGTCGAATTGTTTCGTGTTGTTTACCGCGTTATTCCGGATTCCAGTTTCAGGAAATGGATTAAATAAATTACGCAGGGCCATTTATGGAAATCAGTGCACGTAATTCATCCACAAAAATGATTGCAATCATCATTCTTGGGTTAACGTTTCTGGTGTTTATTCTTGCATTCACCACTGGATGGCTTGCTATTACCAACAGAAGCCTTATCCATGAACAGCGAACTGTTGTCACGCCTATGACATACAGTGCTCCTTTCGCTGTTTCTGAAACAAAAGCAGATACCGAGTTTTTCCGGATGATGACGTTGTCATTCCTGGCCCTGCGTCTCAATGTCTCGCCTGAAACGGTCGATTCCAACCACGCTTTTCTGATGTCTTTTGTCGAACCTGACGTCCGGGGAGAATTTAATCCGGTTCTGCAGGAAGAGGCGGCGCAGATTAAAGCCAGTGATGTGAGTTCAACCTTCTACACCACTGAAATTAATGTCTATCCCGTTGACGGTCGCATCGATGTTCGTGGCGTGCTGAAAATGTGGATTGGAAACTCAAAACCTTCCACGGAAATAAAAACCTACCGGCTTCGTCTGAAGTATGCCGGGGGCTTTACCCGTATCGGCCGGTTCTACGAGGTCAAAAATGAAAAATAACATTCCGGCGTTATTGTTTGGTACAGCCATGATGGTCGTTGTTAACCAGGTTGCGCAGGCGCAGTCACCTGCCACGATAAGCCTGCCACAGGGCGGGCAGTTCCGGCTGAATATCAGCAATACCGACCCCAACATGATTTTTATCCCTGGTGACAAAGTCACCGCCATCACGGCGCCAGCTGGAATGCTGGCAGACAAGCGGCTGACCTCGGCAGGTGGCGTGCTGTTCACCTCTGTGGCTACCCGTACTTTCACGATTTTTGTAGAAACTGCGCTGGGCCAGTCGTTCTCAGTCGTGGCCACTCCCGTAAAAGGTGAAGGCCGTGTCTGGCGAATGATGAGCGCTGAACCGCCCTCACGGCCTGAAACCCGTAAATGGGAAACCGCTCAGACCTACGAAAAGCTGCTAATCAGCCTTAACCGCGCCGTACTGACGGGAAACATGCCTGATGGCTATGGCGAAGTGAAACCTCTTTCTGACGGTATTCGTCTCCCCGGTGGTTTTTCTGTTACCCCCCTGAAAGCCTGGGCGGGCGACCAGCTGCGTGCAGATCGTTATGAACTGCGTAATGCCAGTACCTGGGGTGTGGCGCTGCGGGAGCAGGACTTCTGGAAGCCCGGCATTCGTGCCGTGATGTTTGATAACAACGCCCAGACTCTGATGGGAGGAGGAAGAATGACCGTCACCGTTATCCGTGAAAACGGGGAGGGTGAAGATGGCCAACGTTAACAAAGTCATCCGCCGTCGTCAGGTTGCACTGTTTATCGCTCTTGTTCTGGGGGTTGGTGCAGGCGTTGTCGGGACCTGGATGGTTTCAGAGATGAACCTGAAGAAAGCGCCACCCGCTAAAACACCAAAAGGAGAACCCGCGCCGAATATGACGGGCGTGGTCAATCAGTCCTTCGATAACAAAGTTCAGCGTTCGGCCATTGCGGAAGCACAGCGGCTTAACAAGGAAACACAAACTGAAATTAAAAAACTGCGTACGGAAATGGGGATTATAGGCCGT
The DNA here is from genome assembly GCF_019968825.1 of Enterobacter sp. JBIWA003. Taxonomy (NCBI): domain Bacteria; kingdom Pseudomonadati; phylum Pseudomonadota; class Gammaproteobacteria; order Enterobacterales; family Enterobacteriaceae; genus Enterobacter; species Enterobacter sp. JBIWA003. The sequence continues at coordinate 44,183 of NZ_CP074173.1, forward strand.
GATCTGAAAGGTTCTCAGGATCGTATCCGCGAACTTGAAGATGAAAACAAGCTGCTACAGACGCAGCTTGAAGCCGGGAAGAATTTTGAATCCCTCAGTGGAGAACCACTGCCGGGAGCGCTGGCCTCTCAGGGTAAAGCTGCACCGGCGGGTAATGTTCCTCCCCCGACCAGTTTCTGGCCAGCAGGCGGCGGACAGGCCCCAGCTGCACCGGTGATGACCCCCGTTCAGCGTCCGGGAATGATGGACAGTCAGGAATTCAGTCTGCCGGATACCGGGACGAAAAAGCCTCGTTTCCCGTGGATTTCTTCCGGCAGTTTTGCTGAAGCCATCATCGTGGAAGGGGCGGATGCCAATGCGTCCGTGACCGGCGATAAAAATACCGCTCCGATGCAGCTGCGTCTGACCGGCAAAGTTCAGATGCCTAACGATGAAGAGTTCGACCTGACGGGTTGCTTTGTGACCCTGGAGGCATGGGGGGATGTTTCGAGTGAACGTGCGATCGTTCGAACCCGTTCAATCAGCTGCAAGCTGGGTGATGACAACATCGACCAGAAGATTGCAGGTCATGTGTCATTTATGGGGAAAAACGGCATAAAGGGCGAAGTGGTTATGCGTAATGGCCAGATCCTGCTGTATGCAGGTGGCGCCGGCTTCCTCGACGGTATTGGAAAAGGTATCGAAAAAGCCGCTTCACCAGCGGTCGGTATTGGCGCCACTGCAAGCCTGGGCGCAGGAGATATCGCTCAGGCAGGTCTCGGTGGTGGGGCCAGTTCAGCGGCAAAAACACTCTCAGATTACTACATCAAACGCGCCGAACAGTACCACCCCGTCATTCCCATCGGCGCGGGCAATGAAGTCACGCTGGTTTTCCAGGACGGCTTCCAGCTCGAAACGCTGGAAGAAGCGCGCGCGAAAGCGGCTGCACGTAAGAAACAAAACTCACCGTCTTCTGCTTCAGTTCCTGCCGCCATGACTACCAGTACACCGGAAATGCTCAGGCAGCTGCAGGACTTTAAAGTCGGCGACACGGTTGAGCAAGTGGGTCAGACGGCGACTGTAGCGCAGTAAAACCCGCCGGAAAGAAGGCGGAAATAAAACAAACCGGAAATGTTCGTGCCCTGGAAGACGTAAAAGGGATGGGCGGTAGCGTGTCCGGACAGCATACACAGGAAAGAGCGATGGCAGACGTACTGGACCAGTTGCAGGAGCAGGAAGAACTGATTAACAGCCTGCAAATTCAGGCGGTCAGACAACAGTTAAGCGTTAAAGGTGAAAGCCTTAGCCGGTGTGAATGCTGTGGAAACCGAATTCAGGAACGGCGTCAGAAAGCGATACCCGGCGTGCGTACCTGCACTGAGTGTCAGCGGGTACTGGAAATTCGGACAAAAAATTATCAGAGGTGAACGATGGGAAGCAAAAAAAACAATGTGATGGTCGTGGGGGAAACCGGTAGAGGTAAGACCGCTATCAGCGCTGAAGTTATGCGGACCTTTTTATCAGAACGACAGCTCCGCGACTGGCGCGATTTGCGTAAAGACATTCAGAAAGACGACAAAAACGCAGGAGAAGAAGATCATGACAAACAACAGTAACGGCGGTCCGGGTAAAACACGTAACCTTAATGATATTGCGGTCTGCTGCGTGATTCAGGGGATGAGGGTCATCTGTGTTGATGCCGGAGAGAGCAACTTCTGGCTTTCAGCGTCTCTGCCGTGCGCTACTGCGCTTGAGGGAAAGGCGCGGATTTCTCAGGGCGTACTCGTACTGCAGCGGGAACGAGGGCACTGCCTGTTCATGGGAAAACCGGGTTCAGGTATGAGCATAACAAAAGAACAGATATCACCGTACGTCAGCCAGATTAAAGTACTGTATAGCGGTGAGGACGGGCAGAGGCTGGCGGAGACTATTCGTAAGAACTGCAACATCTGGTATCCAATGAAGCAAGGCGGCGGAGATCATGATAAATAAAGCTATGGCCCTCATTGTATATTGTATTCGATGGGTTGCCTGGGTTTTCCAGTATCTGATTATTGTACCTCTTGCAACGATGGTGCTGGTTGTGGTGTTGTTGCTCTTTCTTGATAAAAAAACGCCAGGAATGATGGTCGTGAATTATCTGGAGAAAGCTGAGAGCATCACCGATGGCCAGCGCTGGACGTGGCGTGAGTGTATGAGACAGTTGCCGAAAATACCTCAACCCCCTTATGTATTTACTGACCCTGCTGAAATTGCTGATAGTCCGGGAATTAAAAAGTATGATTGCCAGGAGGTGGTATCTGATGCCAGAGGCTATGCCGAATATGTCGACCGTCAATTACTGAATACGCTGATATCTGTATGGGTGATGACAATGGTTACATTCGGTTTGATTGCATTGTTAGTGGGGATAAAACCGAAATTTCCTTGTCATATATTCAATAAAAAAGAAACTTAACTTCAGGGTTGTTGAATTAATTTTTCCAGTTGATTAACACAGTAAATGTAATAAAGAGGTGGGTATGTTTAAAAGAAATCTGGTCGGTGTTGTATGCCTGATGATTTTTTCATCTGGCATATATGCTGGTGATGATGATATACGCAAGTCGCTCATTAATACAGGCATACGTGATGCAGAGATAACGCATGCACCTGTACCGGGAATGAAAACGGTTATTGCCGGTAGTCAGGGGGTTCTCTATGTTACAGACGACGGAAAATACCTGATACAAGGGCCGCTTTACAATATTAGCGGGAAAGAGCCTGTAAACGTTACTAATGTTTTGTTGCATAAAAAAATGGAATCCCTTGAAAAAGAGATGATTATTTACAAAGCACCTCAGGAAAAATACGTCATCACGGTTTTTACTGATACAACCTGTCCATATTGCCGTAAATTACATGAAGAAATGGATGCTTATAACAGTGCGGGGATTACGGTTCGTTATCTGGCATTTCCAAGGCAGGGGACAGAAAGTCCTGGTGGAAAAGAAATGAATGCAATCTGGTGCGCAGCAGATCGTAAAAAGGCGTTCGATGATGCAATGAATAACAGGACGATAAAAGCGGATAAATGTAATTCAGGTATCAGTCGTCACTATGAACTTGGCGGCTTGTATGGAGTTAATGGTACGCCGGCGATTATTCTGAGCGACGGATTAATGATGCAGGGATATCAGGGGAGTCGGGAGCTCGTCGCGGTTCTTTCAGATCGTGAGAAAAGGTCTGAATAAGAACTGTATAGCGGGGACAGAGGTAAATTAACGTGATGGATGCTTCTTTATTACCTGTTCGGGATTTCAGCGACCTGACAAGAACGGAGTTAGTTACACGTTTGAAGCGCCTGAAGCTCCTTCAGGCACAAGTGGAGTATACCCGTGGCAACCTTTCACCCAGGGAGTTGAAGTCAGCATGCCTTGCCATGCTGATGTTGTTCGCAGTCTGGATATTAACGGCGTCCTTCACCTGTAGTGCTATTAGCGGCGCAATAACGCTTGCGTGGGTGATGCGTTATTCACGTTTGCCACGGACGTGGCACGTACAGCTGCAGGAAGGGATTTCACGGCTGGAGTGCCTCAGAAGCTCGCCGCTTCGCCATATGTACGTCGAACAGGATGCAGGTACCGACTGGCACTACGCCTCGTACTGTCTTGCTGCAGAAATCGAGCGCATTCAATTTGCGCTTTCGGAGCCAGCCAGACCTTTCAGACCATAATTTCACAGAGAACATCGATGAAAAAAATCACACTTTTGCTGGCAGGTAGCATCCTGCTTTTATCCGGCTGTGCCGGTGTCAAAAGCAGCTTCGACTGCGATGCCACAACGTCTGATACCTGTATGACCATGACGAAGGCGAATCAGCTGGCGCGGGACAAGGCGGAAAAGCAGGCGGGAAAGCCGGCTGCGGGCGGACTGCCTACCCTGGTTAATCTTCCGGCCAGCTCTGCGACGGTGGCTCCGTCTGAATCCCGTACTGTCGTCAGTGTCCCTTCCGGTACGCGGGTAACCAGCAACAGACCCGTCGTATCAGCTGGCACCAGAACAGGTATAAGCACTGGCGCCGTAACGCCACGTCCTGCTGCCGGCATGCCAGTAACGGCTGTTTCAGGCGTGTCGACCTCGCGTCCGGCCATGTCTGCTGCGACACCTGCACCGTCATGTCAGAGCGTGCGCTGTGATAATCCCGGCTCAGTACATCCACAACGCAGCCAGGACCAGACCGCCACGGTCTGGATCGCGCCCTGGGTGGATAGCGATAACGCCTTCCATCAGCCCGGTCGCGTGTCCTTTGTCGTCCGCCCTGCAGACTGGGTTCTTCCGTCCCGGGTAAATTAAGGAGTTTCGGGTGAAACAAATCATTAATGTACTGGAACATTTGCAGAAAGCTTTCCGGATGCCGGATGGCGCGTCGGAGATGACGCGCAATCTGGCCAGCCTGGACTTTCCTCAGCTGACCAGTGTCCTGCCGTATCGTGACTATGACCGTGACAGCGGGCTGTTTGTGAATCGCAGTACGGTGGGCTTTCTGCTGCGTGCAGAGCCGCTTATTGGCGCTAACGAACAGATTGTGTATGTGCTGGAAGATCTGATTAAAAGCAAGCTGCCGCGCAAGACGCCAGTATCATTCCACCTGGTATCCAGCAAACTGATTGGCGATCAGCTTGACCAGGGCCTGTCCGAGTTCCGCTGGCAGGGAAAGCATGCTGAAAAATTTAACCGTATCACACGGGCGTATTATCAGCGCGCGGCGCAGCAGCAGTTCAACAGCCCGACAGGTCTGCCGCTGACCCTGCGCGACTACCGTCTGTATATTTCTTACTGCGTGAAGGCGAAGAAGCGGACGACGGCCGTGATGACGGAAGTCGCTCATACCATGAAAGTCCTGCGTTCCTCACTTGACGCGGCAAAAATTCACACGCAGGCGGCCGATGACCAGGAGCTGGTCACGCTGGTTCACGGGATGCTGAATGCCCGTCACGATCGGCTGTATCCGGAAGACGTGCGAGTCGGCAAATTTGACGAGCTGCATCAGCGTTGCGTTGATCAGCGTATTGGCATCGATGTGCGTCCGGACGATGTACGAATCAGCCTGGCCGATCGTCAGGGGAAAGTGACCGCCACGCGGGCCATGAATTTTATGCTGGAGAACAACCCGGATATCTTCATGCTGTGGATGGGGGGCGATAACCTGTCTAATCTCCTCAGCCCCGACCTGACCATCGCCAGCCCGTTCGTCATCACGATGGTGATGGAGGCCGAAGACCAGGTGGCGACGCAGGGAGAGGCCACGCGTAAGTATCTCGACAGGGACAAAAAAGCGAACTCTCCCTATGCCACCCTGTTTCCCGGCGTGGCTAAACAGGCAAAAGAATGGAAGGATATCCGCGAGCATCTTAACAGTAACCAGACCTGTATTGTCCGCTATTACTATAACGTCACCACGTTCTGTCCGGATACGGATGAGGATGCGCTGGTCTGCGAACAGCAGGTCATTAATACCTTCAAGAAGAATGGTATCGATCTGTTTTCCCCGACCTATATGCAGTTCCGTAACTGGATAGCGATGATCCCCTTCCTTCATGCGGAAGGGCTCTGGGAAGATATCAAAATGGGTGGAGCCACGTGCCGGGCGGAGAGTATCCAGGCCGTGAATCTGCTGCCTGTGGTGGCGGACAACCGGCTGTGTCAGGGGGGATTGCTGACGCCGTCCTACCGCAATCAGCTGGCGTTTCTCGATATCTACGGGAACGGGATGGGTAACACCAACTACAACATGGCGGTCACCGGCACATCAGGTGCAGGCAAGACAGGTCTGGTACAGCCTATCCTGCGAAGCGTGCTGGACTCCGGTGGTATCGCCTGGGTGTTTGACATGGGGGACGGCTACAAATCGTTCTGTGAGAACGTGGGCGGCACGTACCTGGACGGTAAGTCACTAAAATTCAATCCGTTTGCCAACATATCCAGTATCCATGAGTCAGGGGAGCGTATCCGCGACCAGCTGGCAGTGCTGGCAAGCCCTAACGGTACGCTGGATGAGGTCCATCACAGTCTGCTGCTGCGCGGGGTTCAGGAGGCCTGGGAAGCGCACAGGGAAAAAGCCCGAATTGACCACGTAGTCCAGAAGCTGACGGCCATCCGTGAGGATAATAAATACCAGAACTCGCCGGGCATCACCAACCGGCTGGATGAAATCATTGAACTGCTCGGAAAGTACTGCTCCTGGGGGATTTACGGCGAATACTTTAACAGCGATGAGCCGTCACTGACCGACGATGCCCGCTTTATTGTCCTTGAGCTGGGTGGCCTGCAGGACAAGCCGGACCTGCTGGTTGCGGTGATGTTTTCTCTCATCATCTACATCGAAGACAAAATGTACCGTACCCCGCGCAGCCTGAAGAAATGCTGCACCATCGACGAAGGCTGGAAGCTGCTCAACTTTAAAAATGAGAAGGTGGGCCAGTTTATCGAGACGGGGTACCGGACCGTGCGCCGCCACCGTGGCGCGTTCATCACCATCAGTCAGAACATCAAAGACTTTGACGCCGATGATGCTTCCGGCGCGGCAAAAGCGGCCTGGGGTAACTCTGCCTTCAAGGTTGTCCTCAAACAGGATGCGTCTGAGTTTAAGCAGTATAACCAGAACCGTCCCAGCCAGTTCAGCGAGCTGGAGCGCAGCGTTATCGGCAAGTTCGGTGATGCCAAAGACCAGTGGTTCTCCTCCTTTATGCTGCGCATCAACGATACCTGCAGTTTTCATCGTCTCTTTGTCGATCCACTCAGTCGCGCGATGTTCAGTTCAAAGGGTGATGACTTCGAATTTATCAGCCAGTGCCGGGAACAGAACATGGATATCCATGACGCCGTATACCAGCTGGCACAACGTAACTTCCCTGATGAGATGCGTGAACTGGAAGCGCTTGCGGAGGCAGAATGACCACAGAGCAAAACCTTACCACTGAACAACCTGAGTCCACCCTTAGTGCTGATGCCATAAGAAAGGGGGTAAGCATCCCAGCGAAAGGGCACAGGCGAGATCAACGACGCCGTCGCTGTCTGCGTAACCTGCTGCTGGTTGCCCTCACTATTTTATGCGTTAACGCCGCCATCACGTCGCTGCTGATTAGCTGGCGCATGCCGGTGGTCGTCTCCTTCGATATGAAAAGCACCATTGACCGGTTCACGGAGCAGGCTGACGAGCAGTCGCTCAGCGAGGAACAGACAAAAGCGCTGACATCACGCTTTATGGCAAGCCTGAGTGATGAGCTTTATGCCTGGCAGGCAAAACATGATGCACTGATTCTTGTTTCACCTGCTGTGGTGAGCGGTGCGTCAGATATCACCGAAGAGATTCAGGCTGAGGTGGCGAAGAAAATGGCGGGTGGAGGTGGTCAGTGAACGCCCGTCACCTGCTGATGTTGTTCCTGCTGCCGGGTAGTTTACTGGCAAAAGATATGGGGACGTGGGGGGAACTGTATCCGGTTGCGGAAGAGGACATGCTGACAACTATCCAGACCCGTCTGAAGGCAATGGAAAATAGCGGCGAGATGGCCCGTGAGCAGGAAGCATTTAAACAACGCGTGATTGAAAACACCCTGCGCCCTAAACCGGTTAAGGGGCTGCATATTGCCCAGGAAAATTCGACGCACTATATCGATCCGTCGCTGACCGTCAGCGAGGATTTAAAGGACCATGAGGGGCGTGTCTTTGCCAGAAAAGGACAGGTGATTAACCCGCTGGATACCGTACCGTTTACCGAAACTCTCTACTTTATTGATGCAGATAACCCGCAGCAGTTGTCCTGGATGAAAGCGCAGAAGCCCGGGACACTGACGTACCGCGTCATTCTGGTCAACGGTGATATACGGGAGGCAACGAAAGCGCTGGATACGCGTATTTATTTCGATCAGGACGGGACGCTAAGCCAGAAGTTTGGGCTGAAAGGCATTCCGGCGCGGGTAACCCTGGCTGAAGACCGTCGTCGCCTGCGGGTGGATACCTTTGCCATCAACTCAGAACGTTAATAAAAATGTGAATCAGGTGAATGTGTAAAAACAGGGACGTACCTGAGCCCCCGGCGTATTTCTGATCTGTATCATGAGGTATTGCATGATAGTAAACCGAACTATTCCCCTTATTTTGCTGATGCTTATGGTATGTACCGGGTTATGGTCCGGGAAGAGCCAGGCCGCATCCGCTGAGTGTGAGGGCAATTTTGTAAACCCGATCACCGATGTGTGCTGGGAGTGTATTTTCCCGATAACTATTGGCAATGCAGCCGTTGCGAAAGGAAAGCAACCAGACACTATCAACCCCACTATGCCCATTCAGTTCTGCCCGATGGGGGTGTTTTATCGGGTCGGTCTGGCAATAGGGTACTGGGAGCCCGTGGCGCTGACTGATGTGACCCGTTCACCCTACTGCATGGTGAATCTCGGTGGATTTAACATCAATATCGGGAATGTGGGAAGTGGTACTGGCGGGCAGGAAAACCGGGCTAATCCTGGCGCGTTTTATCATGTTCACTGGTACAAATACCCGCTGACATACTGGCTGAATATCATCACCTCTGCGGGGTGCCTGCAGGGAGGAGACCTGGATATAGGTTATCTGTCAGAACTGGATCCCATGTGGGACAACAGCGCGCTCAGTATGATTATTCAGCCAGAAGCTATCCTGTTCAGCAACATCATCGCTCAGGGCGCCTGCGCTGCCGATGCCGTGGCGAGTCTCGTAAGTAAACCCCTGGATGCACTTTTCTGGTGCGCCGGAAGCCAGGGAAGCATGTACCCCTTTAACGGGTGGGTATCGAATGAATTCAGCCCAATGCAAACCTCTCTGCTTCTCAGTGAACGAATGGCCTTCAAACTACACCGGCAGGGTATGATCATGAACAGCATCGGCGTCAATACAGCCGTCTGCTTTGAGTATCCCTCACCCATCATTCCAAAAAGCCGATGGCGTTATCACCTGGTCAACAAATATCCCGATGCAGGGCAGTGTCATCCGCTGGGCCGCAGCGTGACCCGCTGGGAAACCGGCAAAAATATGCCCAATGACCGTCGCAATTTCGGGTATCTCTTCTGGCGTAAACGCAACTGCGTTTTCCTCTAAGGACAATTTATGTTTGTGAACAAAAAAAAGTATGAGCTTGTCCTCGCCCGATATGAACTGGCCGCCTCCCGCGCCGACCAGGCTGAACAGGTACTCGCGCAAATTTACGATATCACGCTGAAATATGGTGGACTTTACAAGTGCATTCTCGAATGCCGTGACGCGGCAATGGCCGTGAATCAACCCGGCAGGGAAAGCACAAAGCTGACCACGGAGCGACTGGCCTTTATCGACAGAAGATTAAGCGAGTTGCTTCCATTCCTCGCTCAACAGATACCGGAGGGAGAAAGGCAGATGTGGAACGAAGCGCTGGAAAGCCGCTCTGCTGCAATGGCTTATTTCCCGGAGCGCCAGCAGCCAGAGGAGGAATACCTGTGAGCAAAACATTGATTTTCCTGCTCGCTCTGTTGACCTCAGGGCTGGCTCATGCGGCTGAACACACGGAAAACCGGCAGTTTATCAGAGAGCAGCTCAGGCTGGACCGTCAGCGATTTCAGTCTCTGCAGACGCCGGATTTCCTGAAGCAGGCACGTCCGGTAGCGCCGCAGGATCAGTCGTTCCTTGACGCCCAGGCACAGCAATTCCGGCAATCGATGCAGCCCGGGGAGCGCCCGGTAGATGCAGCGCTGATCTTTGTTTCCTTCTCGATGCCACCTGATGAACTGAAAAAGCGCGTTCAGGACGCGGCAGCGCTGGATATTCCTGTGGTAATCCGGGGGATGGTGAACGGTGACATGCGGGCCACGGCGAATGCCGTCGCCGGTCTGGTGAAAGAGAGCAATACCGGTGGCGTGCAGATAGACCCAACCACCTTCCGTAAGTACAACATTACCGCCGTACCGGTACTGATCGTCGCCTGCGGAAATCAGGGTGATAAAGTTGACCGCCTCCAGGGGGATATCACGCTGCATCAGGCGCTGAAGCGCGTTGCTGAAGAGGGTGACTGCGCACAGACCGCGAAAAGACTGCTGGGCGAGGAGGCTGAATGAAAAGAATGCTCCCTTTAATTGTGGCCGCAGCATCGGCATTCCTTATGCAACCCCTTATCGCTAACGAGAAGTTTAATCAGGGGATGCAGCAGGGGAATGCGAATAAAGGACAGGGCAGCAACGCCATCTCCGGGTTTAAACCGGCGGAGGTTATTCCCGGGTATACCACGTCACCGTCTGAGACCGGTTATTACGGCGGTGAGACCTCTGCGGGTGTGAACATGACTGCTCCGGGAGCAGGCATGCTGAATACCTCAGAGGCAGGAAAAACCATTACAGAATCCATTCTTAATACGCCGCCTGACAATAAACCGTCTCTGGATGCGCCTTATATCGCGGGCGGTCTGGCAATGAAGGATAAAGCTGAAGCTATCACCGGCGGTGGGTTTGCAGGCTGCGTTGACCAGCCTGCGAGTTTTACCGAGATAACCACGCATCAGTGCATGCGGGACACGAAGGTAGAACAATACTGCACCCGAACAGCGACAATTACGGGTCATTATGAAAATACGACGGTCGAAAAGACCCTGACGGTGCCAAACAGCGATTTCAGCTACAGCTATGACGGTGATAAACGCGTCTATTTTTCATTCCGCGCACCGGCGACAGGTACGATCACAAGCGCAACTGCATCATTGCATTTCGATGATAAAAATATGGCTTACCAGATGACATGGTGGGGCATTGATGAATCTGTAACTGCTCAACGTGATAAATCATGGGGTATCCCCCTGGCACCGGGCAAAGCTTTGACGGAAGGGGGCGCATCACCTCAGGGGAGTATTCTGAATAAAAACTGCCTGAACGGAAATCAGTCGCGCTGCCGGGACTATGCCCGCAAGACGCTGGGCTGGCTGAGCAGCGGAGCGGGTGCCTGGATGAGCGTCACACTGACAATGGTTGTCACAGAGAAAAAGTGGGTACCCGATGTCGTCTGGTCTGAAAGCTGTCCTTTCAGCAAGGCCGAGGGTGCCATGACGGGATCGGCATGCGTTGAACCGGGCGGAGATCGTAGCGTAATTGTGGACGGTAAATCTTACAGTGTTTATCAGGCATGCTGGAAGTGGCGGGATACGTATCTGACACAGACCGAAACGGAAGGAACATGTGGCGAGTATATGAAAAATAAAGCCTGCACCGTGAGCAGCAGTGTCTGCGCTGACAGTATTGACGGGATATGTGTCAGCCAGCAGGTGACCTATTCGTGTGAAAGAAAGCAGGCGACGACGGGGCAACTGTGTGGTGGTGTTTTCTTCTGTAAGGACGGGAGCTGTGCACAGGCGCAGACGGGGACGAGTAATATGTTCGGTCAGGCTGTCGCGTCCCTCGCCGCAGTGGCGGCAGCCGGGAAGGATGTTGCTGCGCTGAATGGTGAAAATATACGGGCATTTACGGGGAGTGGAAAATCGTGCAAGAAATTTGCTGCGGGATTTAACAACTGCTGTAAGGATTCCGGGTGGGGGCAGAATATCGGTTTGTCCAGCTGCAGCAGCGATGAGAAAGCGCTGGGAAAAGCAAAAGAGAAAAAGCTGACGGTCTATGTCGGAGAATACTGCAGTAAAAAAGTCCTCGGCGTATGTCTGGAGAAAAAGCGCGGATACTGTGTCTTTGAGTCAAAACTGGCCCGTATCGTTCAGGAGCAGGGACGTCGTGGACAGCTCGGTATTGGTTTTGGAAGCGGTGACTCACCGAACTGCCGCGGCATTACGGTAGATGAACTGGAGCGTCTTGATTTCAAAGTGATGGATTTCAGCGATTTCTACAGCGATCTGACTGCGGGCAGCGATATTCCGGAAGATCAGGTTTTGCTGAAGAAAGCGAGGGACATCATCGCAGAGAAAATGACGGAGGCGTCGCCATGAAATTTCCGTTTGTTCTGGTGTCGATGTTGCTCCCCGCCATGTTGTATGCAGCTCCTGATGAGGCAATCACGTCGAACTATGCACGTGAAGAGGGATGGCAGTGGTACAACCCAAACGCCGGAGAGTCCGGGCCTGAGCCTGCCCCGCAACGCACGCTGCAGGAGACGCTGGCGGGGATGACGCCCTCTGAGCAAAAAAAAGTGCTGCAGCAGGCCACGCGTGAGGCGCTGGATAACGCCATTCTGTATCCCTCGGCGGAGAACTTTCGTCGCTTTATGACCCTGCAAAACTTCTGGACCGATCGCGCAACGGACTTTACCCAGACGGCTAAGCTTGCGCGTCTTAAGTACCCGGAGCTCGACTACAACGTCAAACGCAGTCACTACAACGGGACGGTCGAAGCACGCCTGACTGAAGAGAAGAAGGTTCAGAGTGCGGTTATCAGCCAGGTGGCACAGCGCTACGGGCTCTTTTTCTTCTACCGGGGGAGCAATGCCGTCGACAACCTGATGGCCGGTGTGGTCCGCGCGTTCTGTGAAGACCGGGGCATTTCACTCATGGCCGTGAGCGTGGACGGGAAAATCAGCGATCAGCTGCCGCAAAGCCGCCCCGACAGCGGTCAGGCAGAACAGATGCGCGTGACGCATTTCCCGGCCACCTTTCTGGTCGACCCGAAAACACACCAGTGGCAGCCCCTTGCATGGGGGTTTATGAGCCACGACGACCTGGACCGCCAGATGGTCAGCGTGCTGACCCACTTCGCGCCGAATTACTGATAACACCCGCCTTCTGAGGTAATTATGTTTGCTACATTGCGTACCGCCATTCTGATGGCGGCGATGATATCCGGCTGTCTGCAGGCCGGAACGCTGGATGACATCCGGGCGCTGGAAGCCGGAAAAACGGGGCGGAGCGCGCCGGCGATGGAAGAACTCGCGCTGCCCCGGCAAGATACCACATCGGGAAATGACCCCGCTGTAAAGGACGCGTCGCCTGTCTGGTACCCGCTGAGCGATGGCCGGAAAGTGAATGTGCAGGACTGGAAAGTTGTGCTGTTTATGCAGTCCACCTGCCAGTACTGCCGCCAGTTTGCACCGGTGCTGAAAGCCTTTTCGAAGCAGACAGGCCTTGAGGTATTCCCTGTCAGCCTGGACGGGAAGGGCGATGCGGAGTTCCCCGATGTTCTGCCCGCCACACCGGATGTGATTGTGGAGTATTTTCAGAGCGGCCTGCCCGTCGCCACGCCCACCACCTTTCTGACCAACGTCAACACGATGGAAACCTGGCCGCTGCTGCAGGGCGCGGCAGAAGCAGGTGAGTTCCGCAATCGACTCAATAACGTGCTTCGTATGGTGCTCGACAGGCAGGCGGGAACACCTCTCTCATCTCAGACACAGGGAAAAGAATAATGGGACTGAAATCACTTACCCTCGCCCTGGCGCTGGGCCTGTACACCGCCGGAACCGCACAGGCAGCGCTGCAGGATGACATGAATTCATTCTTTAATGGCATGAGTTATTCCAGTAACACCACCTCAGCCAAAGCATGGCAGGGACAGGCGGCACGGTATGTCTCTGGTGGGTCTTTTTATGCCCGTACCGGAAATAAAAATATTCAGCTGATCTCCATCAGCCTGCCTTCCATCAACGCCGGCTGCGGGGGGATTGATGTCTACCTGGGCTCGTTCTCCTTCATCAACTCAGACCAGATCACCGCGTTTGTAAAGCAGACGATGGCCAATGCAGCGGGGTATTTCTTTGACCTTGCGCTGGAAACGACCGTGCCGGAGCTGAAAGCGGCAAAAGACTTTCTGCAAAAGATGGCCGCAGATATGAACCAGTTCAATATGTCCAGCTGCCAGGCGGCAAAAGCGATGGTCGACAATGTGGCATCGCATTGGGGTGAAAGTCAGCAGAACGTTTGTCAGTCCGTGGGCGGCCAGAAAAGTGTCTTCTCTGACTGGGTGGCATCCCGTCAGGGGTGTACTTCCGGGGGGAAATACGGTGCGGTCGCGGACAAAGCTACCGGCGCTGAAAAGGACCAGGTGCTGAAGGACATCAACCTGATGTGGGATGCGCTCGGTAACAGCACGCTCAGCAGCAATGCTGAGCTGCGTCAGTTTGCCATGAGCATCAGCGGTTCGGTAATTTTCGGCAGTGCAGGAGAGGTGCGCATTCTGTCATCAATGGCATCGGACAGGAGTCTTCTGACGGCGATGATGAGCGGCGGCAGTGCAAAGGTATACGTCTGTGATAACCAGAATAAATGCCTGTCTCCGACGCTGAACGACGTGACCATCTCTGCGGATAAATCACTGATTAAGATGGTGCAGGACATGCTGACCAGCATCGAGAACAAGGCCATCACCGACACGGCACTCACGGATAAAGAAAAGCAGTTCATCAACAGTACCTCCATCCCCATTCTTTCGTGGATTGTGGACCAGTCGTCACTGAGCGTCTCGCAGTCCCTGTTCGCTCAGCTGACGGATTACATCGCCGTCGACATCTACCTGCAGTATCTGGAGGCGGTGATGAAGGTGGTTAACGGGTCGCTGGCCACCAAAGACTATCCGGGTGCCAACATGAAAGAACTAAAGAATGGTCTGTCAGACGCCCGTCAGGCGCTGAACTCGCTGCGTATGGAAGTCCAGATTAAAGAGGACGCACTTATCTCCGCGCAGCAGCAAATCCGCTTTATCCGCCAGCAGGTCTCCTCCAGGATGAGCGATCGCGTGCTGGGTAACTACCAGTTCAGCAGGGTGAATTGATATGGCCGTAGATACGATTTACACCGTTGCAGGCGGGGCGTGGTTTCAGGATACGCTCAACGGCGTGGCTGCGTTTTTTAACAGCAGGGCCGGAGACTCACTGATTGCTATGGCCACCGCCGTATCGGTCATTGTCGGGGCGGCAACCTATATCCGGACGCGTAACATTATGGACCTTGCCAAATGGGCCGGGTTTTATGTCCTGGTGATTGCCGTTCTGGTCGGGGACAAGCGGAATGTGCAGATTGTGGATCTGTCCGAGCCTGCGGCTATTTACCAGGTGGATAATGTCCCCACGGGGCTTGCCGCGCCGGCAAGTCTTATCACACGCATCGGAGCAGGGATGGCACAGGTCTATGACTATATCTTTGCCCGGCCTGATGCGCTGACGTACAGCAAAACCGGGATGCTGTTCGGCGCGCAGCTGGCGGCGGGGAGCAGCGACTTCCGGTTCTCAGAGCCGGAAATCCAGCGCATGTTCTCTGATTACGTTCATAACTGCGTGGTGGGTGACATTATGCTGAACAACAAGTACAGCATTGGCGATCTGATGAATTCCTCAGACCCTTATGCGCTGATATTCAGTAAACCCAGTCCGCTGCGTGGCCTGTATGACAAAAACCGCAACTTTCTGACCTGCGAGCAGGCAACAACCAAAATAAACACGGATTCGGGTGATATCAGCGGACGGAATATGTTCCCGTTCCTGCAGCAGGTGCTTAACCGGACGCACGGCTTCACAAGCCAGGTCTTCGGACCGACCAACGGGGCGAGCACGGCGCTGTTCACGGAAATGCTGGGCGACAGCTATAACTATTTCCACGGCAACTCCATGACCTCCACGGAAATCATCCGCAAGAACGTGGTGATGAACGGCCTGCGAAGCGGGCTGGAAAGTTTTTCGGCTGACAGCGGCGATACGGCAGGCCTGGTTAATACCGCCACTCAGACGTCGATGGCGAAGATGCGGCTGTCGCAGGCGACCAGCGCATCCATTGCCGCCAGCACGCTACCGGTGATGCACAGCGTGCTGCTCGGGATGACGATGGCCCTGTTCCCGGTGCTGATTGTTCTGGCCATCGTGAGCTCGTTGTCCTGGACCATCATCAAAGGCTATATCTACACCATTGCCTACCTGCAGATGTGGCCGATCCTGTTTTCCATCCTTAACCATGCGATGAATTTCTACCTGCAGGGGAAACTTAAGGGAACAGCGGTGACGCTGGCCACGTTTGATCAGGTTCAGAATACCTATTCGGATATTGGCACCACGGCAGGCTGGCTGGCCCTGTCCATTCCGTTTATTGCCTGGGGCATGGTGAAAGGGCTGGGTCAGGTGGTGTCGCAGGCGGGGAACTACCTGGGCCAGACGCTGCAGTCGGCTTCCACACAATCGTCGTCGCAGGCCGTGGACGGCAACTGGTCCTATAACAATATGTCGACCGGTAACGTGCAGGGTAACAAGTGGGATACCAACTACAGCCATCGGGAAGGGCATATGACGAACCAGCTGGAAAGCGGGGCGACGAAGACGCTGACGACGTCGGGCCAGCAGGTGTTCAACAACGCGGAATCCATCTCTAAACTGCCGGTCGACATTACTCTGGGCTCTACCGCATCGAGCAGCTGGCAGAAGCAGCAGCGTGATTCCCTGAGCGAGGCGCAGAGCCTGAGCAACAGTCTGTCGCAGACATCCAGCCTGGCCAGCTCTCAGATGAGTCAGTGGAGTCAGCAGCGCGGGAACAGCGATACCACCGTGGCGGGAACGGACTCCTCAACCAGCAGCAACCTGACCAAAGCGCTGAGTACCATACAGTCGATTGGTAACCGCTATGCCAGGGATGAAAATGTCAGTCTGGCAGAAGCGGTCAGAGCTGCTGCAACCAAAAGCCAGGATATGAGCGCCGGCGCAGGTGGAAGCGCTCAGATATCGTTTGATACCGACCGACATATTCTCGGAAAAGTGGGTGGGCTGGCTACAGGGCTTAAAGGTTCTGCAGAAGGGCATCTTAGAACGGAATATACCGGCAGAAGCGGCTCCTCTCACGGTACCAGTTCCGATCTGACGAACCAGAATGGCACCAGTAAAGGCTTCAGTGCCCAGGAGCTTAAGGATTTCCGCGATGCTATGGATGTCGTGACCTCAAGCCGCGTGACGGACAGCGGCAGCCATACGGATAATGCGTCTGCCTCCCTGGCAAATCAGCTGTCTTCCACTTTCTCCACGCTCAAAAGTCAGGCGTCTCAATACAATGATGCCGTAACCCGCAGCCACGAGTACGCGCAGCTGGCGAGCTATGCTGAAAACAACAGCGCCAGTATCAACCAGAACTACTCGCAGGAGTTTGTCGGATACGTCACCAGCAAGCGTCCGGGAGAGGCTGACCAGCTGCTGTCTGATGCTGCCAGCCCTCAACTGCGTGCTGAACGAGACAGGCTTGCACAGGACTTTGTGGAAGAACGGATGAAGCCCCAGCTTCTGAAGGAGTTTGAGCAGAATAAAGGGAGAACCGGTGAGGGAATTGGGAACGTCGGGACATTTTCCGGTGGCGGAAACCTTCAGGCAGAGTTCAACCAGCAAAGCGCCGGGATGGAATCACTGGCGGGTGATAATGGCGTAAAACACGGAGGTGAGGTTGGGTCTGATGTACAAAGTCGTCGCAGCGGCGCAGAGTCTCAGGTAAATAACGCCAGCAATACTGTGAACTCATCCGGTAATTCTGCAAAGGACGATTATAATAGCTTGCAGAAAGAGCATGAACAGGGTAATAAAAACTTTAGTGACGCTAAGGCTTCTGAGGAAGATAGACAAAAATGGGATGGTGGTAGTGGTAAAGGGTTGGACGATTTAAATAATATCAAGGATGATTTACAGAAACGGATTTCTAAGTAATAAGGTGATGTTCTATGAAACGTTCAGAATTAGAGATGGATGCGGAATTTATACTGGCATCTATGAATGGTAGGGATTATGAAATCCCAACAAATAAAAAAGTAATGGGTGTGATTTGGTGCAGCTTGAAGTACGTTTATCTGCTGCAGATTATCTTTGTTATCTTGGCTTTTGCTATTTACAAAGAGGATGGTTATGTAGATTATCAGTTTAAAAAGCTAATATTCCTTACATTGATTTCTTGCGCTTCTATGGCATTTTTTAGTTTTGCTTTTATTGGGGTTGCTTATAGTAATGTGTGTGTCTTTTTGGTTTTAGGTGATGATGTAAAAAGAGAGTCGATATTGTTGAGGATTATCAAGGGTAAATTAGAATTTTATAAATGGCTATTGCTTATTGTGAATTTTCTAGTAGGTTGTATTTTGTTGTGGATAGGTGAACCTTTTGTCGCAGGGCTGGGGTTCTCCTGGTTTGCTACTTTTATTATATGCGTAATTATTTTACAGGGTTCACTATCCCGATACATGACGCCTGCTGTTGTAAGCAGTCTGTCGAAAATGAGAGAGTTATTGTCAGCCTCTCCTGAATCACATTCTTCCCGATAATATTAACGAATAAGTTTAAAAAGGTTACCGCCGGACTGTTAAATGAAGGTGGTCGTCATGGCATATCTCTGTAAAGGTGTGCTGTTAATTGTGCTGCGCTTTACTTTGCGTGGTGATGATAGCAATAAAACCGGGCATCGATAACATGCTCGTTATATGGAAATTTATTATGAATCAAAAAGTTAAACTGGTGGCAGTGACCGCCATATTATCCTCTGTTATGGTCCTGTCTGGCTGTGGTGCGATGAGTACAGCCATTAAAAAGCGTAATCTTGACGTGAAAACACAGATGAGTGAAACCATCTGGCTTGAGCCTTCTTCTCAGAAAACGGTGTATCTGCAAATCAAAAACACGTCAGACAAGGATATGTCGGGCCTGCAGGCGAAAATCACTAAGGCCGTCCAGGATAAGGGCTATACAGTGACTTCTTCTCCTGATAATGCATATTACTGGATTCAGGCGAACGTATTAAAAGCCGATAAAATGGACCTTCGTACCGCACAGGGCTTCCTGACGCAGGGATATGAAGGTGCTGCAATGGGGGCTGCGTTGGGCGCGGGTATCACTGCGTATAACTCTAATTCTGCTGGAGCAACATTAGGTGCTGGCCTGGCTGCTGGTCTGGTAGGGATGGCAGCTGATGCCATGGTTGAGGACGTTAACTATACCATGGTGACCGACGTTCAGATTTCTGAAAAAACCAAAGCCAGCGTGCAGACAGATAACGTGGCAGCGCTTAAGCAGGGGACTTCCGGTGTAAAAGTCCAGACCAGTACGCAGACCGGCAATCAGCATAAATATCAGACCCGCGTGGTATCTTCAGCTAACAAAGTTAACCTGAAGTTTGAAGAGGCCAGGCCTGCTCTTGAAGATCAACTGGCGAAGTCGGTGGCGAATATTCTGTAACAGAGTGAAGGTGGCCTCGTGCCACCTCATCAGGTTTTTAAAGTTTAACCGGATACAGCAGCGTTAACGGGTGAACGACTGAAGCGTCAAAGCCGAATCGGGTATAGAAACTACTGACCTCTTCACTCAGTGCATGAACAACCAGTGCTTTAACGCCGACCTGTAGTGCGATGTGTTCAGTCCGGTATACCGCGTCCTTAAGCAAGGCAACGCCAAGCCCCTGGCCGGAATAAGCCTGGTCGACGGCAAGTCTGCCGAGAACAATGACGGGGAGTGATTCCGGCGCGTTGCGTCTGTAAGCGCCCGGAGCGGTATTACGCTGAACACTGCCGGTCGATAAGCAATAATATCCGATAACCCGATGACTGTTTTCCGCACAAATAACATACACGCGGGAAATGCCGGTGCTGTGATTTTTATGTGCCTTCTTTTTTAACCATTCATTCAGCCCCGGTTCGGTGCAGCAAAAATCAGCAATGTTATGTCCGCTGTTGAGCGGTTCTGGTGCGCTTATTCCCATGGGGATTTGTGGCCCATCAGATCGTCAATGCGGGCCTGGCGTTCCGCTGTGACAGGTGCATCCAGTTCGGCAATAAACGATTCATATTGCGCGTTATCGAGAATAAACAAACGCTGATCCAGGAGAATGTCCTGAGCCTCTCGGCAGGCAGCGTCCAGCATAAAGTCAGTTCGTGATTTTGAGACAAGGCTTGCCGCCATATCGATAAGATCACGCTGTGAAGTTCTTGCCCGGATGTTAATCGGGGCTTCTCTGGCTTCGGTCTTCATTATAAACCTCTGTATATCTGTTTTATATACAAGCATACACCTTGTAAACCTAAAAGCGACACAAAAAAGCGTGCTGCATGCTGAAGCACGTCAGTCATGTTCGCCTGCATATCATTTGACACTGTCAAGGAGAGTCTGTGAGCCTGAATCCACGCGATTTAACGCAGGGTGGTCAGGTCGCTTTCATGCGCCTGAAAATGTTCCTGCAGATAAATAACCTGATTTCCTTTTACGTCATTATGGGTACGGTACTGATGACGCTGGCTGTTCTGCTGATGCGTATTAGTATTCAGAATCTTAATAATGGCGTTATTTACTGGTTTGTTCGGGTGCTTTCACCGTTTACCGAAAAAATGGTCAGACAACCTGTCTATACCATTCGCTATTACGATCAGAATCTTCACTACAGCGTCAGGCAGATCCTCAGCGACGGATATACCGTTTATTGCGGACAGTTACTTAAGCAGGAGCTGGTGATTGCAGGCTGCAGTGCCTTGTTAACCGCATTTGTGGCCACGCTGGTTGTTTACTGGTACCTCGGGCGTACCGGCCGTAAACAGAGCGAGGATGAGGTGATCGGTGGACGCGTACTTAGCGATTCGCCTAAAGATGTGGCACGGATGATGAAAAAGCGCGGTGAAGCGTCTGATATCCGTATTGATGCTCTGCCACTGAAGCTGGATTCTGAGATACAGAATATGGCGATGCACGGTACGGTATCCACCGGTAAATCGACCCTGATGCGTAAGATTATGAAGCAGCTGCGCGACAGGGGAGACCTGGTCATCATCTACGACAAGGGCTGTACGTTCGTTGAGGACTTCTACGACGAGTCCCGCGATGAAGTCCTGAACGCACTGGATATCCGATGCCCAAACTGGGACCTGTGGGAGGAGTGTCGCACTATCTCCGAGCTGGAGAATACGAGTTCAACGCTCATTCCGGCAAGCAGCGGCGAAGATCCGTTCTGGCAGGGGAGTGCACGCACCATATTTGCGGAAGGTGCTGAGCGTATGCGTAAGGATAAGGATCGCAGCTACAACAAATTCCTGCGTACCCTGCTGGCTATTCAGCTCGATCAGCTGCGAACGTTTCTTGCCGGCACGCCAGCTTCCACGCTGGTTGATGGCAAAATTGAGAAGACCGCCATCTCCATCCGGAGTGTGCTGACTAACTACGTTAAATCACTGCGTTATCTGCAGGGGATCGACAGACCCGGACGTGAAAAATTCACCATCAGGGAATGGATGAAGGGCCAGGCCGATAAATCGAAAAACGGCTGGCTATTCATTACCTCCGATGAACAGAACCACGAGTCGCTGAAGCCACTGATCTCGATGTGGCTCAGTATTGCCGCCACAAGCCTGCTGGCAATGGGCCCCAACCGTCAGCGCCGGGTCTGGTTTTTCTATGACGAACTGGCTTCTTTGCACAAATTACCGACGCTGCCACGGATTATTTCCGAGGCGCGTAAATTTGGGGGATGCTTTGTGCTGGGGTTCCAGAACTTCGCACAGATGGAAGAAATCTATGGACCGAAGGCCGCGGCAGGTTTGTTTGACCTGCTGAACACGAAATTCTTCTTCCGTTCACCGAGTGCGGAAATCGCACAGTTTGTGGAGGAAGACCTGGGGGAAACACGCAGGCTGAAATTCAGCGAGCAGACAAGCTTTGGTCATGAACAGGTGCGTGACGGTATTTCCTTCGGGAAGGAGGAGGAGCGCGTCAGTATCGTCAGTTATTCCGACGTGCAGTCCCTCAATGACCTGCAGTGCTTTGTCACTCTGCCGGGTAACTACCCGGTAGTGAAGCTCACCATGAAATATGAGGCGATGCCCAAATCCGCAGATGCTCTGTTGCTGCGAGATGTTCATACCAGCCTGGATGAGCAGATTGAAAACGAACTGCTCCGTCGTACCGACGAGGAGCGCCGTAGCATGGATGGGCTGTTCGCCCGTGAGGATAATTCTGTAAATCAGGCACTCAAGGACGGGATCCCTGAAGATAATCGGTCGAATCCTCCGGAGGATTCTGACGTTGCTGCAGGTACGAATAACCAGCCTGATAATTCGTCATTACAGACGGCGGGAGTACCCACAGATGCGGATACTGAAAGCGTGGATACCACGACGGTTGCCGGTGGTGAAAATCAGACATCAACAGGAGGGACAGAGCGGGATATCGAACGGGATCTGAAGCCACGTGATAATCCACCGGGTGTCAGTACTGATGGTGAGGTGATCGACCAGGCAGCGTTTGAAAGCTGGCAGCAGTCACAGCATCAGACCCGCGATATGACCCGCAGGGAAGAGGTCAACATCAACCATGCGGCAGATAAAACGCATGATTCAGATGACGGCAAGGGGCTATTCTGATGCTCTCGATTTCGTCAATTAAGGGGGATGCCTCCTACTACAGCCACGAAGATAACTACTATGCGAGCGGTTCGCTGGAATCCCGCTGGCTGGGTGAGGGCGCGGAAAAACTCGGGCTGAAAGGGGAAGTGGCTAATGCCGATATGGATGCGATACGTCAGGGCAAACTTCCTGACGGCTCCGATCTCTCCAGGATGGTCAATGGCGTCAATAAACACCGCAGCGGCTACGATCTGACCTTTTCAGCACCCAAAAGCGTCTCTGTTATGGCACTGGTCGGGGAAGACCGTCGCTTTATCGAGGCTCATAATCGTGCCGTCGCGGTGGCGATGACGGAAGTGGAGCAGCTGGTCAGCGCCCGCATGACTGAAAACGGTAAAACGGAAACGGTGCTGACGGGAAATATGGTGGCTGCTCTGTATAACCACGATACCTCCCGCGATCTGGATCCGCAGCTGCACACCCATGCACTGGTGCTCAATGCCACCTTTGCCGGGGAGAAATGGCGGTCTCTGGCCAGCGATACCCTGATGAAAACGGGATTTTCCGAAAATCTGTATGCCACCAAGATAGCGCTGGGGAATCTGTACCGGACTGCCCTGCGTCAGGACATTGAATCGATGGGATTCGAAACGGTGGCGGCGGGTAAACATGGTCTGTGGGAGCTTAAGGATGTGCCTGTTGAGCCCTTCTCAACGCGCAGCCAGGCAATCAGTGAGGCAGCCGGGCCGGATGCATCAGCAAAATCCCGCGACGTTGCCGCGCTTGATACCCGTCAGGCCAAAGCCTGGGCCGATCCTGAACATCTCAAAGCGGAATGGCGCCGGCGGCTGACCGATGAAAAATTCGATATCGACAACTATATCCGCCAGGCGGGTGCGCGCACGCAGTCACCCGTACCGGCTGCCGGAGAGCCTGCAGTCAGCCATGATCCGGGTGTGCAGACAGCCATGTCTTCCGGAAAAATTGCCGATGCTGACGTTCAGCAGGCGGTCAGCGACACCATTTCAGCGCTGTCGGAGAAAAAGGTGCAGTTTACCTGGTCTGAAATCCTGGCTGGTACCGTAAACCGCCTGCCGTCGGCAAAGGGACTCTTTGAGCAGGCCCGTGCGGGCATCGATGCCGCGATTGAAGGGCAGCGCCTTATCCCGCTCGACCGGGAGAAGGGCATTTTCACGTCTGATATTCATCTCCTCAATGAGCTGAGCGTCCATCAGCTGGCGCGTACGGCTGTCCGGGAGCAGGCCGTGCTGGTCTTTCCTGAACGGTCAAAAGCGCGCGATATGCCGTCCAGTGATGTCGTATCGGTACTGGCGCAGGACAAAAGTCCGGTGGCCATTCTCAGCGGTCGCGGCGGTGCGCAGGCCATCCGTGAGCGCACGGAAGACGTGGCGATGATGGCCCGCGCGCAGGGCCGTGAGGTGATTGTCGTTGCCGCTGACGGCCGCAGCGGTGAGTTCCTGTCAGAAAGCCCGCATCTGGCAGGCCATGTCATGCTGCGCTCGCAGATGAAGGCTGACACCGTACTGCCGGTGCAGGGGACGGTTATTGTTGACCGTGCCGAGAGGCTGTCGCTGAAAGAAACCTTACTGATGCAGGAAAAGGCGCTCAGCGCCGGGGCGCAGCTGGTATTCATGGATACGGAGAACCGGCAGGGAACGGGTAACGGGCTGTCCGTTCTGAAAGAGGCTGACGTACCACAGTACCGGTTTTACGGTACGCAGCTGCCGGAAGTACGTCTGGTCAGCGAGGCGGACAAGCGTATCCGCTACGGCCAGCTGGCGCAGGACTATGTGCGTATGTCAGCGGAAGGGCAGAATGTCGTGGCGCAGGTGGCCGGTGCCCGGGAACAGCAGCAGCTGACGGAGGTTATCCGGGACAGGCGGCGTGATGCGGGTGAGCTGGGTCGGGAACAGGTGACGCTCCGGGTCCTGGAGCCGGTGTGGCTGGACAGCAAAACCCGTCATCAGCGCGATAACTACCGGCCGGGAATGGTGATGGAGCAGTGGGACGCTGAGAAGAAAACGATGACCCGTCACACCATTGACCGGGTGGCAGAGGCCACCAACAGCCTGGTGCTGATGGGTGAAGACGGTAACCGCGTGACGCTGAGGGTGTCTCAGCTGGACGAGAGCTGGAGCCTGTACCGCAGCCAGACGCTGGATATTTCAGAAGGGGACCGCGTCAGGGCGCTGGGGCGAGAGCTGAAGGGAGCCATCAGAGCAAAAGAGCAGTTCACCGTGGCGGGACTGGAAAATGGCGCGGTGCGGCTGCGCAGCGGCGATCGGGAGCTGCGCCTGCCCACGGAACGTGCCGTGAAACTGGCTCATGATTATGTGGAAGGGACCGGGGCGGGTACCAGCGCGGCGCGCACGGTACTGGCCGCAGTCGGTCCGCGAGGCCTGAATAAACAGACCCTGAACGCGCTGGCGCAGAGCGGCAGCGACATCCGGATTTATACGCCGCTTGCGCCTGAGCAGGCGGCGCGCAAGGTGGAGAGCGTGTCTGCCGTGCGGCTGGCCAGTGACCAGGTCCGCCAGTCGACCGGTGAGGCAAATCTGGACGCGGCCATACTGGCAAGCCGTGACCGTCTGATGACGGATGCGGAGCAGGCGGTGAATCTGGCGATTCCGCGCGCGCAGCAGGGGAAGGTGCATCTGAGTGAACTTACCCTGCTGGGAGAGGCTGTGAAATCAGGCCAGCCGCTGGCTGAAGTCCGGGCTGAAATAGCCCGCCAGGTGGACAGTGGCGCGCTGATTAAGCTGGATTCGGTTGCCGGGGCGGGAAACAGGGTGCTGGTTCCGCGCGTGGCGTATGAGATGGAAAAAACCATCATCCGCCACATTGCTGAAGGTAAGGACTCCGTTCAGCCCCTGATGGCGCTGACGCCCGCGTCAGTACTGTCAGGCCTGACTACAGGCCAGCGGGAGGCCACGCGGACAGTGCTGGAGAACACTGACCGCTTTATGGCCATTCAGGGGTATGCCGGGGTGGGGAAAACCACCCAGTTCCGGGCGGTGATGGGTGCCCTGAATACCCTGTCTGAATCCGTGCGCCCGCAGGTTATCGGCGTGGGCCCCACGCACCGGGCCGTGCATGAGATGCGTGAGGCCGGGGTGGAGGCCCGCACGCTGGCAGGCTTCCTGAGCGAAACGCGGCTGGCCATCCAGGCCGGGGAAACGCCCGACTTCCGTAACGTGCTGTTCCTGACCGATGAGAGTTCGATGGTGGGCAACCGCGATATGGCAGAGCTTTATCATCTGGTTGCCGCAGGCGGCGGACGGATGGTCTCGAGCGGGGACAACGCGCAGCTGCAGGCCATCTCAACAGGTCTGCCGTTCCGCCTGGTGCAGCAGCGCAGCGCCATCGATACGGTGGTGATGCAGGAGATTGTTCGCCAGACCCCGGCGCTGCGCCCGGCGATTGAAAGCATCATCGCAGGTCAGGTCGATACCGCCCTGCGACAGGTGGATGAGGTCAGCCCGCAGCAGGTCCCGCGTCAGGAAGGGGCATGGGTGCCCGATAATTCCGTCATGGAAATCCGTGCGCGGAAAAAGGGCCAGGAGCAGGACACGCCTGCCGCCGGTGAACAGACGCCGACAGCTGAGCAGCTGTCACTGGTGCGGACCGACATCATTGAAGCTATCCGGGATGACTGGATGGGCCGTACCCCGGAGGCGCAGCAGCAGACGCTGGTTGTGGCTGAACTCAACGCCGACCGTCACGCCATCAATGATGCCATTCATGCCGCCCGGCATGAGAAAGGCGATACGGGTGCGCAAGAGCGCACGTTCACCGTCCTGGAGCCGCTGCGGGTGCCTGACAACGCCCTGCGTGCGGCTGAAACCTTTGCGGAGTACACCGGCGCCGTGGCCATGATGAACGAGCGCTACTGGACGGTGGCGGAGGTTAATACGCAGGACGCCGTGGTCACGCTGCGTAATGCCGACGGGGAGTCGGTGCTGATTTCCCCCCAGCAGAACACGTCGCAGGATATTTCCCTCTTCACACTCCGCAGCCTGACAATCAGTCAGGGGGACCGGGTGCGCTTTACCCGCTCGGACACCGACCGCGGCTATGTGGCCAACAGCCTGTGGGAGGTGGCAGGTTTCACTGACGAAGGGGCAATCCGCTTCCGCCAGGGAGATGAGGAGAAGATTGTCGACCCGCAGGCCATGACGGAGGACCGTCATATTGACCTCGCGTACGCCCTGACGGTGTATGGGGTGCAGGGGGCCAGTGAACGCTTTGCCATTGCCCTGACCGGTTCGGAAGGGGGGCGGGGAAGGATGGCGTCGATGGAATCGCTTTACGTGACGCTGTCACGCGCGAAGGAGCACGTTCAGGTCTATACGGACAACCAGGCGCGCTGGCAGCAGCTGGTTCAGCAGTCTGATGCCGGAAAAACGGCCCACGACCTGCTGCACCAGGAGAGTGACCGGGATGCCGCCACCGGTAACCGACTGCTGGCCACAGCCTCCCGACTGGATAAAACCGCGCTGGGGCGCAGGGTTCTGGCCGAAAACGGCCTTGAGGGTGAAACGATGGCCCGCTTTATCGCGGCAGGTAAAAAGTACCCGACACCGTATGTGGCCCTGCCGGCGTGGACCCGTCACGGACAGGAGGCCGGGGCGCTGCTGACTGAAATCCGCATTGAGGATGACGGGATGCGCGTGGTGCTCAGTGATGCGTCCAGGCTGCGTGGCGGGGAGGATGCGCAGTTCGTCGGCCTGCAGGCCAGCCGTAACGGACAGACACTGATTGCTGATGATGCACAGACGGCGCTGCGCCTGGCACAGGAGAACCCGGAGAGCGGGGTGGTGATACGCCTGCACGGCGAAGAACGGTTGCTGAATGCCGTACGGCTGACCGGGGGGCGTATCACGGAGCCTGACGGGGTGGCCCGGACGGTGCGCAGCGTGGCGGACGCCGAAACGGCGACGAAAGCGGAAGACCTCATCACGCGGCCTCAGGATGAGCAGCAGAAACTGGCAGAGGAACAGGAAAAAGCGGCCCGGGAGCTGGCGGAAAAGGCCCGGCAGGAACGGCTGCCGGCGGCGCCGGGTGAGGAGAGCGCCAGACCCGACCCCGTGTTGTCTGCCGGTGAGGAGCGTCGTCTGCGTGACGGTACTGCACGGGGAGAACGCGAGCTGGAAGAGGCCATTCGTGACGCGGTGGCGGACGGTCGGGGTATCCGCCAGCATGTGCGCGAACAGATGCTGCGCACCGAGCGGGAATGGGTTATTAACCTGCCGGAGAAAGTCATTGAGCTTGAAAAAACGCTGGGGGGTGACTGATGCGAGTTACGTTACCGGTATCCGTACCGTCCCGCATCGCACTGCTGATGCTGTCTCCGCTGCAGCGTGACGTTATCAGGATGGTGGCCTTTGTGGCGATGGTGCTGGACCATCTTGCCACGGCGTTTCAGGCTGACGTACCCCTCCTGAATATGGCGGGCCGCTGCGCCTTTCCGCTGTTTGCTCTGGTAAGCGGCTGCAATCTGGCCGGACACGCCCTGCGTCAGTCGTCCCTGAACCGTCTTTGGCTGATGGCGCTGCTGGCGCAGCCCGGCTACTGGCTGGCATTCAGGGACGCCGGACTCATGTGGTGGCAGCTGAATATCCTGTTCACCTTCGCCGTTGTTATGCAGGTGGCCCGCTTCCTGCAGGCGGCGACCGTGCTTAATGGCGCTGCGGCGTTCACGGCCCTGGTGGGGTATCTGCCGTTCAGTTCTGCCAGTTACGGTATATCTGGTCTGCTGATGCTCGCCGGCGCACTGCTTATCTGGCAGGTCCGGGACTCACTGCGACCCGCTATATTTGCCATCTGGATGCTGCTGGTCGCCCTGCTTAATGCCCGACACGGTGATGTGATGATGCTCTCTGGCGTGATGCTGACGCTGGCCGTGCTGTTCTGCATGCACGGGGTGGTGCCGGCTTCCGGACGACGCCTGCAGGCCGGACGGTGGTTTGCGCCAGCGTATGCCCTTCATCTGCTGTGTATTGGCTTTCTGGTCAGTGTTCTCTGATCTTCTTTGCTGTTACTTCAATCAAACAAAAGGACATAACATGAAAAATAAGCGAATCGCTGTATCTGCGATTATCACAGGCTGTCTGTTATTCAGCGGTCTGACGTTTGGTTCGTTCGAACGGCCTGTACAAGTCGATTCAGGAGTACCTGAAAAGATTCTGGCTGAGCCTCCCGCAGTGCCGGAGCAGATCACGACCAACGTGCTTCTGCGCCAGATTCTGGCTGAGCTTATAAAGGCAAACAGTCTGAAAGAGGAGAGGCGCTGCAGCGATGGCGACAGGCATTACTCGCCGGGCTATATCATCAGCGTCGATAAAAAAACGCTGCGCTGTGATACCGGCAGCGGCTATCCGGAGTGGGTGGAAGGAGGAAAATCATGACTTTCTTCCGCTATTTACGCCTTCGTGCGGCTCAGCAGATGCTTTGTGTCTCATACAGCATGCCGGTGGCGATATTGCTGACGACGGTGTTCTCGCCACCTGGTACCTGGTCCGTTCCGTGTTTTTTTGTCTGGTTCATGACGCTGATGGTGCTGACGTGGGGGGGGCTTGCGCTCTATACGCGGGATAATGACCGTGTCTGCCTGCTTGCTGACTCACGTATGATCGCTGTTCGTAACGGTAAGTCCGACATTGTGGCCAGAATGAAACTTCACGAGAAGGCCCGTCTGGTCCGTGAGGTGCTGCTCGATGATGACGTTATCCGTAGACAGCGGCAGGAATGGTGGCGCGGTATCAGCCGTTATCTGACGCTGAGTTTTCGGTATTTGCCCGCTACGTTACTGATGACAGCCTTCCTCCTGTCCTGGCTGGAGCCTGAAACGGGTGTGAAAATCGTTGAACAGCTCAGGACGTGCCCGCCTGAAAGCATTGTCAGGTGGACGGCAGGCGGAATGGCTTCGATGTATATCATCACCGGGCTGGCGTTTGTGATGTGCGACGTTGCGATGGACCGGCTTCCGGTGAACTGCTTCCGTGAGGCGTTTCTGGCGAAAGTGGCGGCGTATCAGCAACGTGATGACGATACGTCCTTTTCAGGGACGGACGCGGCGGATGAGCGTGCTGAACTCAGGGAGGGCGGAAAATGATTGTTCCAGTCGATGCAGAACGTGATGAACATGGATACTGGACGCATCCTGCGCTGGTCCGCAGCGGTTGTGAAACTCCGGCAGAACTTCGTTACTGGCTGAGAACCCACGGGCTGGCGTGCTTTGTAATGACCATGCGGGATGAGGCACCTGAGGCCTTTGCAGCCGGATTCACTGATGAGGCACCGGATGCGCGGGGCTGGATACCCGAACCGCCGGACGATGATGGCTGGTTCCTGGGGTCAGTCCATGATACCTGCGACGGCCCGGTTTGCTACTGGTTCAGGAATAACGTGACGGGAGAGAGGATATGAGTCCGAATTCGAATATCTGGCGCCACAGGCGCAGGGGGCAATATGCCGTGAGGCTTGAACTCGACGGGCAATTTGGTTTAGCGGAGAGGGTGTGGCGTGATATTGCAGAATCAGCGCCCTGTCTGCGCTGGAAACGGTTTGCAGAACATCGGGCGAGAAAGTGCCGGAACAGGCCGCAAACAACGAACCGCTGACGCCTCCGCATGGCGTCGTTGTCGAACCCCGGCAATCGGGGAAAAGCAAGTTTCCCCCGATTCCGGCGTTTCTGAAGAACACCATTCTGAACGGATAATCTGAGGTATTTAATGCGTAACTCACTACGCAGGCTGGCGCTGTCCGGCCTGGCCTGCTGCGCCCTGAGCGTTACCCCGCAGGCACTGGCCGCTCCCGTCATTGAGGCGGGTTTTTCTCCGGAAGGAACGGCACTGCCGCTGGTTATTAAGACAATTGAGTCTGCACGGCATGAAATCAGGCTGATGGGCTATTCCTTCACCTCTCCGGAGGTATCCGGGGCGCTTGTCCGTGCAAAACGTCGTGGTGTGGATGTGGCCGTGGTGCTGGACTGGAAATCAAATGCCGGAAAGAACAATAACGCGAGCAAGGCCGCGATGAACCTTCTGGCTGGTGCGGGCATTCCGGTTCGTACAGTCAGTACTTACAAGATTCTCCATGACAAAGTGATCGTCGCAGATGGCCACAACACCCAGGTCGGCTCATTTAACTTCAGCCGTGCTGCTGACCGCTCGAACTCGGAGAACGTCCTGGTGGTGTGGGATGATCCCGCTATCGCCGGCAGCTACCTGAAGCACTGGACATCCCGCTGGGCACAGGGAACGGACTGGAAACAGACCTACTGACCCCAAAGAAACGATCGTTAAACGTAAACCGTGCGCCAACGCGGATTACGTTCATAAAGTAAGTCGCTGATTTGCGGAATCTGTAGTATCCTCTGCGAAACGATCCTTGTTTGATCCTTGAGGGGGCAGAGATGTCGCAGGCTGAAAATGCAGTGACTTCCTCATCGAAAGAAAAGCGTCAGTACCGCAAAGGCCATCCGCTGAGTGCTTCTGAGCGACAACAAAGTTTTGTTGCGCGGAAACGTGAAACACACAAAGAAATTAAGATCCTTGTGCCTAAAGAGCTCAAGAGCAAATTTCAGGAAATGTGTGCAGAAAGCGGTCTGAGTCAGGCAGAACTGTTTAGCCGTTTAATCGACAAAGCCAGTTAAACTGGCGTTATGGGCTGACATTCTTGCTTGAGTGGGCACGTAGTGCTAGATTACTGATCGTTTAACGAATTTTGATGGCTGGCCACGCCGTAAGGTGGCAGGGAACTGGTTCTGATGAGGTGTCTACCCGGAGCCAGAAAAGCAAAAACCCCGATAATCTTCATCTAGTTTGGCGACGAGTAGAAGATTAACGGGGCCTACTTAAACTGTATAGAAGCTGTTGCTCTATGCAGGGAGTATAGTTTTATGCTCAGAAAACTGCAATACCTTCTGTGCTCAGTGCTCCTTCCGTGCAACATAAGCGCAGGAAGGTGTGGCTGAACAGTCCCTGTTCTCACATTACCGTCAGGTCAGAAACCCGCATCCGGCATTCACGCCGCGCGAAGGAAAAAAGACG
>NZ_CP074174.1:0-12591 GCF_019968825.1 Enterobacter sp. JBIWA003
GACAGCGGGGCAAGCCCCATGTAAAGCGCGTAAAAATCCAGGGCGTTATCCGGTTTCTCAGGATCTGGCGTACAGGTGGATTTAACCAGCACAAAAGTGCTGGAGTACTGCAACGCATTCCCCATGTAATCGCCGGACAGATACCCCTGATTCAGTCGCCATGCCACCACCTCACCGCCAGCCATAAACAGCAATGGCACGGCGCTGTCAGCAGTATCCGGGGTCAGAACAGATCCCGGCGCGCTGACTTCGGAGAGATGAACCCCGCCATGCCACATGGTATTGGTACCCGCCAGCCAGGAGCCGTGCGGCTCCCGTAGAAGCACGTCCATCATCTGATCCACACCGGGGTAGGCCTGTCCGTTCTTCTGACAGGCCGGAAAGTTGGTCTTCATCGCAGCAATCCATCTGATCCATAAGGTTAAATATCAGCCCATCATACACCGGCCGGAACTTAACCAAAATTTCCCTGTACGTCGCAATATGTTACCCGTTCAGAAGGGGCAGACAGGGTGGGTCCACAACAAAATCGGCGTAGCGGCATTTACCATAACACCCTAATTGTACGCACCTCCAAAACGCGCTCAGGGCGTTCTGGGCGCGAAGACGATGAAAACCACAGCTTACCCGGCAAAAACCCGCCAGAAACGCGCTGGTTGATTTTACGGGGTATGAATGGCTATGCAGTCAGGTGCATGGCGGTCGCTTTGCCGACAAACGGACTGCGTAAGCTGTATTTATGGCAAATATCGCCGACTACGATTAGAGTAGTAACAGGTATTACCTTTAGCTACCGAGGTGCATCATGGCAACAGCCACATCAATCAAGCTCGATGACGATCTGAAAAACCGTCTTCAACATCTGGCGGAGTCCCGCCGCCGTTCTGCACACTGGATCATGCGTGAAGCCATTACGCAGTACGTTGAACGGGAAGAAAAACGCGAAGCGTACTTACGTGATGCGCAAAATGCCTGGGAAGAATTCCAGCGCACCGGGCTGCATATCACCGCAGAAGAAGCAGATGAATGGCTGGCACAACTGGCCGCGGGTAACGACGTGGAGCCGCCTGAATGCCATCGTTAAGCTGGACACCACAGGCGCTGGCCGACGTTCAGCGCCTGTATCGTTTTCTGGCTCCCCGGGATCTGAATGCAGCCCGTAACGCCATCACTGAGATTCGAAACAGCGTCAAAATACTGGCGTATCAGCCTGAGTCCGGACGACCGATAGAAGAATCGCCATCCTACCGGGAATGGCCGATAAGCTTCGGTAACAGTGGCTATGTGGCGCTTTACCGTATTGAAGATGACGCCGTGACCATCCTTGCAGTTCGTCATCAGCGGGAAGCCGACTGGTCGTAATCGTTGTTTTTTTGAACACGCCTCCGTCCTCCTCTATCTGACACGCCTCTCACTGTCTGTCCCACGACTAACAACGTGTTTATCCACAGCAATTCTGGATAACCAGAGAACCCATGATGGGGGCGTAATTCATTACGTTCCCGTCATGGGTTGGGCAAGCGTAGCGCGTCAGAAAACCACATACGGGCAGGGGAAACAGGTAAGATTCTGCGATATACTCATCGTGAGAAATTACACACCTTTCACACCCTACGAAATCAGAGGTATACAGTGGCGAAAACATTGCTCAACCTTTCACAGGCAGCACAAGCCGCAGGAATTACCAGAAGAACACTATACAACCATGTAAAGCAGGGAAAAGTTACCGTGTCACGCGATGGAAAAAACAACCCTGTCGTGGATGTATCAGAACTGATTCGCGTGTACGGTAATGTGGACATTCCTGAGAAACAAATTCCCAGCATTTCACACCGTGAAAATTCACAGAAAAATTTCCCATTCGAACAGTTTCAGGCGATGCAAAAGGAACTGGCCGATCTCCGGCAGGCTGTCACCCTGATGCTGGAAGACAAAACAGCCCGAGAAGAAGAACGCCGCCAGCATGACGATGAACGCCGAAAACTTCAGGCCGAAGTAGACAGACTCACGACAGAACTGGCACAGAAGAAAAAACATTTCTGGTCCGACTGGTTTAGCTAGGAAAACAGAAGGAAAACGGAGAGCATGACCAGGCAGGAAAAAACCGCCCTCAACATGGCAAAATTCATCAAGGATCAGTCGCTGCTGTTACTGGAAAAACTGAACGAGCTGGACATGGACGCACCGGCAGACCTGTGCGAACGGCTGCATGAGGATGCGGAAAAGCTCTGGCAGGTGATGGGGGAGCAGCTGGGGCAGGAAGAATAACGGCACCGGCGTAGCCGGTACCGGAATGATCAGATCGTCGCCGGGTTAATCACCCTCACGCCATAACGCACGGCGTACTGCGAAACCCGGCCATACACATAATCCGCCATGTTCATACCAGCCGGTTTACCGGCCTCAAGCCCCGGATTTGGCCCGGAAAAATAGAACGCACCGCCATCAGGGCCGGTCATTTTCTCATGATACATATTCAGGGTTTTCAGCATCATGAGATGCTGCTCTTTGTCCTGAAAGCCGAAGATATGCGTCCCGGCCTCCCGCGCGATTGTCGCCATCCAGGCCAGATCTTCGCTAACCGGCATGATAAACCGGTCCATATCATCTTCATCCGCCACCATCACCATGTATAACGCCATGCACTTTACTCCGTTGTTGTCATGAATTTGAAACAGGCAAACAGCCGTTCCCGGTCAAGCTCTGCCGTCTTCCGGGCCTCGCCGGTCTGCGGGTTCACGATTTCATCCACCGCCAGAATCGCCCGCTGTACCCGGACAAGCGTCGGCCGGTCGGGGCAGATGTACCAGATTTCATCGATGCCGTTCGCCTTACGGTTGAACAGATACCCGGACACCACTTCCTGATACCGGCGACGGCTCTTGACGGTGCGCTCCACCTCAAACGCCACGGTTTTGCCGTCAACGGTCGCCAGCGCATCCGGGATTTTCATCCCCTTAAGGCTCATGCGGTGCAGGGTGCGCCAGCCGGTAGCCCCCTTCGCCTCCATATCGAGGCGCAGGGACTGCACGGCCAGCCGGTGCGGCAGCTGCGCCGCCGACACCCGCGAGGGCTGAAACGGAATAACGTCCGTCAGCGGCTCGTTCTCGTCGAACGAGAACGCCACGCCGTGCGGGGTCAGCCCCCACACGCTGACCTGACGACCGTCAACCGGGTACTTCGCCCGGACCAGCAGTCCTTTCGCCACCAGGCTGTCGAGGAAGCGGTAAACCGGCTGCACCGCCCCAATCCCCAGCAGACGGGCCACGATTTCCGCCGTCGAGCAGAGTTCGTCCCGCAGCCAGCGCAGGACCAACCGGGTTTTCTCCGCGTTCCGCGCCTGTCGCTTCGCGTGGCTGACGTTGTATTGCTCCAGTGCCATCAGTACAGCCCCGCAAAATCATCATCACCCGGCCGCTGCCGCACAACCTCCTTATGGTACTCCGCCAGCGGGTCCGTTTTTGCAAGCACCGGGAAGCTTTTCAGCGGAATTTCCTGGCGCTCAACCCGCAGCGGGCTGCTGAACGCCAGCCGCGCCACGCCCAGCCCGGTCATGACCGCGAACCCGTCCGGCAGGTGTTGCAGGGTGTTCACGTCGAACAGCGGCCGCGCTTCCTTCTGGATGAAGCTGTCCCCGCTGATGTGCTCCACGTTCCCCGCCTCCCGGCTGGCCCGGCGGCGCTCCACGTCCACCCGGATTTCCCCGGTCTGTCCGGCCGCCCACTGCGCGGACTCCTGGCTGGCCGCGCGATAGAACCAGCGGATTGGCGTGTTATCCAGTACCGTGGTTTTCACAAAATCAGCGGGCAGATCCTGCCCGCACTGGCCGAAGTCGCCCAGCGACTGGTGAGCCAGCAGCAGGTTACAGTCCCGGCTGCGCAGCGTCCCCAGCGCGTTGAGTACGTACTTCGAGAGCAGATATTTGATTTCATCGAGCATCACGCTGACGTGCGGCCACGCGCGGAACTCGTCCCGCGCAATGATGATTTGCGCGCAGCGGGCAAACAGCATTTTCTGCACCCGGATCACCGCCTCGTCGTCCATCGATCCGATGACGTACAGGCAGCCGCCGCCGTTGATAATCCCCGCCACATCAATACCGGAATCCGTCTGCAGGACGCTCAGGTCCGCGACGTTCTCCAGCTTGGTGATCAGCCCCTTCACGTCCTTTTTAAGCGCCTCCGGCAGCGCATACGCCGCCGCCAGCACCTGCTGAATGGGGTTCCGTGGTCATTTCTGCAATAATACACGCTAAGCGATTTTCGCCCTGACGGAAAACAAGTGTTTTCCGTCAGATCTTGCCGCTGGAGAAAATTGAGGGGGTAAACTCCTTATTTTTTACGTGACAAACACTGTCGGAATGAGACATTGTACGACAAGCTCAATTTTAAGGTTTGTCGCACATGTTGATTGGCTATATGCGAGTATCAGGCAATGATGAACGTCAGTCTGTTGCTTTGCAGCGTGATGCATTGATTGCTGCCGGAGTTGACCCCCGCCATTTACATCAGGATCATGCCTCTGGTGCGCGCGATGATCGCCCGGGACTTAAGACCTGCCTTGCAGAGGTGCGAGAAGGTGACGTCCTGATAGTCTGGAAGCTTGATAGGCTTGGTCGCTCACTCTCACATTTGATCCGAATTGTAGAAGACCTGAAAATCCGCGGTGTTGCCTTTAAGTCATTGACTGAAGCCATCGATACAACAACGCCACATGGCTCGTTCCTCTTTAATCTTTTCGGCACCCTCGCTGAATATGAAAGAACGCTTATCGCTGAACGTGTTAATGCGGGCCTGGCTGCAGCTCGCCGACGGGGGCGAAAAGGTGGAAGACCACCGACGATAGATGCTGAAAAGGTTGAGCAGATCCTCACTGCTCTGGAAACCGGTGCCAGTAAAGCGTCAGTGTGTCGCACATTCAGGGTACCGCGCTCGACACTCATCGATACGCTGCGGCGAATCGGCTGGACCGGGCCAGGATCCTGCAATCTGAAGGCAGACCAGGCCGATGTCCTTTCTTGACGCCAAATCGCATGATGCTCTTTTTGCGCTGCCTGAGGTTTATGAGGAGGCGCTTTCCCGGTTTGCACTGTCCTGTGAAGATGTTGCATTCGCCAGATCGCATCGTCGGTCTCATAACCGCCTTGGTTTTGCTGTTCAGCTCGCACTTATCCGCGACCTCGGTCGTACGCTACGTGCAGGAGAGGTTCCTACGGAGGCGGTTATCGCTGTTGTTGCAGAGCAACTGGATATTGACCCAGCCGTTTTTACACTTTACGCCCAACGCGAGGAGACTCGTCGGGAGCATGCCCGCGAAATTGTCTCTGCCCTGGGTCTTCGTTCCGTCCGGGTCAGCGATTACAGAATGCTCATTCTTGCGGCCGCACGCGAGGCAGCAACAACCGAACGGGGGCTACCGATCACCAGAGCGGTTATCGACAAGCTAAAGGACAAAAAGTTACTGGTCCCTGTCCCGACACAACTCGTTCGCCTGGCAATGGCGGGGCGGGCAGCCGCCCGCCGGCTGTCCTACCGGGAGCTGATCAGGGATCTGGAGCCTTCATCTATCACCGCACTTGAGCAACTACTTACCGAACGAGCCGGTGAAAGGAGCCTTCTTGGCTGGATAGCCGAAGCTCCGGAAGGTGTGAAACTCAAGAATCTCAGAGGACTGATTAGCCGGCTCGAGATATTACGGGCAGCGGCAATCTCCGATGAGCAGCGCAAAAGGATCCATGTAAACCGTTACGGTATTATTGCCCGCGATTCTCGTGTTTTACATGCACGTGAGATACAACGTCTGGCGTCCGAACGCCGCCGCGCCACGCTGGCAGCCTTCGTCATCGAAAAACAGGCGATAATTACCGATCTGGCTATTGATATGTTCTGCAAATTGATTGGCAGCACGAGGCGCAAGGCAGAGATAAGCCAGAAGGAGCGTCGACTGAAAGCCGCAGAAGTGCTTGAAGTCGTGGCTCTGGTTCATATAAAGCTGGGTCAGGCGCTTCTGGATGCCCGTGACGGCAAGACTGATTTTGCATCAGCGATAACGGCATCACTTGGCTGGGAAGGTTTGATCGCCAGTATGGCTGCTGCGGCTTCTGTCGCATCACCCCATCGTAATACCGAATTTGACGAGCTTATCGGAAGACAAAAATCATTACGTAAGCTGGGGCGGCTTATTTTCAGTACTTTTTCTTTCAGGGCGTTTCGCGCGGATGAGCCGGTTCTGCTGGCTGTGGATCATCTTCTGGCACTCTACCGCGGTCGAAAACTTCCCTCGAAGGTACCGCTCGATTTTATGTCCCGTAAATGGCTGCGGCGAGTCAGTCCGGGGGCGGGAAATACAGATTTTCAGGCATGGGAGGTTGCCGTATTCGTTCATCTGCGGGAGCGGCTGAAAACCGGAGACATATGGGTTGATGGCAGCAGGGCCTGGCGCAGTTTTGAGGATTATCTTCTACCACGCCATGTTTTCGACCAGATGCGTACAGAATCACGGCTCGGACTTGCCATTCCGGATAATTTTTCGGAATGGAGGGCGGAGCGTACCGCCACTCTAGATACAAAACTAAAAGCGCTGGCAAAAGCCGCCGCTGATAATGCCATACCTGATGCAGAGCTTTCTGACAGAGGGCTGTCCGTTTCACCAATCCGCGAGGAGGATAGCGACAGGATTACCACACTCAGCCGAAAGCTTTACATGCTGGTTCCCCGGGTCAGGATCACCAGCCTGCTCGCTGAAGTCCATAGCTGGACTAATTTTCTTGATTGTTTCACCCATTATCGCACCGGAGAACAGGCTGAAGACGAAGCGTCGCTCATGGCAGCGATCCTTGCTGATGCGACTAATGCCGGAGCTGAACGAATGGCACAGAGTTCACGTGGTGTCACCATTCACCAGATGATGGTAATGGTGGATCGTCATTTACGCGCTGAAACCTATGCAGCTGCAACCTCGGTACTGGTCGATGCCCAGCAGGAACATCCTTTTGCCGCTATCTGGGGGGATGGCCATGTATCATCCTCGGACGGGCAGTTTTTCCCTGCCGGCGGACGTGGTGAAGCCAGCCTTGAATACAATGCAAAATACGGCAAGCGGCCAGGAGCGTCGATTTATGGCTTTCTGTCGAACCGGTTTGCGTCCTTTTTCTCCAGAATGATCCAGGCCTCTGAGAGTGAAGCACCTTACGTACTCGATGGTTTGCTTCACAACGAAAGTTCAGTGGAAATTCATGAACATGCCACCGATACTGCCGGTGCGACTGAAACAACATTTTCGATGTTTCACTCCTTTGGTTACAGGCTCATTCCCCGCATTCGCAATTTGGGTAGTCGCAGACTGTACGTCATTACTCCCTCGGAGGAATACAGGCCACTTGATGCTCTGATTGCCGGAAGAGCCAGGATGGATGTTATAGAGCAACACTGGGATGAGGTGCTGCGGCTAAAGGCTTCGATCGGCGCAGGTCTGGTGCCTCCATCAGTGATACTGAAAAAGCTGGCAGCGTCTCCCAGACAAAACCGGCTCAACCAGGCTTTGCGAGAAATGGGACGCATTGAACGCTCTATCTTTATTTGTGACTGGTTGCTTGATACCCGCTTACGTCGCAGATCACATGCCATTCTCAACAAAGGCGAAAGCCGCCATGCCCTTGCCCGCGCCATTTTTCTTCACCAACTTGGCGAGCTTCGTAACAGAGCTGCCGAGGCTATGGCTTACAGGGCATCTGGCCTCAACCTTGTTGTTAATGCAATAGTCCTGTGGAACACGGTCTATCTCAGCCGTGCTGTTGATTACGTTCGCAGCCAGGGGATCATCATACCGGAAGAGCTGTTGTCCAGCGTGGCGCCACTACCGTGGGGTCATATATCTCTCACCGGAGATTACCTGTGGAACGAAATTGACCGTCCCCTTGAACGGTACAGGCCAGTTCGCACTAAGCGATTCAATCCAAAGAACTTCATTTTTCCTTAGCGGGTGTTATTGCAGAAATGACCACGGAACCCCTGAATGTTCGCGCCGTGCGGGAACTGGTCCGCGATAAGCTTCGCCGCTTTCTGCTCGCTGATACGGTAGTGGTCGGCCACATCGCCGGTTTCCGCCAGGTTAAACCCGGCAACCAGCAGATTCTTCAAGGCGTACTGGTCGAGGTCGCGGAACAGGTTCAGCTGCGCCGGTTTCCCCGGCCGCAGGTCCAGCAGGGTGAAGTCCGGACAGTGCGCCCGGAAAACGTGCGGCGCCCACGCGTCGCCCTTCGGGTCGAAGTACACTACCGCGTCCCCGAAATCGCGCACACAGCGAATCAGCGCGTTGGTAGCCATCACGCTCTTGCCGCTGCCGGGCAGGCCGAGGATCTGAATGTTGGTCTTGCGCCACGCCTCACGCGGAACCCGCACCGGCTGGCCGTCCTCGTCCTTACCCAGGAACACCACCTGCTGCTGCCGGGCCTGCTCCGCGGAAAAATCGGCCAGCGCGTTGACCGGCACCGGCTCCCCGAAATGCAGGTGGCGCACGTCGGTCATTTCGCCGGTGCGCTGGCTGCTGCGACGGCTCTCCTGATTCAGTTTGGCATTGACCGCCTCGTCAGCGGCCGCAAAATGACCGTCAAGCAGCAGGAATGCCAGCAGCCGCGCCAGAAGTACCCCGACGACCAGACCACCGACACACCAGGCTACCCCGAACAGATTATCCGGCCCCAGCAGAAAATAATCCGCATACGTGACGTACCCCGGCCGGAGGTTAAGCGACTCTCCCCAGCTCTCGATAAACACGGCGACAACCAGCCCCCCCAGAAGGGCCAGACCAGCAGCGCCGGTCAGCCAGTACGCGTAGTTCCAGACATGCCGCCGTGCCCTGACCATCCGCCCGGGAGAATCCAGCGAGGCCAGCACCGAAAATGGCGCAGCCCTGTCATTGTCGCGCTTATAGCGATCGGCATACTCCCGCCGCTCCTTATGGCTCAGGCCCACAAAACGCATCCGTCCGGCCCAGAGTTCAGCCAGACCGAAAAACAGGCCAATGACCAGAAAAGCCCCGGCCAGACCGTAATACTCCCG
Organism: Enterobacter sp. JBIWA003; assembly: GCF_019968825.1. Taxonomy (NCBI): domain Bacteria; kingdom Pseudomonadati; phylum Pseudomonadota; class Gammaproteobacteria; order Enterobacterales; family Enterobacteriaceae; genus Enterobacter; species Enterobacter sp. JBIWA003. The sequence goes on from NZ_CP074174.1 coordinate 9,060, forward strand.
GTACAGCCAGCTGACCCACGGGTAAATCTGCCGGGCCAGCTCCGGGATATGCCACTGCCAGGCAAGCGAATCCGTATTCAACATGCAACCTCTCTCCTTCAGACGACGGGTTTACCGGCGTGATGCGCAGCCCATCTGCGCAAGCTGACGACATGCCCCAAGGCATGGCGGCGGCGTTCACGTCCGTGGTGAAAGCGTTCAGCGCTCGCCACGGAGGCCAGCCTCTTTCCGCCCCATGCGGAAAAGGCGCAGCCCCGGAGGAACAACGAGCACGCCCAAAGCGTGCGAGAGGAAAAGGCGGCACCCCAGTGCTGTCTTTTCCGGTGTTCCGGCCCCCGTCAGAGTAAGCGACAGCGAGCGGCTGACCACCCACAAAATCAGGAGCAGCTTTGCTGCTTCGTCAGGTGCGTCCAGCACCGTGAATTTTTGTGGGTGGTCAGGCGTGAGCCTGACGGGGGCCGGGTGAATTTCGGTCGTGACCGGCGTCCAGCCGGGCTAAGACAGAAAGAGGGGTAAAGACGCTGCGTCGATGGCGTCCAGCCAGCGTAAGCAGTGGCTTTACCCCTGAAGTCAGCCACGCCACAGCGGGGATGACTTGCATTTCTCCGCAAGGAGAAAAAAGAAACATAGATAGGTTAACGTAAAATGTTCATCAGAAAACCTACAGACTTCACCTATCTGGTGTTGTTATCGGAAGGAGGGGAGAAAACTGGAGGCTGTGTGCAAAACGACACACAGGCGCGTTAGGTGACCGTCAGCAAGAGCAGAGGATATTACGCCTCCTCGCTCACTCGGTAGCTACGCTCCGGCCGTGAGACTGCGGCGGGCGTTGCGAACTGATAGCGATGAAGACAGGCTAAAAAAAGGGTGTAGCTCTCCCTTAAAGGCAACCCCCCCTCCCCCCAGCGAATACCCCGCCGTTGGCCGTTTACAGAAGTTCCCCCTCGCTGGCCGCAAAAAAAATGCGTCACGGTCGAGGGGATGAACTCAGCAGGATTTCAGCAATGTGCGGTCGCCCTTCACACTACCCCGGTGCGCCTTCCTGCACCCCTTCTGTCCCGTTCCCCGAAGCCTTTTCCGCTGTTATTGCCGCGTTATCTCATACCACGCATGGCTCTCAGGTCTGTACAGATGGAGCGTTCCTGGCTGGACTATGCACCCTTGCCGTCTCGTCCCTGACTGCTGCGCCTGTTCCGGGGACTGGTCACATGATCCCACCCGAAAAAGCACGCAAAAACACCACTGGCAGCAGCCACTGGTAACTGGAGATCGCAGGAACGTGAGAGTGAAAAAGTAACTTTTTCTCTTGAAGAAGCCAGTTTGAAGCAGCTAAACTGACTGTACTGTTTTGGTGACTGTTCCTGCGAAGATCAGTTACCGCCCGGTTTCTACGAGTTTGCAGCTCGAAGAACCCGAACCAACCCGCCTTCTGGCGGGTTTTTTCGTTTACAGAGCAAGAGATTACGACGATCCAAAAAGGATCTCAAGAAGATCCTTTTTATTGTTCTGTAGGACCAACCCCTGTCCCTGTCGATTTTATCGAATCTGAATGAACCCACCCACTAACTGTATCGCCATTTTTTTTAAAGAACATAACAGATGAAAAACCCTGATAATCAGCATACACATTAATCAAATCACCACGAACAATAAACAACCCCTTTATTTTACAACCCTCATCCGGAGCACTATAAAAATACACTCGATGCATGTCATTAACTACATACCCAGATTCATTCGTTGGAATTAGAGTTTGATTTTGCTCTGCAACTGAATTAATTTCAGCGCACCCACCCCATGACATTAATGGTGCAAATAATAAAACAAAAAACAACTTACGAATCACAATAACGACTCCTTTTTCATAATCGAAATCAACTTATTTGCATAGTTTGGATCTGTGGCATAGCCAGCCTTTTGTAGACCTCTAGCCCAATCACATGGGTCGTCATAGTCAAACAAGAAATGGTATCTTTTATTTTTCACAAAGAAATCAGAGCGCCCAGAAATACTTTCCTCATATGAACTATATTTCATAAATTTATCTACAACAGCAGTTTTAACTCCGTTGATAAATTCATGCGTATTAACCCAAACGTAACTAGGGTTACCGTGAGCCTTTATCCCGAATAAATTATTGCTATATTCTTTGCTATAAATATCAACAGGGACAGATTTACCATACCCAGTTTCTAATATAGCTTGTGCTGTCGTAATGGCAGCAGGCACATGAGATTCAGCTTCATTTTTTTTCGCTTCATCAAATACAAATCTTACAAATTCTTTCCCGACTAGCTTTTTAGTATTTAAATTTATCTTTAGAGCATCAAGGAACACTATAGGATGCATATGCCAGACAGGCTCACCGCTGCTGAACTCAGGCACCTGACTCATCCATTCCATATCGTCAAACCACTGCCGCACATAAGTCACATACAGACGGTCTGTCCGTTGCAGGAACGTTTTCCAGCGGTGATGCTGACTGCCGCCAAACCATTCACTGTCATGCTTCACCACCATCCGCGCCGCAATATCCCGCACATCCATCTCCGGGAAGTGGACGGCATGATACAGCTCCGCCCCGGACAGGTCGCCGCTGCTGTCGCTGTCCATTTTTCGCAGAATAGCTTTATACCAGGTGGACACCTGCTGTTCCTGAATGCCGCGTTCAGGTCGCACCCACTCCGCAAGCTGCGTGAATGCGGACTTGATCCAGCCCTCATGCAGGGATTTCGTCATATCGGACGTGGGCGGCTCCTCAAAGGCCGAGAAGCCCAGCTTCATCAGGTCATACTGCGCAATATCCGCATCCACATCCGACTCACTCAGCCAGGCACCTTCCCCGATAGTAAACCAGCGTTTCCCGTTGCTGTCGGTGAACGGGTGGCACTTGTCCTGCGGCAGGATCTGGTGAATGTCTTTCTTCACCTGCCCGGCTGTGCGGGTGAAGGTGTCGCCGGAACGCTCGTACAGAAAGCTTTCCGGGTGGATATGAATATACTTCTGCCCGCTTTTCACCTGGGCGGTATTGTTCAGAAAATCCCGCATCCGGCTGTCAGTGCTTAGCAGCTCGATATGCGCAAAGGCGCTTTTCTCCACACCCTGCATCCCGTCCGGGGCGATATCCTCCGCCAGATACCCCACCGCATCACCGGCGGCAACGGTGCATTTAGTGGCCGGCTTGACGACCGCATCATACTCTCCCTGCGCAATCGCCTGCTGCATCCATACGGGCAGGTGGGCCCGTTGCTCGCCGTCCGGGGCCATAAACACCGGGTCAAGCGATACCCAGAACGCCGCCCCGTTCATCTCTGATTTGCTGTTCAGTGTCCGGGTAAGCCCGAATCGCTGGGGTATTCCGTTCAGTTCAAACGTGTTTTCCCGCAGCACCACCACGCGATCGCCCGTTGTCAGATGTCCTCCGTCTGGTGCGGGAGCCTGCTCGCCCGGTTTTTCCTGCCCGGTATGGTGACGTTTCCGCAGCCGGTTTCCCCGCTCTGTGACCTGATATATCGGATGCACCGGAAAAGCG
>NZ_CP074175.1:0-5940 GCF_019968825.1 Enterobacter sp. JBIWA003
AAGCGTACCGAAGCCCTGTGATTCTGTCACGGGGCTTTTGTACATCTGGAGTCTGATCTTTCAGGATCTTTCAACAATATCCCCGTCATTCCTCGCTTTCTGCGTGAGAAAAAAAATTGTAGTGCCCGCCGCAGTCTCATGACCGAGCGTCAGCGAGCGAATGAGCGAGAAGGCGTCATTTCCCCTGTTTTTTCACTGTCTGCTTACGCGCCGGCGCCGGAATTTTTTACTGCCAAAAAGAGAGAGCGAATGAACTGCCATCCGACACAGTGCTAACATATTAAGCCAGTATACACTCCGCTAGCGCTACGTGACTGGTTCAGGGCTGCGCCCCGAAACCTGCTAAAAGCCTGACGCGCCTGCGGCTTGTCCAACGCCACGCCGACCGGGAAAATATTTCCCGCCCGTCCCGGCGTTATCAGGAGGCCTGATTGCCCGAGAAACGCACCAAAATGCTCACCCTGTGGGTGACGGAAGACGAGCACCGGCGACTGCTGGAACGCTGCGACGGCAAACAGCTCGCGGCGTGGATGCGTCAGACGTGTCTGGACGAGAAGCCGGCACGCGCCGGCAAACTCCCGACACTTGCACCGGTGCTGCTGCGCCAGCTTGCCGGAATGGGTAACAACCTGAACCAGATAGCGCGTCGGGTTAATGCCGGTGGCGGGAGCGGCCATGACCGTGTTCAGATTGTGTCCACGCTGATGGCCATCGACGCCGGACTTGAGCGGCTGCGGCATGCGGTACTGGAGAAAAGGCGGGACGATGATCGTTAAATTTCACGCCAGAGGTCGCGGCGGTGGTTCAGGCCCGGTGGACTATCTGCTGGGGAAGGAGCGCAACCGCGAGGGCGCAAGCGTCCTGCAGGGGAAGCCGGAGGAGGTACGGGAGCTTATTGACGCCTCGCCGTATGCGAAGAAATACACATCCGGGGTGCTGTCGTTCGCGGAGGCGGATTTGCCAGCCGGACAGAGCGAAAAAGTGATGGACAGCTTCGAGCGGGTTCTGATGCCCGGACTCGATAAAGACCAGTACAGCATTCTGTGGGTGGAGCACCGGGACAAGGGGCGGCTGGAGCTGAACTTTCTTATCCCGAACACCGAATTACTGACCGGGAAGCGGCTGCAGCCGTACTACGACCGTGCCGACCGTCCGCGTATTGATGCCTGGCAGACCATCGTGAATGCCCGTCTGGGGCTACACGACCCGAACGCGCCGGAGAACCGCCGGACGCTGGTCACGCCGAACACCCTGCCGAAAACGAAGCAGGAGGCCGCTGAGGCGATTACGGACGGTCTGGTGCGTCTCTGCGTGGTCGGAGAGCTGAAAACGCGTCAGGACGTTACTGAGGCGCTCACGGCGGCAGGTTTTGACGTGGTGCGTACCACAAAAAACAGTATCAGCATTGCCGACCCTGACGGGGGGCGGAACATCCGACTGAAGGGAGCGATTTATGAGCAGTCTTTTGAAGCTGGCGACGGACATGGAGAAGAAATCGAGAGAGCAGCAGCAGTCTACCGAGAAAATGCTGAAAGCCGCCTTCAGCGGGCACGAGAAGTCTGTCAGCGAGGCACTGAACTCAAGTCTGTCGAGAATCAGCGACGCCATCAGCGCCCACGAGAAGGGCATGACCGAAGCCATGCAGTCGAACAGGCTGAGCGTGATGCGTATGGTCGGGCGGACGTGGCTGACCATCACCATGGTGTCAGGGCTGCTGTGCGCCAGCCTGAGCGGGGTGCTGTGGTATCAGGGGAGCCTGATAGCGTCGAACCTGGCGGAAATCGACCGGCAGAACGCGGCGCTGTCGAAGCTGAACGCGAAGACATGGGGCGTGACGCACCTGGAAGACAGCCGCGGACGCTTTCTGGTGCTGCCGAAGGGAATGAAAGCCGAAGCGGACTGGACGGCGGACAGCGGGAAGCGGAACGCGGTGAAGCTGGTGAAGGAGTAACGGAGCATGACAGAGCTGGAAACGCAGTTGCTGAACGCATTAGAGAAGTTACAGCAGGACTACTCGCAAAGGCTGGACGAGTGGGAGAGCGCCTTCGGGGAATTGCGGAAGATGTGTGGTCTTATGCAACGGGACAACGAGCGGCTGAGCGGGCAGGTCATGCGCTTGAGTCAGCAGGTGGAGCACTTGAGCGGGCAACTGAGTCGTTTGAGCCGGTAGTGCAGCGGCACGAACTGGCGGAGGCTGAAAAGAAGCAGCGGGAGCATGAGAAAACCCTGGAACTGGGAGACAGGGAGTACGGTGACTGAGAATTTTGCCGGAAACAGACGTTTCGTCGCCTGATTACGGTGAAATCAGGCGTTATTCATCTGGCTGCATGGGCATGCAGACGGTTAAAATTTACCGTGCGCGTTTCCGGTGGTTTTTCGGTTTCACAGCCACGACTTTCGCCCGTCTGACCCCGGAAACGCCGCCAGTCGTTTTTAGCGGTACCGATAACGGATGTTATGTTTAATCCTGGTTATTTCATAACTGCCTCTGCCTGCTCCAGCCAGCTGACGTTAATCGCGGCTTTTTGCTGGGCGATATACTGCTCTGCCATGGCGGCTTTTTGCTCCACTCCCGGTTGCTGTGTGAAGGCTCTCAGTAGCTCAGTGCCAGGTAACATGGGGATCGGTTTCCCGGACAGAATATCAATCGCTTCCACTTCCAGACTGATGGCACCGAAGGTACCGGCGACGCCCAGTATTTTCCCCTGAACGCTTTTCTGCCTGATGGCAAGAGCCACGCCGCCTGCCAGTGTGGCGGCACCCACCACCCAGCCGGCGACGATAAGGGGTGAGAGCGATTTGTTGCAGTTGTCGCCGAAATAGACCATCCGGTAACGGAAGTAACCGCCCCAGGGTTCACGGGACTCAAAAGCATTGTGCATGAACCATGCCCGTGAATCATGGATCTGATCGTCAAACAATGCCCGGACAAGACCGGCCGGCTGGTCTGTATTGCCGGCTTCGCCGGTGTCAGGAAACAGCACTTTCAGCCGGGACTCTCCGGCGGTTTTCATGCGCAGCCACTCTGCGTATTCATCGTCGGTATTCAGCAGGTACATGGTATTTTTCAGGGCGTAAAGGGGTTCGTAATACCATGTTTCTGTACTGTCTCGCCGCAGCTCCCGGTAATCCTCCCTGAACTCTTCTGCGCCCTGTCGCAGCTGGGTCTGACCGAGCGCGGCATCGAAGTCTTTTGGCCCCTGAGGCAGAAGGATAAAACTGCCTTTTGGCACCTTGATAATCTCGTCTCTGCGCGCCTTTTCTGCGGCTTCCTGCTTGTCTGCCCGCTCTTGTTCATGTGCCTTGCGGACTTCCGGGTCGCTGTCGGCATCCAGACCGTTAGCGGCGGCATCGCGGTAAAATCGCTGTGTTTTATAGGTTCCTGCGGCATAACGACCGATACGCCAGGCGGTCAGCCAGGCGATCTGGGCTTCCATGGCACTTTCCAGCGGCACCGAAGCGCTGGCGGGAGTGAACTGTGAGGTCTGCTCCGGACTGGTCTTTTCCTCAGAGGCGGTGAGGTTCAGGGTCAGGGTGCGCCACGCGTTGAAGCGATGGATCAACTGAGGATGAATGATAAATTCATCCTGTACATCAGGTGGTAATTCGCGCCACCGATCTTTTTTCAGCGCGTCAGGTATGGCTTCCGGGGGAACCTTGAACGGTGCTCCGGCGGCGAAAGCGGCAGCGTACATATCATGCAGGGCAATCTGCGACAGCAGCAGGGCATCATCCGGCCCGTTCGCCTTGCCCTGGTCCCCTGGCGGATAGCCGCCGCCGAGGTCGGAGTGCATGCCGGGATAGAGTACTTCGACGCAGCCGGCCGGATAGGTGCCATCGGTGCGGCGGATGGAGTCCAGAGGAAAACACAGACGCTGCTCGTGAGCGGAAACCAGATGCACGCCGTGCTTTATCAGTCCGCCGTATTTTTTTTCCTCCGGCAGTTCCTGACTGCCATCAGCCCAGCCCATATGCCCTTCGGCAATCGGTGCCATATGCGGTATTCCGACAGATGCGACGGTATCGAGCAGGCCGAGAAATTCAACGCTGACAGGAATTTTCAGGTCGCCGGCCATCAGACACTGCTCCGGTTTATCCTGCCCTTCCTGTGGCGCGGGAAACAGTTCGCTTAGCCAGTTGACAAAGGCGCGAGCCGCCGCGGCTCCCCGTGAAAACCCGTAAATATACAGCTTAATGCCCAGCAGCCTGACTTTTCCTGGCTCACCCGGATTAAGCGCCGTCTTCAGTCTGCTGTGTAGTGGCTGGGATTTGAGAAGACGCTGGAACTCGTTATAGCGGTTGCTGCTACCGGTCAGTCCGAAGGACATCATCTCGCTGGACATGGCCTGAACCGACGCCCAGCACTCTCCGTCGTCCATTTTCCCGAGGCCAGTGGTACGTCGCAGCGCATCAATGATACGCAGCAGTCCCCAGTTAATCCTGTCTTCCCCGCGAGAGGCGAAGGCCAGCCCGTTCATGGTGAAATCGAGATCCATAATCTCCGGGAACGGGGTGCCAACGCCTGGCATATAGTACTTGTAATACTTGTTGCCGGCGGTTTCAGGAAGGTCCGTCAGGGCCATGTTTTTATTTCCGAGACCGGCGGCATAGCCCTGGCCTACAGTGGCGCGAAACAGGCGGGCGATATTGGTGGGATGTTTGGGGTCTGCGATGTTGAGGTCATGATTGAGGTTGTTGCCGGTACCGTCAAAAAACAGGCTGATATGCAGGGTTTTGCAGCAGGGAGGGGCGACCCGGCGGTTTGCGGCGAGACAGAGTTCGTTATGGTAAGCCCGCTCCTGGCTGTCCTGGCGGTGGCAGTTTTTCCCGGTCAAAGAAGCGACAGAGGGAAGACGCCCCCGCTCCGGGAAGAATGGCGGATACCAGACCAGTGAGGTGTTTACTTTGGACATACGGCTGGTTCCTTCATCTGAATGGGGTCTTTTACCGGATAGGCCGGACTACCGTAATCGGCGCAACTTGTCGTGACTTTTATCTGATCACAGGGCTGGAAATGAACGGTAATGCCGCAGGTTTTGTCTGTGGATGTATAGGGCGGGAGTGGCACGATGCGTGAATGCTGTTTTTTCATCCGCCTGATTTTTGCGAACCATTCACTCGTTTTATCACCATAAACATCCCATGCACGATTTCTTTCTTTTTGAGACATTCCTGTGGTATCGGGTGGGATGGGTTTGGGTTCTGGCATATCAAGAGTGCTACCCAGACCTGTTTCCCAGTCTACCCTGACGGTCATGCCGGGCTTCCATGATGGCGGAGCGCTGTAGCAGCACCCGCCGCCGCCGCCCTGAAAGGGACCGATGGCATCCAGCCCGGACTGTCCGTTAACGCTGAAGTTATTAATCGCCCATTTTGTATGATTGATGGCTTCGATAGTGCCCGCAAGTGCGATGGAGGTGCCGGTAAGAAGCAGAATGACACCATTCAGCAGAGTCCAGTAACGTAGATTCATCCATAATTCCTTTATGCCTGTTGCTTGCGTGGATTTTCTCCGGTTCTTTTGCCTAAATCAAATCATCAGGCAATACATACCTAATGCCCCCGTGGTGGGTACACCAAAAAACGGGAGCGGAGCGACCAGCGCCTGGCCGTTCTGTGTTCTTCAGATTTTGTGGGTGTTGTGCCAGACCGTGGCAATCACACTTCACCGCAAATACTACCTTGTTGCTCACTTATCAGGTACGTGATGCGTTCACGTGAGACGGGGCAGAGCCAGCTTCTTTCCCGAGCTGGTTAGGTTTGAACCTTCCCACCGTTTGCCTGTTTATCCTGCCGGAGTCCGGGGCGTAGACCTGAGCGTCAAGGGTGCAGATATGAGTTTAATGTCGTTGAATGGTATTAAGCTGGTAGTGACAAGGCTAGCCAGCCCTGCTAGGATTTGATTGTCGAAGTCTTATCCTGGCAGGCACCTGCAAGATT